>JBBRCV010000047.1:0-26110 GCA_038204505.1 Elainellales cyanobacterium
ATCTCGAATCCACAGCTATTTCATCAAGTCCTGACTGCTTACACGGAGATTCTTCAAGATCTGAGCTTCGATCGCATTGCGGGTATTCCTTACGGCTCTTTGCCGACTGCGACTGGATTGGCTTTGCGGCTCAATTATCCGATGATTTTTCCTCGCAAGGAGGTGAAGGCGCATGGGACGCGGCGGTTGATTGAGGGCAATTTTGAGCTGGGAGAAACGATCGTAGTGGTCGATGACATTTTGATTAGTGGCAATAGCGCGATGGAGGGGGCGGCAAAGCTGCAATCGGCTGGCTTACAGGTGCAGGATATTGTGGTATTTCTCGATCATGGGCAGGGTGTCAAAGAAAAACTACACGAACATGGCTATCGCGCCCATTCGGCTCTGACGATCGCGGAGGTCACAGATACGCTGTATCAAGCAGGGCGAATTAATGAAGCACAGTTTAAGGCGATCGCGGAGGTCAAGTAGAGTTCTGATTGCGGGTAAGTTCCCCTTCAGGCGATCGCTTCAAATAACGTCCCTGCGGTGAACCCAGCACCTGCCCGCGATCGTAAATTAAATTTCCGCGCAAGAACGTCTGTTTGACTCGTCCTGTTAACTCCATGCCTTCAAAAGGGGTATACCCTTGTTTCGACTCAGATTCAGCAGCCCGAACCACAAACGTTTCATTCGGATCGACTAGCACCAGGTCAGCATCATACCCGATCGCAATGTCGCCCTTTTGCGAAAGACCGAAGCGTTGCGCCGGATTCCAACACAGTAACCTTGCCATGTGATTGTAGGACATACCTCGCTTGCTGCCTTCGCTGACAATCCCTGAGAGGAGATATTCTGTCCCCCCAAACCCAGCCTTCGCTAGCCAAATATTGTCCGGGTCTTGGAGACTAGCTTTTTTCTCCGCAGAGCAGCAGGCATGATCGCTGACAATCCAATCCACCTGATTCTGCATCACGGCATCCCATAGATACTCAACATCCGATCGCGGTCGAATGGGAGGATTCACTTTTGCCCATTTACCTGCGGGGGTTTCGACATCGAGTAGGAGATGACCGACTGTAACTTCTCGCCTGAAATTGATGTAGGGGAACGTGGCTTGCATCATCAGAGCTGCTTCGATCGCTTTGCGAGAACTGAGATGCAGCAAATTGATGTTGACACAGTTCGTTTCGTGAGCCAGATAAGATGCAATACAAATGGCTAGCCCTTCTGAGTGGGGCGGACGAGCGGCGCTATAAGCACTTAGTCCAGTCAGGGTCGCGTCTTGCTGCACGATTTTGGTATAGGCATTCAGAATATCGGCGACTTCGCAGTGCAAACTGAGGCTGATCGTATTTTGTAGGGCTGGGTAACGTTCTCTCAGTTGAGACAAGCCGCGCATAATGAATTCAAAGTGAGCAAAGTCATAGCGCTCTTCTTTGTTGATCATCAGAAATAGATTCTGTTGGTCAGAAAGACCATGAAGACCATACCCTCCATAAAACATAAAAATTTTGAATGAAGTAACGCCATGCTGCTCAAATAACCATTGCATTTCGTCAATATGCTGAGCGCTAATCGGCGCGACATGATAACCATAATCGACAAAAAAGTTGCCCTCTGATAATGCCAGCACCTTTGGAAAAAACTCTTTATAAGAGCCACCTGTATTTAGATAATACTGACCTGTGCGGATATAGTTCAGGCTGGTCGTCACGCCTCCCATGGCGGCTGCTTTACTTTCAGCGATCGCGTCTTGATCAAGCGGTTGGTAAATGCCGATGTGCATGTGGGCATCTACCACACCTGGAAAGCCGAGTAGGTTCTGAGCGTCGAATACCTCTTTCGCTTGATCAACGCTAATTTCGGGCGAAATTTGAACGAATTTACCATCTTTAATTCCCAAATCCAGGCGCTCTACGCCAGATTGGTTTGGACGAACCACGCGAACGTTTTTGATCAGTCTATCCAGAACTAGAGTTTCGGACACAGCGCCTCCTGCAAAATTAGTGAGACCCATTCTCTCTCAGGCTGCTTAATAATAGGCTGCTTAGTAGTAAAAATTCTAGAATGAAATTACAGCAGGTTGAGTTTAGTCTTGTCTAGGAGGAAAAAACGATGGAGGAAAAAACGATGGAACAGTTTAACGAGTATCATTTAGATCCTAAACAGTTTCCTTTTCTGAACATCCTTCAGGAGAACTGGCACGTTATTCGAGATGAATTTACATCATTTATGCAGAACGCCTCCCCGGAAGAGGTGCAATTTGCTTTGGATGTCATGGGTCCTAAAAGTAAAACAATTAAGACCAAAGGCAAGTCGAAATATAGTGCTTTCGGTGTGTTCTTTCAAGGACTGTTTATTGAACACTATATTCAAGTGCATCACCTTCAATATCCGCAGTATGAATTACAGAATGTTTCAGAAAAAGCACTTGAATTAAGAACACGATATTTTCCAGCGTTAACAAAGGCGATCGCCAAAACAAATGCGATCGATGACGTTCTCAGAAATGTGTATTTTGGGACATTTCTTCCAGGATTGGATGTCAAACTACATATAAATAATAACCCGCATATGAATCGTGGTTATTTAGGATTAATTGTGCCTGAAGGTGATATCGCCATGAAAATATGCCATGACAAGCTTTATTGGCATGAAGGCGAATTTATGGTTTTAGATCACAGTTATCCTCACTGTCCACATAATTATACGGACTACGAAAGAACTGTTTTGGTTGTAGATTTCTTCAAGACAGATCAGCCCAGAGACGAAGTGATCCAGTTCGAGCAGGAGTTAGTCAGACAGCGGATGCAAGAAAATCCTTATAGCTTGGGTGTTTTCGGTAAGAATGATCAAGCTAAAACAGAGGATTTTATTGAGTATGGCTTAAGTCATCAATTGGAATGGGATAAAGCGCTAGGAGCGTGATTCAACGTGAATGACGGCATTAATTCGATTTACCGTCGCTGCCTAAATACTCTCGATATCCACAAATTTTATCGCCACGGACATCGAACGAAACAGCCACTCGATTTTTGTAAGGTTCTCCCCACATGAGTCCTTGATCGCGGAACTCGAAAACAACGGTTGTTTCATTACTGGTGACGCGATCGAGGGTCAACGTGATCCCGTCGCTATAGACTTCAGAAACATACTGGAGGAAGGCGATCGCCCGATCTTTGCCGACATTTAACCCGTGAAACTGACCCAGCGGAAACCAGAATGAGAAATCGTCGGTGAGCATATCGAGGAAGGCTTGCCAGTCTCCCGTCGCAAGTCCATGTTCAAAGTGGGTAAAGGCTTGCTGAGCCACGGCTAACGTATGGGCTGATTCTGTGGTCATAATGGCAGCCTTCGCAACAGGATTTTGAATCGATTCACGTTCAACGGCAAGAATTTGTCTGACGTAATTTTACCGGATAATCAAGATGTTGGGCAATCAAGGACAGTCATGCGTATCGATAACATCAGCACCTTTGGTGATAGTGTCTATGTTGCTGATCAACCAACCTTTAGTTGTTTTTATTAGGGTAAAGTCTTGTGTTCCAATCTGTTCAGGTTGGTATGCTAAACAATGGTTTGAGTCAGACCAGTACGTATTCGACATATTAGTGAGCGAGTAGAACAACAGCAGCAAGCAGGACAACCTGTGATTTCGGTGGATGCCAAGAAACGGGAGCTGATTGGGGAGTTCTACAACGGGGGCAATAAATGGCGACCAAAACAAGATCCGCGTCCGGTTAATGCTTATGATTTTGTTGATCAGGAACTGGGAAAGGTGATTCCCTATGGGGTTTACGACTTGCCCCTCAATCAAGGCTGGGTGAGTGTTGGGCTTGAGATGATTCAAGCTGAATTGGACGAGAATCTTTATGCAAAGGGAATTGGAATCTCAGAGGATGAATTCAATGAAATTCTCATTGAGCCTGATGAGTTTCATGGTGAATAGAACCATCGAATTCTGCCAAGAAAATTCCCCACTACTGGCTGAGTTATTTTTGCAAGACTCCTAAGCGATAAGAACTCTCCATTGTGATACAAAGGTAAGCTTAGAATTAGTCTCCTCAAAAGCAATCGTTGCCTGAGCGATAGTTCGTTGCCGTTGAAATATGAATAAGGTCATAAATATTTGAAGTAGCTGCATCCGTTACTGTTTTTTTTACGCTTTAACTGCATTAGTTCAAAACGTCGAAACCTACTAATTGAACGTAGCAGGGCAAGCTCATTTGAATGAATCTCACTCGTTCTTAACTTTCCTAAGCTCAACCTTTTGAGAGAGAAATTATGTCTAAAAACTCTCAAAAATCAATTCAAAAGATACTCTTAGTATCTCTGTTTACGATGATTATTGGCAGCTCTGTTACTGTTATTTTTTCAATGATAAGAAACATCTGCTTACATTTGATCATGAACTTGGTTATCTACTACAACGCAATGACGATCAAACCACTTGCATCAGCATAACTTAACTTAGCTAATTGCCTTTGCGTCAATGAATATACTTATTGGCTAACTGGCGATCGCCATCAGGGAATCAGTAAAGAACTGAAATAGACAAAAGTCTTGATGGCGAAAGTGGACGAACAGCTTCCATCCTAGCCCCTTGCTATTTGCTGTAGATAAATCAAGTACTGATCCACAACCCTAAACAAAGGAACAATTACTATGGCGACTACAAATTCCGCTTTCATCACCCGAGTCCTCGAACTAACAAACGAATTTCGCGCTCAGAAGGGTCTACCTCCACTCAAAGCCAATTTAGAACTAAATGCCGCAGCTCAAAGCCATTCAGACGAGATGGCTGACCAAGACTATTTTGACCATCCGGGTAAAAACGGCTCCCAACCCTGGGATCGCGCCGCACTGGTCGGGTATGGGCACATCATAGATGCGGCGAAGCACCTACCGGATACGCTAGTAGCTGAAAACATTACGGGTGGCACAAACCAACTGACACCGGAATCAGCGGTACAAGCGTGGATTCACAGCCCCAAACACCTCGCCAATATGCTCAACCCTAAATTTATAGACCTAGGCGTTGGCTATGCCTATCTAGAAAATGATACAGGCTCGAAGAACCTCAAGAACTACTGGACGCAGGTGTTTGGCGGCGGTGATACCAATCCTGATTCTAACTTGCCAGCTCCGGTTCCCAGTCCGACTCCAACTCCAGTCCTTCCACCCTCTGTAAATGATCCAGTTGATCCAAAACCTATTGTTCTTCCACCCTCTGTAAATGATCCAGTTGATCCAAAACCAGTTGATCCAAAACCCATTGTTCTTCCACCCTCTGTAAATGATCCAGTTGATCCAAAACCAGTTGATCCAAAACCCATTGTCCTTCCACCTTCTGTAAATGATCCAGTTACTTCAAAACCTATTGATCCCAAACCAGTTATTCCGAAGCCTGTTGATCCCAAACCTATTGATCCGAAACCTGTTGATCTTCCATCCTCTATAAATGATCCAGTTGATCCGAAACCTGTTAATCCCGTTAATTCACCTGTTAGTACAAACGGTGACGATGTTCTCGTCAGCCGCAATGATCAAGGAGACTCTATCTTTGGACTCCTTGGCAACGATCAGTTAACAGGTGGATTAGGTGATGACACTCTAGACGGAGGGCTAGGAGATGACCACCTCTACGGTGGAGCAGGCAACGATAAGTTGCTGGGTCAAGAGGGCAATGATGTGATGTCAGGTGGACTAGGGGACGATTTCTATAGTGTAGATGCCAGCACCGATACGATTATAGAGTCAACTAATCAGGGTCATGACACGGTTCTTTCATCCGCTAGCTATAGCTTATCTGACAACATTGAAGATTTGAGCTTAACGGGTTTGAACGCCGTTAATGGTACAGGAAACAGTTTGGATAACTTATTGATCGGCAATGCAGCCAATAACTATCTCTATGCTGGAGATGGTGTCGATAAAGTTGACGGTCAAGCTGGAGATGACTATCTCTATGGTCAATCTGGTAATGACTTGCTCAACGGTGGAGACGGACAAGACTGGCTGATGGGCGATTTGGGAGACGACATTATCTCCGGTGGCGTAGGCAACGATCGCCTGTTTGGTGGTGTGGGCAATGATACTTTGATGGGTGGTCAAGGTCGAGATCGGCTGACTGGCGGTGCCGATGCCGATCGCTTCATCCTCAGTTCCTCAGACAAGAATTTTGACATCATCACTGACTTTCAAGCAGTGCAGGGTGACAAAATCGTGGTCTCAACCAAAGGGCTAGAGGGACATCTCAAGCAAGGTAATCTGTCGTCCGATCGCCTTACCCTTGGCTCTACTGCTGACACTGCAAAGACTGGCTTTGTCTACCAGGCATCTTCAGGACGTTTATTCTTCGATATAGATGGAATGGGCGGTCAAAAACAAGTGCAGATTGCAAAATTAACGGCAGGTTCAACGCTTGCCAGTGGCAATATCTCTGTCACGATGTAGTGAAGATAATAGCCACCAGACTATATCGCTATTTTGAAGGAGAGGTGAGAAGGCTATGGAGGGGATAATACTCCTTCATAGCCGCCAACTATTTAAGTCTTGTTCACGATAGTTTGACTCGGCTAGGCCACCTACTGATGCCACAACAGCCCTATTTACTCGCTGATGGGTTGACCTATGAGCTGTTCCCGGATCAATGACATTCGTCACGCTACTACTACCAATAAAGCGATCGCTGACAGTTAGCAGCGATCGCTTCTTTTTAGCCATTAACTTTCATTCCCATAGCGATACTGAGGATAGTGCTTCAGGGCAAATTAGTTGTAGCAACTTGTATCCAATACCAGCCGTTCCTCGAAAAGTTACTCAAGTAATAAATTTATGCACTTTTAACTTCATTTGAATGTTTCGTCTCGGTCTATAAATTCATATTCTCATTTCTATTTCAGGTTAGTGCATCAGTTGTTTTGTGCAGCATCTATCAAGTCATAGAACATCTCAAAGGAACAAAAAATGCAAATCAAATTCCGTAGCCTCTCTAATGATAGTAATGGTATTCGTGAAAACACATTGCTTTTCTTGTTTACCGCAGATTCACTAGCAGAGAATTTAGTGGCAGAGGATAAGCAAGTGGCACAAGGTGGAGAGAAAAAAGATACAGGAAAGCGTGACGGTGATTCTGGTGACCCTAAGGGTGGCGGTAGCCCTAATTCTGGTAAAAATACCGCAGTATTAAGCACAAACGCATGATTTTATTTTAGATTGTTAGAATACGTCAGATTGCTCAACATATCCTATTGGTGATTAGTTAGATTATTTTCTCAAGATTCCTTACTTTTCCAGGTATATCTATATGTCACAAAAACCCTACATTGAAATAGGTAAACTAATTAAGACCCTTGAACACGAACTCCTCAAATCTTCCTTAAAAGTTCAGTCTGCTGAGTTAGAGCTAAAGGTAGTGGTGCATCAAGCAAACGATGAGGTGAGAATCCATATTCTTGATTCAGAAACTGAAGCAGATTGGAAGAATTTTCATACCTTAAATGTGAAGGTATCTCAGGATAAGGGGGAGCCACCTGGTGGCAGTATTCCTAACTCTAATCTTAAGGACACTGGTACAGGCTCTGGTGGCTCTGGTAATCCATCTGGGGGTTAGTGTATAAGAGCTAAAAACTTAAGTCTGTACTGCTTCTAACCCTACACCAATAGCGATCGCTCTCACTTGCAAAGGTGGCGATCGCTCTCACTTATCTGTGAATTGGTTTCCAGGTAATCTTGTAGCCAGTCACAACCATAAGAGGGAAGTGCTTTGACATCTAAGACACGCGGCATATTCCACAGCGTCACCGTTCCATCTACACTGGTTGCCGCAAGCGTCTGATCATCAGGGCTAAATGCAACGCCAAGCATCCCCTCGCTATATCCATTGAGCGTAGTCAATAAAGAGCCATCCTTGTTCCACAATTTGATTGTTTTATCAACACTCGTTGAGGCAAGGAGTTGACCATCATGGCGAAATGCGACTTTATTCACTGCCTCCGTATGCCCAGTGAGCGGTTTTAGGAGAGAGCCGTCCCGTTTCCAGAGCCTAATCGTTTTGTCGTTACTCGCTGATGCAATGAGCTGATTATCTGGGCTAAATGTTACTGCCTGGATTGCCTCTGTATGCCCAGTGAGCGATTTCAGGAGAGAGCCATCTCGTTTCCAGAGCCTAATCGTTTTGTCATTACTCGCTGATGCAATGAGCTGATTATCTGGGCTAAACGCAACTCCCCAAACGCGGTCTGTATGCCTAAGCGATTTCAGGAGAGAGCCGTCCCGCTTCCAGAGATTGACCGTGCGATCGCGGCTAGATGAAGCAATCAACTGATTGTCAAGGCTAAATGTCACCCCAGTGACCCAATCACTATGTTTTTTGAGTGTGGTTTGGAAAGAACCATCCTGGTTCCAGAGGTTAACTGTGTGATCAACGCTTGCTGACGCGATAGTTTGACCGTCGGGGCTAAATGCCACGCCATAAACCGGAGCGGTATGTTTCTTAAGCGTGGTTTGAAGAGAACCATCCTGGTTCCAGAGGTTGACTGTGTGATCATCACTCGCTGACGCGATAGTTTGACCGTCGGGGCTAAATGCAACATCCCAAACCGTATCCCTGTGACCATGGAGGGTAGTTTGCAAGGGGTTCTTGAGCTTCCAGAGTTTAACCGTGCCATCTAGGCTGGCGGAAGCAATAGTTTCATCGTCAGGGCTGAAGGCAACACCCATTACCCCATTGCTATGACCTTTCAGGGTTCTGAGTAAAGTCCCGTCTCGCCTCCAAAGTTTGACTGTTTTGTCATCGCCTGCTGAGACAATCTGTTGACTGTCAGCGCTAAACTTAACGTCTTGAACTGTATTGACCTGAGACGGGAAAGTGGAAAAAAGAGTGCCATCCGATCGCCAAAGTTTGATGGTCTGATCTAAACTGGCTGAAACGATCCATTGACCATCGGGACTAAATGCCACGCCTCGAACTGAGTTAGTATGATCCTTAAGCGTGTTTATTAGCGTACCATCCGGTTCCCAGAGTCGGATAGTGTTGTCATCACTCGCCGAGGCAAGCATTTGACTGTCCGGGCTAAAAGCGACAGCATTAATACTACTGCTGTGTCCCTTAAATGTTTTAATCCAAGAGCCATCTAGTTTCCAGAGTTGGATGGTCTGGTCATTGCTTGCCGAAGCAATCGTTTGACTGTCTGGGCTAAAGGCGACAGCATTCACCTCGTTACTATGTCCCTTAAAAGTTGTGATCAGAACACCATCTCGATTCCAGAGTTTAGCGGTCTTGTCGTTACTGGCAGAGGCAATTAGGTTGCCGTCAGGACTGATGGCAACCCCCCAAACTTCATTCTCATGTCCTTTAAGCGTCCTGATCAAGGAGCCGTTACGGTTCCAAAGTTTGACCGTGTGATCTTTACTGGCTGAAGCAATCATTTGACCATCGTGGCTGAATGCAACGGCAGTCACTCCACCGTCATGCCCCGCCAACCGATTTTGCTCAACCACTCTGGAGGCTGCCTGCCGCAGCGCTAGCTCAACCCCAGTCCGAGTATCTTCATTTGACCAGGCTAATGTTTTAAGCTTTTGCTCAGATCGGAGTGCCTCCACAAGGGCATTAAAGGCTTGATCCGACTTAAAAAGAGCATCTGAGCTGATCCTGATGGCACGGACTTCGCTAAGAGCTGCTTGTTGCCATCCTCCCCAAGCCAATCCCGCTAACATTAACGCTGCTGCTAAACCCGCAATTAAGCCAAAAACGATCGCCTTTCGCCGCCGCTTCCGCCTTTTATTTTCTTGTGCCTGTGCCGCTAGACTTAGCTGAATAAACTGTTTGTCTCTCGAACTCAGTTCTCCATTACGGCTGTCATACCAATACTTTGCGTCGGTTAACCGTTTGCCTCGCAATAAAGCTTCGTCGTCCTGACTGCTACTCTCCCACTGCCGCCTAACAATCCGCAAACCCTCTTGCCAGCGACGGAACTCTCCATCTACCTCTATCCATTTCTCCAATCGTCCCCAGCTTCTTAGCAATGCTTCATGAACAATTTCTACCGTTTCTTCCCCCGTTGCCTCATTGCGGTTTGTGACCACTAATCGAGAAGAAGCAAGCTGTGTCACCAAATCCCAATTTGCCTCTCCTACTTCATCCCTTGTGGCTAAGCGGCGGCTCGGATCAATTCCTGCTCTCGGCTCCACGAGTTGCACCAAGATTTGCTGAACGCGCTGGCGATCGCGCTTCTCTAATTGCGAATACACGCCCTCCGCGTGATTGGCGATCGCTTCCTCCACTCCACCAATATCGGCATAGGCTCGATGGGTCAGCCAGCCTGCTTGCTGCTTTGCCCACAGTTGGGTGAGAGCAAACTCCAGCAACGGCAATCGCCCAGCGTGTTCCCAGGTTGCCTGAATCAGTTGATCCGCTAATCCTTCTTCCAGCTTCACCTGCATTTGGGCAGCGGGTTGAGCGATCGCCTGCTGTAGCTCCTCCCGGCTCATAGGTCCCAAATTGTAGACAGAACCCTGCAAGACATCGCTAAAGCGGCGATCGGATAGAGCATATCCATAAAAATCGGCGCGTAAGGTCAGCACCAGGGTAAAAGCTGGAGCAAGCTGCACGGCATTTAGTAGAGCCTCTAAAAAGATCTGACGGTCTGCTTCAGTACAAAGGGTATAAATTTCCTCAAACTGGTCTGCAATGAGTAATAGATGGGTGCTTGGATTGCGTCGAACCCATGCTTCAATGAGTTGGCAGAGTGCATGACTATCGTGCTGAAGACTGACCGCTAGTTCCAGAGCTTTGAAGCGAGTAGATTGATCGCCTTTTAGAAGAGATGGTTTTTGGGTAGCAATAACTTCAGGCAGTTCCTTGGCTAGTGCCTCAGCTAAGGCATCGAAAGGACTGACATTAGGACGGAAGGAAACAATACAGGGCGGCGAGCTTTGTGCGCTCGACGATCGCAGACTTGCCACCAATCCAGCAAAAACAACGGAAGATTTGCCGCTTCCAGAGGGACCCACAACCGCAACTAATGTTTTGCGCTTAACGGCTAATACCAGGCTCTTTGTAAACTGCTCTCGTCCAAAGAATACCTGTGCATTCTCTTCTTGAAAGGCAAATAAACCTTGATAAGGGCAAGGAGGCATTCCTCCAAGCTGTAGCCAAGTGGGTGGAGCGATCGCTGGGTTTTGGCAAATCACGGGTAGCCAAGAGGCACCGGGAAAATCGTCTTCTAGCCCTTGTAACCTGCGGCGTGCTTGACGAACTGCTTGGTAGAGAGGCAATCGTTCGATCGCGTATGCCTTGAGGAAACCCTTAAAAAACTCTTGAGCCACCTGATTAGGGACAGGCTCTCGCATCACAATTACATGCGGAATGGACAACTCTCCTAGTGCCTGCGCTAATCCCACTCCGTCGCAGGAATTAAAAATTGCCAGCTTCAACCCGTTATCAATCGCGGTATTAAGGGCTTCTCTAAGCTGTTCAATTGTTAAACTATTGTGAGCTAAATTCTCGTTAATATAAATGCGTCCGACTTTTCCCTCAGTGCGGCTATGCCCTGCAAAAAATAAGATATCCCAGCCACGCTCATCCCAAAGCTGATGGTCGAGTTCTTGACGCGAAGGAGCGACCAGAAAATGGGTTTCAGCATCAGGCAGATCCTCAAGAATCTGGCGCTCTGTCTCAACGTTAATTCCTTGGCTGTTGCCCAAAATCGCCAAAATCCTGACGCGCTTTCTAGTAGCTGGAGGACGTGATGCCTTTCGATATTTGTACTCAGGGCAACTCAGCGCCACTTCTGCATTGGCATAGTCCTGAAAAAAGTCCCAACAGTGCCAGGGCAAGCGGCGCAATAGGTCATCATCAACCTCAAAAATCACCTGAATTTCTGCATCAGGATGGAGCCGCGATCGCAGTTGTTGCTCAACGCTGATAAATCCCTCGGATTGAAGCCAGACATTAACTTGCTGCTGAAGCTGGCGACTGAGGGTTTGAAAGCTGACCTGAGAAACATGGGTAATGCCCCCTTCTTCAATTTCTAGTCCACTCTCAGCCGCTACAGAACCAGAGCGCAGCAACAGGCGATCGCACAAAGCCCGATACGTAGACTGCCAGACTCGATAGGATTCGACTAGAGCAGGAATGGCAGGTAGACTGCCCACAAACTGTTCTGCACGAGGCTGGCGATCGTCCCATAATCGAACGTTTATATCAGGAAAACCATGCGTTAGATCACCGTTGCCCAAATGGATGACTACAGTTTTGTTCATCTTAAAGTTCAAAGGCTTCTTTGACATTGATTCCATTCAAGCTGACTTCAATGCTAAAGTTGGTTCCTCGTTTTCCTTTAAATGGTCTCAACTGAATATAGTTGTCTTGTCCCCTGGATTGAACATCCTGTAAAACTTCTTCTGCCTTAGATAACAAAGTTAGCTTGAGCTGAGGCGGTAGAACGGCTGCCTCACCTACTGGCAATACCTGAATACCAATTCCCAGCTTCTCCTCTTCCTCTGGCACCACAGTCACCACTAGCGCCACAGTCTGGGTTCCTAACTGCATCTCGAAGTTGATTAATTTACCACCCTTTGTACCCGATGATAACTGTCGCGGACTCAGGGCTAGAGTGGCTTCTGGATTAATCAAAGTATCGATCGCCTGCCAGCCTTGATCCAAAGTTCCCTGCAACCACTGACCTAAACGAGTTCTAACTACTGTTAAATCTGCCATTAAATCTGTCGTTAAATCTGTCGTTAAATTGCTTGTTACTTTGTCAGGCGCAGCAGAAACTTCTGGCTGAAGAATGGCACTGGGAGTGGAGTAACGTGCATAAACTACCAGATGGTTGATCTCAGCATCTAAGGCAGAGAGCGGCAGGGAATAGATCTCACTTTCTGGCACAGATTGATCAGCTTGATGATAATAGCTCATCAGTTCATCGTGTCGGAGAAAGCCTCGGGCGATCGCCTGTTCCTGCTCTTCCAAAACTTCTAGCACTACATAGAAATGAGCCGCCAGTCTGGGTTGTTCAAGAATAGTTTTGGGAATGTTCACCACTTCATCTAAAATCTGTTCTGTTGCCAGTAAACAAAGTTTAAATTCACCGACCTGGAGATAAAAAGCCTCAGTCTGATTCACATCACGTTGAATCGTTTGATCAGGTATTTGCTTTTGCAACCATGATTCAAAGCCCAGTAACGCTAAGGCACTGAGATAGGTTTCCCACTGACGCACTTCATTGCTACTCAGTCGTTTACTGATGCTTCTGGCTTGGTCAAAATGCTCAGATTCTAGCCAAATTGTTTCGGGTAACAAAATCCTAAAATCGGTTGAATGCAACTGAGAACTAATCATGATTCGATTCCTCTATGCGTTTTGTTTAAAGTAAAGTTTTAACTGCTGGGCGTAGACACTATTCATCAACCGATTCTTTCCTGCCTTAATTTCGGTCGCTGCCTCTGCAAAGATCTCTGCATCGATAAAGGCTTCAATCTGTTCGGCTAAGGTTTTAAGATAGCCAGGTTCTGAAGCATCCGAGACAAGACCATAAGACTGAGCTTTTTTTAGAATTTGGTCGAATAGTTGTTGCACAGTCAAGGCACGCACCTGGCTCAGCAACTCTCCCGGATTGAGGACTCGTCTGGCTTGATCCCAACTGCTCATGCCTAACTGCGGTCCAATCTCTCTAAGAGACATTCCCTCACAGTAATAGCGCTGCAATCCAGACACAAAGCTAGAAGCAAATTGGGCATACTTTCTGCTTTTTTCTAATTGCATGAGATGGGCGGCAATGCCTTGCTCGATCGCTTGAGCCAACGCAAGCTGGAGCCGCTGCTGTAGAAACTCTAGAAACTCTTGCTGCTCTCCATCTAATTCATCTAAGGCATGAGCGGGTAGATCGTATCTCAGTTCATAATTGCCGCTCTCTACGTTTTGAACTTCTAGGGGAGTTCTGTAGCTCCAGATGTCATGTTGTCTTAACTGCTGAGCAACTTGTTTAAGTGCTTTTAAGACAGCGATAGGGGTAGAGATGACAATGCATTGCTTCTCTAATTGGAGGCGGATCTCTGACAATTGAGCGGTGTTGGGATCTGGACATTTACCCACACCAGACTGCTGCCGTCGATCGCGCCGATACACTGCATGGAAGGCTTCTACCAAAAGGCGATCGCGCTCTGATAGTTGTTCTAGTTGTTTCGGTCTGGCTCGGTTCAAGAGTGACCAATCACTATGATGCTGAAACCCAAATTCAGATAAGAATTTCTTGAGTTCGGGGTATTGTTTAGTTTGCAAAAACGCCCAATTATCTAAGCTCATGCTTGAGGGAGAATCTGACTTAAAAGTACGCAACACTTCAACGGTAAAAGTTTTGAACGTTGTCGGCTGGGGGTTGCCAGAGCTATCTAACTTGAGTTGGGTTTTGCCATCACTGCTAAAAATAAAGAGTTCTTTACCATCATCGTTGAGGACAAAGGGCAGTAAATCGTGATAAGTAAACTGCTTGTCGCCGCCGTATGAGTTGTCAATTTTTTGGCAGGCTTTGAGGATGGGATAAGAAACGTTACATCGTAAGCAAAGTCCAGCTTGGGCGCTCTGAGTTGGTGCGATCGCCACCTCTGGAGCCTGAAATTGTGACAGGAGCGTAGTTTGAATGCTGTTTTGAGCGGTGGATGAATCGGAGAACTGGGTCTGGAAAAACTCCTGGGCTAGGGGGAGCGATCGGTACTCGTATCCGGCTCGTTCGTGGGTAAGACTGATTTGGCAAATCTTCCAATATCTTGATGAAGTTTCCATAGTGATTGTATTTCCCTGATATCCCCTGATATTCGCATCTAATCACTTAAATGGATAGATGTCAGAGTTTTAAGCTTATGCAGTTTGTTGTGATCTGTCTGGCAGCTTTCTCTAAATAGAAACTACACAAATCTGCTTTTCATCAAAGAACGGCATCAGTCTTGCTAGGAGCTTGGATGCAAAAGCCCCCTAACTTTGAAGGTTGGGGGGCACGTAACTAAAAGTCAAGGATAGCGATCGAAACGAACGATAGAAGCTGCTTAAATACCCATAATACTTTGTATCTATTGACACGAATACTACGGACAAACTGAGTTTCTACTCTGCAATATGGTGTTGCAGAACTTTGCACCTTTCAGATTTGCACCTGTCAGATTTGCGCCTTCTAGATTTGCACTTTTCAGATTTGCACCTTCTAGATTTGCACCTGTCAGATCTGCATTTTTTAGATCTGTACCCGCTAAATTTGCTCTCTTCAGACTGGTATTATGTAAAATCCCCCCCGATAGATAAGCACCTTTCAGATTAATATCAGGTAGCCAAGCATCATGTAAGTTAATTTGTGTCAAATCAGCTCCCGACAAAGAAATTTTTGGCTGATTGGCAATTAGGTGATATTCGTTAAGGAAACGAACTACATATCCTTTACCCTGACCATCTAAGATCCGTAAGGCGGCGAATGATTTAGCTTGAATCAGTTCTTTTTTTACATCAATAGAGCCTTTATCATCAAGAACATCTTTTACCCTCTCAATGTATTCATTGAGGATTGTTTTTCGCTCTGCCGTGAGAGTCGCTTTTGCTTGAGCCTCCGCTACCTGAATTGCCGCATTTGCTTGAATATTTGCTGACTGAATTGCCAATCCTCCAACAGCAATACTCACAAGAGCAGTAGCAAGTCCAACATACAACCCTTGAAAATCTTTGATATGGTCATTGATACGGTCATATAGAACCTTTAAATTTCCCTTTGACCTTTCATCTACATCCTTCAACCTGTTATCTACATCTTTGAACCTTTCATCTACATCCTTTGACCGCTTTGATCCATCCATGAGTTAATCTCCTTAGTAGATTTTGATACTATTTGATTGAACATTAAACTGAACATTAAGTTGATTGCACCCTTAAATCATTTCTAATTTGAAGGCGTTATGGTGTTCCCTGAAGCTGATGAAGTGCTGTCTTGTATTAGAATCAGCAACGCTGCCATATCTCGATTCATTTCGCTGTCTGTTGATAGTTGCGATGGAAATTAACTGATGCACTATCAAATTGTTCAGTTGAGAAGTTAGTAAGAAACTGGGCGATCGCGCCCGACGTTCTCTATGATTCAGATTTTTCATACGCTTCTCCTTAGATTTCATAAAAGACTTGATAAACTTGCCTGTTAGGGACTATCTGCGATCGCCATACTTCAATCAGAGAAGGGTTTAATTAATAAAACTAAACCCTTTCGTCCTACTACTTTCACGAGATCGTTGGGTTGAAAGGAAAAGGGATTGACCGCTTCTGCTGACCAATAAACCCCGTGAAACTTGACACGACAGCGTTTATTTTGGTGGGTAACTTTATCTACGGTAGCTTTGCCGCTATAAGTTGATCTTAACTTCGATTGATTCTTTAGTACATGCATAGCTCGTTCTCCTTCAGGTGAATTTAGATACCAAATCTAATCTTTTCTACTCTTAATAGAGTGCATAACCTTGTTCCATCCAGCAATGCTTACGGCTTGTCTGAGTTAGGATCTTTGCCAGGTTGGGCTAGAGCAGCGGCGGCTGTAATTGCTGTTCCTGCGAATGTCATTCCAGCCGTAAGGTTTTCATTAGAAATTTTACCTGGATTAAAGATTACAAGAACAGCAGTTCCTCCACCAATCGTCGCCAAGACAATGGGAGTTAAAGCTCGAATAAAAGCAGGTGTAGCAACGGACGTAACAGCGGAGGAAATGGTAGCAATAAAGGATGTGGTTGTCATGGTTCTTTCTACTTATGAGTTAGTGGTTTCTTGCTCTGTAGATAGATGAAAGCTGTTCAAGCTTGTGCAGTTTCTATTCCTATAGAGCTATAGAGCCACAACTGCATAAGTGTAAATCCGATACATTCATATAAAGTCAAGATGCTCAACCATACCGCATCTGACAACTTAGAAATTTACAGAGGCTAGAACTGATGATGACGTAACTAAAAAACATTTACTTTCGCATATCGAGCTTAGACAAGTAATAGAACAAGCCAATCTCAAACATAGAAACCGATAGAACCGAAAACTAGGAGTCCCCTAATGAAACTTCTCAATGCTGACATAATCCGAGCTTTGACCCCCATTTTTATGGCATTAGTAGGTGGAGCGATCGGGCTGACTATTTTATACAAAAATGCTGATCCTGCGAGTTTTACTGTAGCGACGGGTGCGATCGCCGGAGCTGCGGGTCTAGCTCAGCCTGGTAAAGACGTAAACCCAAAACGCTAGAGATTCACTTTTCTAACTAAAAATGCGAGAATCTCACTATCGCTTAGAAATTCTTGCATTTTTACCCTGTAGCCCCCCTGAAATGAGCAAATTAGTCGTTATTAACCTGGGAAGTGGTGACTTACTTCATGGGTTTCCACAGGTTACTGCTCAGACGTGGGGAGCAGGTTCTTCCTTTTCAGAACAGGTTGCAGGGAGCCTTCCCCCCGCTCCTGGTTTAGTTGAACTATATCGATATTGGCAGTCCATCTATCGTTGCCTTTGCGATCGCCAATCCCTTCGTTCCTCTGCATTACTTGAAGAGGATACGGCTCTAGAAATTGATGAAGCAGGGATCACTAACGTTTCACAAGCCAACTTTGAACAAGTGTGCGCTCAGTTTTGTGTAGATTTAAATGCATGGCTCACTTCTAGAGGGTTTTTAAGAATTGAGCGCCAGATGCGATCGCAACTCCACATCACTGAAGAAATTCAGGTCATTATTGAAACCAATGATGAGCAAGTACGACAGCTACCTTGGCATTGCTGGGATTTTTTTCAAGATTACCCTAAAGCAGAGATGGCATTGAGCCGCGTAGAGTACAAATGCCGCAAACTCTCACCCATTCGAGCTTCCCGCGAGAAAGTTAGAATTCTGGCGATATTGGGAAATAGCGCAGGGATTGATTTAGAGAGTGAAAGTCGCTTTCTTAGGGGTTTAGCAGACGCTGATACTGAGTTTTTGGTTAATCCTTCCCGGCAAGACTTCAATCATCGGCTTTGGGATGAACGCGGGTGGGACATTCTCTTTTTTGCAGGGCATAGCCAGAGTGAAGGGCAAACTGGGCGAATTTATATTAATGAAAAAGCAATTAATAATAGTCTGACGATTGAACAATTAGAAGAGTCTTTAAAGGCGGCGATCGATAACGGATTAAAGCTAGCGATTTTTAATTCCTGTGATGGCTTGGGTTTAGCAAATGCATTAGGAAAATTACATATTCCTGGAATCATTGTCATGCGTGAACCTGTTCCTAATCTGGTTGCTCAAGAATTCTTTAGACATTTCCTGACTGCATTTGGCTCTCAACATTTTTCCCTTTACTTATCAGTGCGGCAAGCTCGGCGCAAGTTGCAAGGGCTAGAAGACGATTTTCCCGGTGCCTCTTGGCTACCCGTGATTTGCCAAAACCCAGCCGCAGAGACGATGCTTTGGGAAGAGTGGTGCGTTCCATCAAACCAGAGCACTGTCCCAGGTCAACTCCATCAGATCACTCGTTTCCGCCGTGCGGCTCGCAGTCTTCGAGTTATTTTACTTTGTAGTGCGATCGCTTCGGTTGCCATTATGGGAGTGCGATATTTAGGTGCACTTCAGCCCTGGGAGTTACAAGCATTTGATCAATTGACGCGGCTTCGTCCAGAGGAACCCCAAGACGATCGCTTACTCATCGTTGCCATTACAGAAAATGATCTTCAACTCCCTGAACAAGAACAGCGCAAAGGTTCTCTATCGGATCTGGCTCTGGAGAAACTCCTAGCAAAACTGATTCCGCTCAAACCTCAAGCGATCGGCTTAGATATCTATCATGACTTCCCGGTTAATGCCAGTCAGCCTAATTTAGCTTCCTATTTGAGGAGCTATAAAAACTTTTTTGCCGTTTGCAAAGCCAGTGATTCCGCCAATGATCGCAACGGAGGTCGGGGCATCTCGCCTTTCCCAGGCATCCCGAAAGAACGACAAGGCTTAAGTGATGTTGTCGTTGATCCAGATGGGATTTTGCGTCGCCATCTCCTCGCAATCAAGCCCAGCCCTGCTTCTCTTTGCACTGTCCCCTATGCGTTTAGCGCTCAGATGGCATTTCATTACTTAAAGACAGATGGGATTCCTATTTCCTACACTGCACAAGGAAATCTGCAATTGGGTCAGGTTGTCTTGCAACGGCTACAAAATCATAGCGGTGCCTATCAAAGAATCGATCCAGGGGGCTATCAAATTAGGCTAAACTATCGCCGCACTCAATCAGACATCGCTCAAGTTGTAACGCTTCAGGATGTTTTTGCAGGGCGCATTAACCCAGAAGATGTCAAGAATCGTATTGTCTTAATTGGCGTGACAGCACCCAGCGTTAATGACTATTTTGACACATCCTACAGTACCGAGAGAATGCCGGGAGTGGTTCTGCAAGCTCATATGGTCAGTCAATTAATTAGTGCAGTTAAAGATGGGCGATCGCTCCTAGAACCCTGGCAGCCGTGGGAGGAAGCGCTTTGGATTTTAGGATGGGCGATCGTTGGGGGTGCTTTAGCATGGCGTTACCGTTCTCCAATTACTTTAGTCCTGATGGCGGGAATGGCGATCGGGGTTTTGTATGTGCTTTGCCTACATCTGCTTGTTCAGGGTAAATGGGTGCCGCTGGTTCCTGCTGTTCTGTCTTTGATGATGACGGGTAGTAGTGTGGTCATTTACTTTAGGATTCTAAAAGTATAATGAATAGCGAAGAATGTTAGCTGTTCAGAGGTTTCAGTATCTTCGGTTAGATGAGGTAAAGATTAATGGGGCGCGAGGAAGAAGCCATCACACCCCATATTTCACTCAAATGAGAACCGCTCCATATCAACGTGTTTATCTATCAATCTCGTAACCCGAACATATTTCTATTTTATTTTTTAAAGCGAGCCATATAATTATTGCCTTTTTCAGCCAGTTTACTAGCAGCTTTTTCACCTTTTTCAGCTAGGCTCCGAGTAGCTTCATCTCCTTTTCTAGCTAATTTATCAGGAATTTCATCTCCTTCTTCAGCCAGTTTACTAGCAGCTTTTTCACCTTTTTCAGCTAGCCTCCGAGTGGCTTCATCTCCTTTTCTAGCTAATTTATCAGGAAGTTTGCCTCCTTTTTTCGCCAGTTCATCTAGAAAGCTATAAATTGCTTTCAAGCTATAAATTGCTTTCAGGAATTTCCATATCTTTTGAAAATATGGAGTTATTTTCTTGACTCTATTCCAAGAATAAATACCGCAATAAATTAATCCTCCTAGCAACAAGGCTCTAGTAAGAACAGGTGCTAATTCAAGCGCCATATTATCTGGTGCAATAAAACCAGAAATAAATGAGAAGAGAGATACGTGATACATTTTTCGGCTCCTTCAGTTTGATTTCAAGTAAAAATCTCGAAGATTTATTTTTGCATTCAGCAGATCAGTACAATCAAGTATTTTAGTTGCCTGCTCTATCTTGTCTTGAACTAAATCTTCGAGATTCCTATGTATTTTCTTCTAGAATAGGAAATTTATGGAAACCAGCGACCAATATTTTTTCTAGCCTCTTTTTCAACCTCTTTAATTGTTTTCCTAGCTGTGTCCTTGCTGATACCCACTTCTGATGCCTTTGTTTCTATAGTTTTCAGGTCATCAGAAGAATCAATTGAAACACCCAATTCTTCGAATCTCATTGTAAGTAAAGCAATTACCATGTTGTCATACTCTTTTTTCTTGTCATCAGGAAGCGCCTGATACCAGATAAAAGCCACGATTCCAGTAGAAGTAAGTAATGCAGCAATTAAAGGAATTACCATTGATCTATCTCCCAAAAAGTTAATGTTTGTGTACTCTAATTACCAATCAACGAAATAATCTCTTCTAGTTTTTTTCAGTTGATTCTTCAACTCTAATCTCACCAATACCTGGAATTTCAATACGCCATTGCTTCTTGCTGTATAACACGCCAATAATCCATATCCCTGCAATAGTAGTAAGCTGAGTTGGCTCAGGAATAAAAAATAGAATTACAGCTATAAGTACAGTGGGGATGACTACAATCAAAGATTTTAATAAATCAGTAACTCGATTCATGTTGTTTGTCCTACCTATCTTCAGTGAACTGGACTAGAAGGTTAAGTACGTTCTGCTTGCCTTCTGTTTTGTAGTAGTTGTCAGCCCAATTCACTGATGCAGTAGCCGCATCTATCGAGGTTGAAGCGTTTGATACGAAGTATGGTGAGTACTTCTGCGATTCTGAAGCCTAGTAGTCTCTGGCGTAAGTTCGCCCACCGATGAACAAGGGGCTTAAGCCCCTTGTCTGCATCTTAGACGTGTTAATGGTGGCTGTACTTGCGCCGAGGTCTACTAGTTATTTTAATTAGCGCAGACTTATCAGCGGTGCATCACTAGGATGAGATTGATTTGCTGGATCTTACTTTCTGCTCTGGTAGCAGCCTACAAACTCAAATAGTGAGTCAATTGATTAGTGCGTTCAAAGATAGGCGATCGCCAAACGATCGGAGTTTTATTATTCTTTATCTTTAGTGACAACAGGTAGCATCGTCGTTGTTTATTTCACGATGCTAGAGAAGATGGGCGATCGCGCAAGCGTTCTGCCATAACGTGCAGGTTTTCCTTCTTCTCGAATTATTTCAACTCACATCCATAAGCAGGGTTTAGCAAGGTTCTCTGCTATTCTCAGAGAATATTTAAGACCTTTTAAATATTCTGCATTGACCTCACCCTAAGTGGCTTTCAATCCAGTATCTGTTCAAGGATATCCAGGATGTAGCCTTCAGTATTGGGGAGAAGGACTGTATGGAGCAGTTTATGTAGTAATTGGCACTTTCCAAACCTCCATGCGGATAAATTAGGCTAACGCGTAGACTCTTTAGCGGTGCATCATTATCATGAAACTGATTCGCTGGATCTTACTTTTTGTGTTGGTATTAGGCTGCACAGTGGTCGGATGGCTGCCAACAGTGACGCTACACGAGACAGCGCTTCAAGCAATGCCCAACCCAGCAATTCCTAGCGCCACACCAACGCCTCCACTACCTGTCTCACGACTAGATGTGGTAAAACTTAAGCAAACTCTCGATCGCGGGGATGTAGCAACTGCGGTTCAACAAATTGAACTGGGTTGGCAACAGCAATATGAAGATTACTACCAAGGTCGGCTCACAAGTCAGTTGTTGAACACTGGTCAGATTACTCGCAGTTTGGAACGGATTGCTAGGCTGACGGATAAAAAGACATCTTTGATTTATGTTATTCCCACTCCCAATTACCTAGAACTCATAGTGCTATCGCCGTATCGTCGTCTCATCCACAGACGGATAGCAGCAAATAAGCCAGCATTACTTCAAACCGTAAATACTTTTCGCTTAGGTGTAGTTAACCCTGACTCTCAGCCACAGGACTACCTATCCGCATCTCAACAACTTTACCAATGGATTATTTCTCCCTTAGAGTCCGAGCTGCAAGCACAGCACATTGACACCTTAATTTTTTGTCTGGGTGGGGGATTACGCAGTGTCCCGATGGCAGCGCTTCATGATGGGCACCGCTTTCTAATCGAGAAATATAGCGTTGCCATTATTCCTGCCTTCAATCTGCTCGATCGCCAGCCTGCTTCTTTGTCTGCTACAAAAGTATTAGCAATGGGAAGCTCTGAATTTCAGCAAGAAGCGCCTCTTCCATCTGTGCCAACAGAACTAGCCGCGATTCAGAAGCTCTGGACAGGAGAATCTTGGCTCAATCAAGACTTTACTTTAGAACAGTTAAAAGCACGGCGATCGCAATACCCATTTGGCATTATTCACTTGGCAACCCATGCAACATTTGCCCCTGGTTCTGTAGAGGCATCCTACATTCAGTTCTGGAATGCTCCACTAAAGCTAAATCATCTGCGGGATCTAGACTTACGGTTTCCGGTTGTGCAGATGCTAGTTCTAAGCGCCTGCAAGACAGCATTAGGAGATCTAAACGCAGAGCTAGGCTTTGCAGGTTTGGCAATACAATCAGGTGCCAAGGCAGCCGTAGCGAGTTTATGGTCAGCGAATGACACTGGAACTCTACTGTTGATGACTAACTTCTATCAAAACTTAAAGACATCTCCCATCAAAGCAGAGGCACTGCGACAGGCTCAGCTAGCAATGCTGCATGGACAAGCTTATCAACAAAGCAACGCGGTGATAGAAACTCTCTCCCGTACTTCCTTACCTTCAGACCTGCAAGACTCTACAAAAAATATAGACTTATCTCATCCCTTTTACTGGGCAGCTTTCACACTCATTGGTAACCCTTGGTAGCCACAGATAGATTCTGCACAGGCGACAATCGTTAGTGACTTCAAGCCCCCATAACAAATAGTCTTATGATTCACCGACATCTACCACAACGAATTCAATTTATTATTATCCTTTCGATCGTTCTCATCTTGATTTACAGCATCAGGGTCAGCGGGCAAACTGCCTCACAGATCCAGCATATTCAGTTCATTCCTCCCCCTCCCCCTAATATTGGGGAACCGGATGGAAGAAGTCGAGGCGCAGCAAGCCGTGGTCCTGCTTGCCAGCGTTATGAGCATGTCATGGCTCTTGTGCCATCGCTTAAAACCACTCAAAACATCCCTTGGGGACTCACAACAGCGACACATCCAACTCTATGGTTTTATGCTCCCCAAGGACTGGCTGCAAACACCCCCTTAGAATTCGTTCTACAGGATGAAATGGGACAAAATCGCTACAGAAATGTTGTACAAACTTCTGAGACACCCATAGGTGTTTTCAGCCTTTCCCTTCCAGCAACCGCTGATGCCGTTCAGCTTGGTAAAACTTATCAGTGGTCTGTATCCATTTACTGTGATTCAGAGGTGATAGATACTCCTATTACAATGAAAGGTCATCTTCAGAGGATCGCGCTCCCCGCTAGGTTACAAAACCAACTGGACGCTACTCCAGATATCTTAGAACGGGCAATCTTATATGCCAAAAATGGTATTTGGTATGATGCTTTAACAACTTTGGGAGGACGTATCCTTCAAGGCAATGACGTTGATGTTTTAATTACTTCCGCTTGGACAGATCTATTGAAACAAGCTAATCTCAGCGGATTGGATTCCGAGGATGCAATTGTACCTTGCTGCGCGATCAATGGGGAAGCACCGAGATAATCGTCAGGAGTGCCACCAATTCTAAATCACTGGCAACAGCAGCGCCAACGTGCGCCTGGGGGAGGGCGAAAAGCGATCTGACGGACAGGTCGTGACAAACTGTTTTATATTTTGTTGTACTGCAAATGCTATCCCACCTTCGACTTGATGAGTGTGTTGTTTGACTTCGACCGCTCCTGCGCCTGGGACTGGGTGCATGGATTGATACCGATTTTAGAGCAGGCATTGGGGCACAAACAGGCTCTGCCCGAACGCAAGTTGCGGAGCATAGAGGAATTTCTAGAACGCCTTCATTTAGCAATGGAACAATAAGCAACGCTAAGACTGAAAGCTATACAGCATAAAGATTATAGCCTCTTATTTCAATAGATCTATGGCGATCGTACTGGATGGAACCCTTGCCAAATCTGGCTTTCAGCTAGATCACGTTTGTGTAGTGGCAGAGCCTTTTCCCAACCATCAGGAAGGCTCTGGCGTAGACTTGGACTATATCGCCATTAAGTTATGGTCTGAAACCTAGATTTCTCGTTCCCAACAATGTCTGAAGTAGCCTAAAACTGTCTGAGTAGTTGCTTGATGGGCAGCTAACCAGGATTCTAGGCAGCAGGGGTTTCAATGTCTAGAATGTATGTATAGCAATCGTTTCCAAGATCCGTGGCACTAAGTTACACGCATCTCGGCTCTACCCAAAGAGGGAAAATAGTTTCTGGACATCATGCGCTAAGAATCGCAGTCCTCTGGTGATGAAATCAAAGCCATTGATTTGTCAATAGTATCGAATCGTTGTCATACCCGAATCTTGTACGAACGGGTCTCAACAGACCAAAATCTGGTGTTTCAACCCGTCTCCCTGAGTGCTCAAACGTTCAGTGCTTGTCGTAGCTGCTGACCAACACTTTTGAGAGAAAAAGCAGTGGCAGCGTGTTGTTGTGCAACCCGTCCTAAAGCGATTCGCCAAGTGGCATCATCGAGAAGACTCTTGATCGCCGCTGCTAAAGCGTTTGGATTTTCCCGTGGCACCATCAATCTACCAGATCGATCACCTACAATAATTGCTTCCCAATGAGATGTCGTTTGACTCAGCAGAGAGGCAGTGGTTTCAGCCAGTGTCGCCGCCGCATTGTGCGCTGGAATAATGATCGAAACACTGAAGGGAGACATAGAATTTCAGGATGAAAATAACTTAACCAGTAAATTAATTAGCAATCCTTTTACAGGCAAAAACTATAAAACCTGCTTAGCAAACGGTAGCTGCCTAACGACATGCCCAACCCAAAAACAGGATGCGATCGCTATCGGTGTAACAAAGATGCATTTGACAACAGGCTCCAGCATGACATCGCGCAATGCAAATATAAACAGCGTTAAAACAGGAGCATGAACAACATAAACAGCATAGGTATTTTCTGCCATTGTTTTGGTTAAATTAGTCTGAAAATTTAGTCCTTCACGACACCAAACCAACAGGCTAATTATGGTGGAGACATACATAAACTGTTCCCAGATAGAAAAGGCAAGCAGCGATCGCCAATCCCATCCTCCGCCGGATGAATAAGGACTAAAATTACCATCCATGATTCCAGATGCAATTAAGATCCCAGGCAGTATTAACAGCAGACCAATAGCCACACCCGTCCATATCTTCCCTTGCATCTTAGTGAATTCTGAAAACCAATTGTGTTGATACGCCAGCACGCCTGCGGATAGCAATACGATATAGGGGTCAAAGTATGATTGGAACCGTTTTTTGCCTTAAGGCTGGAATGCCTTCAGGATAAGAATTTCAGTCGCTGTCTGACCTGATTTATTGTCCCGATGCGCTAGTCCAAAACTACCCACTTTCAGTGGGAGGCTTTAGCTGCTACTCATTTCTAGCGTAATTTGCTGAGCTACCTAACCGATGGTAATCTAAAGCGAAAACGCTATGGCAGACCAACGAAGAGGCAACCATACGAT
>JBBRCV010000048.1:0-25993 GCA_038204505.1 Elainellales cyanobacterium
CAATTCTGGAGAACGCGTTCGGAAGAGCTAAGCAACTAGGGGGCAATTCTGTTGTTTTAGCTTTTCTGGTTAGGAAAGCGTCCTTACAGTTAAACAGCCTGATCCCGGGGGCTTATGGGGTCAGGCTATTTTTTGTCTATCGGACTCTTAATTGCGTTGGTGTCGGATCTCCGCTCGAAAAATAGCCCCTCTCCCTAGAAAGGAGAAGGGCTTTGTAAGTAAGGGCGATCGCTTTAAGATGCCTGTGAGAAGTTGCTCAGACTCTAAATCTCAGATTTCTTACCCAGGACTTGCTCTTTAAGAGATTCAAAGCCTTCACCCAATTCTTTGCGAGTGGACTCTTTCAACGCGTAGCGGTAGATAAACCAAGCAGAGTAAGACATTCCTACTAGCTCAAATAAGGGAGACAGCAGAGGAATATCGTTAATGGCTCCAATAATCGACAGCAAAATCTTGACCGCGACAATAGAGGCGATCACCAGACTGACAGTGATGATGGGTCGGCGGTATTCCCCAAAGAACTCTGTCAAATAGTCGGGCAAATTCGCTAAGAATGTTGAGACTTTATCGGTGGTTTCTTTCCATTGCTCGTTGGTTTCAGACGACGAGTAAGAAGTCAGACTTCCTCGTTCTTCGTTATCATTCATGGTCATTTGCTCCGTTACGTATTCTGGCGAGTTGGTATCTTGCATGACCTCAGGCTCCATAGTGATACCTCTTGATGGCAATCTAAACAACTTTATTGTGAGAGAATAACTCAGATTTGGGCTAGCGCCAACCTTGAGTTACAAAATTGTTCTTTTTTAAGGATTAGACGAACTTGGTTAAACACTAAAGCTGTGTTAAACGCTAAAGCTCAGCCGAACTATGTTCGCTTAATTCATCCTTCAGCCAAAATGGAAGTTAACTAAAACCATTTGATTTTGCATTAAAGCTGATCTGGGCTTTAGCTTATATGACCCTAAGATAGAGTTTGATGAATTGCAAGCAGGTGTTGAAAATTTGCGGCTAAATTTGCAGTCACTATGGGTCATCCATATTTATCCTTAAGCAGCCCCTAGCAGCCCCTGGCGATCGCTAACCCCGCTGCATCATGCCAAAAATCTCTTGGGCGGCGCGATCGCATACGCCGACCTCTCCCAACTCTTGCCGCATTCGTTGATAGTCTGCCAGCATTGTGGCGCGACGTTCTGAATTAGAAAGAATTTCTAGAGCTTCTTGGGCAATTCGCTCTGGAGTTGCGTCGGTTTGGAGAAGTTCGGGGACAATTTCCTCCATTAGCACCAGGTTGGGTGGTGAGGCAAAGGGAATAGTGAGTTTGAGAATGTGTTCGGCAATCCAGGCGGTGATGTCATTGAGCCGATAGGTAATGACTTGAGGAACGTTGAGCAGTGCTGTTTCGAGGTTGACGGTGCCAGACTTGGCGATCGCCAGATCAGCCGCTGCAATCACGGTCTGGGAAGAGTAAGACTGCTTTGAGACTAGGGTGGCTTGCAGTTTGTATTGCCGAATGGCTTGCTCCAACGGTTTCCGATAAGTTTCTAAAGACAACGGAATCCAAAAATGGGCGTGGGGCAGCTTTGCCTGAATCTGTTGAGCGGCTGCAAAAATGATGGGCAGAACGTACTTAATTTCCTGTTGACGCGAGGCGGGGATCAGGGCGATCGCCAGTTGATCGGACGCGATCCCTAGGGCTTGACGGGCTTGCAGACGGGTGGGAGCAGTTGCCATGCAATCGACCAGGGGATGCCCGACCCAGGTAACGTTGCCGCCTGTTTTCTGGTAGTACTCGGCTTCACCTTTAAAGATGGCGAGGAGGCGATCGCTCATGCCGAGAATGCGCTGGGTGTTGCGATCGCTGAGCGACCAAACCCATTCCTGGGGAGCAATGTAGTAGACGATGGGGACTTGGGGGAGGAATTTGCGGGTGAAGCCACCAATGCCAAGATTAGGACCAAAGTAGTCGATCAGGATGACGATATCGGGAGGATAAGTTTGGAGGTGGCGTTTAGCTCGGCGCTGGAGTTGGAGGGTGGAGAAGATATGGGGGATTGATTCGAGGATGCCAATGGAACTGATGGTAGTGGTGTCGGCGAGGAGAGTGGCACCTGCTTGGGACATGCGATCGCCACCTAAAGCTGTGATTTCAAGGGTTATGCCTTGGGTCAGGGCTTGGCGATAGAGGGCTTTGATCAGCAGAGCACCTTGGAGATCGCCGGAAACTTCGCCAGTGCTGATGAAGATTTTCAGTTTTTTCGCCCTTTGTCCTTCAGGTTGGCTAATGGTCATTGCAGGGTATCGTTACAGGGATTTGGGGCGGGAGTTAGTCATCTGAGGTGGGAGTGCGTTTGGCGGGAATGCAGCCGCGTCTGCCTGGGGAGTGACTGAGCCTGAGAAATTGTTGAAGATGCTCTAGGGCTTCATTTTGGGGTAGGAGTTCGAGTTGTTCTAGGGCTTCGGTGAAGGAGAGTTCGGAGCGGTAGAGGGTGCGGAAAGCTTTTTTGAGGGACTGTAGGGTGTCGGCTTCGTCGGCTCGTTGAATGCCAATTTTGTTGAGCGATCGCACTCTAGCGGGGTTGCCCTCGACGATCATATAAGGCGGCACATCGCGGTTAATGCGGCTCATGCCACCGACCATGGCTAAGCGCCCAATGTGGACGAATTGGTGAACGCCCAAAACGCCACTGATACGAGCGCGAGATTCGATGTGGACGTGACCTGAGAGGGCAACGCTGTTGGAAATAATCACCTGGTCTTCAATAACGCAGTTGTGACCGACGTGGACGTATGCCATCAACAAGTTGTCGTTGCCAATGACAGTTGCGTCGTTTGCCCAAGTAGCGCGGTTGATGGTGACATATTCGCGGATGACGTTGCGATCGCCAATTTTAACGAGGTTCAGTGAACCGTCGTACTTCAAATCCTGTGGCTCTAGCCCAATGGCTGCGCCTGGGAAAATGCGGTTCCCCGTGCCAATTTCTACCCGCCCCTCTAAGATGGCATGATGCCCAATCACGCTGCCTGCGCCCACTTTCACCTTTTCACCAATAACCGCATACGCCCCGATCTGGACTGTTGGATGCAGCTCAGCGCCGGGAGAAATAGCAGCCGTTGGATGGATCAAGGTAGTAGTCAAAGTGGGGCGGGTGGTAGATGGGTAGGAGATTGGGTGAAATAGGAGATTGAAGAGAATGGGCGAATTAGAGAATGGGCGAATTATAGATCTACTAGAGAGAAAGTGAGCAACCCTTCAGCAGCGAGTTGTCCATCGACTTCAGCCCGACCGTGCATCTTTCCAAAACGACGCGCTTTGACTGAAAGCAGTTCTACAGTCATTACCAGTTGATCACCGGGAACGACAGGGCGACGGAAACGCACTTTGTCGATGCCAGCAAACATAAATAAGCCGGGGGGTAGATCGGGCATTTGAGTGACCACGATGCCGCCTACTTGCGCCATTGCCTCAATAATTAACACACCGGGCATGATGGGCTTTCCAGGAAAGTGTCCTTGAAAGTGGGGTTCGTTGAAGGATACGTTCTTGATGCCGACTGCTTCTTTGCCGGGGATGTATCGAATGATGCGATCGACCAGAGAAAAAGGATAACGGTGCGGCAGCAAGCGATGAATGTCTTCGATCGTTAGAACTGTTGGCTGAGGCGAATCATGGGGTTCGGGTTCGGGGGCAATGTGGGTAGTTGAGGGAACTTCAGTCAATGTTGCCATAGGTTGAGGTGCGAATAAAGGAGGAGTTTTAAGCCAACTGAAAGACTTGAGCTAGACGCTGCGCCAATTGAGTATGCAATTGATGACTGGCTTTGTACGCCAGAATATGAGCGCAAGGGAAATTGCCCAATAAACTCAAGTCTCCTACTAAGTCTAAAAGTTTATGGCGCACTGGCTCATTTGAAAATCGCAAGGGTGGGTTTAGCCATCCTTCTGAACTGCACACCAGTGCATTTTCTAAACTACCGCCTTTAATCAGTCCTAAACTGTGCAAGTGGTCAATTTCATGGGCTAGCCCAAAGGTGCGTGCCGGGGCGATCGCCAATTCAAAGCTTTCTTGCTCTGGTAACCAGGTGTGCCACTGTTGCCCAATGGCGGCTAATTCAAAGTCAATGCCATAGGAAAACCGCAGTTGAGGAGCGGGTAATGCTGCCACAAAAGCATCGCCGTGATGCACCCAAATCGGCTCACTGAGCGAATAGATGGGGCGATCGCCCTTTTGCGGAACGATGCCAGATTGGGCGATCGCGCTGACCCAATCTTTTGCCGAACCATCTAACAAGGGCACTTCTGCCCCGTCGATTTCAATCCGGGCATTGTCTATTCCCATGCCGCTCAGAGCTGCCAACAGATGTTCCACTGTACGCACTGAAGCAGAACCTTGTGCCAGTTCAGTCGAGAGTTGGGTCTGGTGCAATTGGGCAATATGGGCAGGAATCAGCGGCGAGTCGGGCAAATCGGTTCGCACAAAGTAGCGACCCTGCCCCACTTCGGCAGGAAGAACCTGTACCCGTGTAATGGAGCCAGAATGAAGCCCCACGCCCGATCGCTCGAAGCCCCGCGCTAAGGTCTGCTGCAAGGTTAAGTCAGCCGCGACTGAGGACAGACGCTCATCGTCACAACGGATCATTAGAACCGCTCCCCCAAACCAAAGGAGAAACGGTTGCTGCCATCGTCGGCAATGCCGTAGAAGACGCGGATTTGTCCGAGGGGCGAGTTAACTTGTAGTCCTGCGCCATAACCAAAGCCACTACCGGGTTTGCCCCGAACGCCCGCTGGGTTACCAGGAACGCTACTACCGCTCCCTAAGTCAGTAGCTGCATCGACAAACAAAATCCCGCTGACGATGGAAATAATCGGGAAGCGATATTCGGCAGAAATTTGGGCGAAGCTGCGCCCACTGCCAATTTCGCCTCCGTCGTAGGCTCGCACCGAGCCGTCTCCACCCAGAGCGAAGGCTTCGTAGGGGGGCACATCTCCTAGAATTGTTCCGGCTTGGGCGCTGAGGGCAAGGGTTTCGCCGCAATCAGCAGGAGTTCGGTCTTTTTTCTGGCAGCCTGCGGTGAACCGAGTCAACCGGGTGGGAATGAAGTAGTTGTAGCTAGCTCGGAGACGGTTAAATAAAATGCCATCTAGGGGAAAAGACTGTTCGGTGCTAAAGCGCAACAGATGACCGCTAGTGGTGTTGTTCGCGTCGTTCCGGCGATCTTGTGATGCTGAAAACTGCAAGGTCGCAAGGTAGTCAACTCCATCGCTGGTAAAGGTTAAGTCTCTGCCTGTTGCCCGACTAACGACCTGCCCATCTTGGTTAATAAAGCGCCGATCGCTTTTCACGCGATCGCCATGACCATCCTGAACCGTCACCCGTTGCACCTGTGCCCCCAACGAAGCTCGCCAGCCATTATCCAGGGGACGGGCAAAGGTGACACCAGTGCCTAATCGGAAAATTCTGGGGCGAGTGGCATCATTGAAAGAGTCGAACTCACTTGGATCGGTGGATTGCAACTGAATTTCGTCAGGTCCGCCATCGAAAATTTGGGAAACTGATTGTCGTCCAAAGGCGTTGACCGTGTACGAAGTTCGGTGAGGGTCGCCACCAATCCAGGGATCGGTAAAGCTGAGGTCAAATAATAGGGCACGTTGACCCACTTGTATTTGAGCGCCTACGCTTTGGTTATTACCACCCAGGTTGGATTCTGTCAGGTTGACAGCACCAAAGAGTCCAGAAGAAGAGCTTAAACCTGCGCTTGCCCCAATGCTGCCCGTTCGCCGTTCGGTCACGTTAACAACCACGTCAACCTTACGCGGATCGGTTTGGCTAGGATTGAGCGATAGGCTCAGGTCTTCAAAAATGCCGAGGGCAAACGCCCGTTGCAGGTCTGCTTGAATGCGATCGCGGTTGAAAATATCTCCTGGCTTCGATTCAAACTCACGAGTGATGATGAAGTCACGGGTTCTCCCCTTAATTGGCTTGCCTTGATCGTCTGTGGCATCGCCATCGCGGTTCAGAAACCGGAGTTGAATGGCTTCAATTTCCCCTTCCGCTACTGTCAGAGTGACCCGACCATTGGGCGCAACTTGAGGTGCATCTGTGACTTGTGCCAAGACATAGCCGTTGTCTTGGTACAGCTTGTTAAGTTCTGCGACCCCTGCCTGGAACTCGTTGAGGTTGATGATTTTGCCATACTGCGCGGCAAAAATGCCGTCGATCGCTTCTTGCGTCGATACTTTTTTGCCTTTGTAGGTGAGCGTTTCAACTCTGCTGCCCTGTAGGCGCACGCGGCGAAGGGTGGGGTTCGGCTCTACGGTAAAGGTGACGCGCACTCCTAATGGCGTATCTTGAGGAGCAACCCGAACGTTGGCAAAGTAGCCAGTGGCAAAAATGGCATTAATGTCTTCTTGCAACTGCGCTCGCGTTGTCGTTTGTCCTGCTATCGTGCGAATCGCCTGATAGACCGTATTCTGGAGGTCGCCTTCAGCCCCTTCAACAACCACTTCACCCACTAAAACCCGAGGCTCAGGCGCTGTAGGTTGCACAGTGGATGGCGCGGGCGACGCTCCTGGAGGTAATGGGGCAGTCGGTGTTTGTGGAGTGGCGGGAGTCCCTGGCGTGGTTGGCGTGGTTGGAGTCCTTGGAGTCCCTGGAGTGGCGGGAGCAGCAGGGGTTTCTGGCACCGCTGGAGTTGGAATAACAGGCGGTTGAACATCGCTAGGAACTGGAGCCACAGGAGCACTAGGAACTGGAGCCACAGGATCGATAGGTTGTGTCGGTAGCTCGGTGGGAGAAACGGGAGGAGCAGGAACAGGAGCCTGATCGGCTGGTGTCGGCAAATTAAGCTGTGTTTGCTGAACTGGAGCCGTTTGAGCAATGTTTTGGCGCTCGCCAGTCGGTGCGACCTCAAGCTGAGCATTAGCGACAAGCCGACTAAACTTAGGCTGCACAAATTCAGGAGTTACTTCCCCCTTCGGCAGCGGCACCACGCTCAAGTCTTCGCCCAGTTCCAGAGTTGTTGCAGAACTTGCAGCAGCCCAATCGCGGGTCGCCTGTTGAACGGGGACAACCCCCTGAGCCTGGGCAGGTCTAGTAAAGCTAAACGCTGCGGAAGCAGTCAAAACTGCCATTAGAACGGGAGAACAACGCATATTGATTGGATTATTTGACACTTCCACACACCTAGAACTTTCAGACATCTAGAGCTTATCGCGGGTTCCCGATGCTACACAAAGGTTACCAATGCAGTTGAGATTGTTGATCCCATAAGCAAACTGGGTCATTTTACCCTATTGATTGCCCCTACGGCTGAACGGGTTGTGCCAGTACTCGTTCTAGCACTTGCCGATAGGCATCTTCTACTGCACCCAGATCGCGCCGGAACCGATCTTTGTCCATGACTCGACGCTCGGGGTCAGTTTCTGCCTGATTCCATAATCGGCAAGTGTCTGGACTAATTTCGTCTGCTAGCAACAGCGTTCCCTCTGCGGTCAGCCCAAACTCTAGCTTAAAGTCCACCAGTGTAATGCCACAGTTACTAAAAAAATTCGTAAGAATACGATTAATTTGGAGTGCCATTGTTTGCAGGTGGCTGACTTGGGCAGGGGTGGCGAGTGCCATTAGGAAGATGCGATCGCAAGTTAGCAAAGGATCACCCAAGGCATCGTTTTTGTAGCAGAACTCTACTAGGGGCTGAGGAAACACAGTTCCTAACTCAATTCCAGTTTGTTGGCAGAGACTACCTGCTGCAATGTTCCTGACTATCACTTCTAAGGGCACAATTTGAACCGACTTAACCCGCATTTCATTGGCAGCGGGGCGATCGATGAAGTGAGTAGAAACGCCTTGCGCCTCCAGCATTTGAAATAAATGGGTAGAAATGGCACAGTTCATTTCGCCTTTGCCCACAATGCTGCCTCGCTTCTGGGCATTAAATGCCGTTGCATCGTCTTTAAAGTAGGTCAGCAGAATATTGGGGTCATCGGTGGTGTAGAGGATTTTGGCTTTGCCTTCGTAAAGTTTTTGACCCGCAGGCTGTGCAGACATAGGAAAGTGAGGAGAAAGTGCTTAACCATTTTAGCGGGTAGGCTGACCCGATCGCGTGATTCAGTGGGGCGACTGGCGATCGATTTGGCGATCGCAGCAAGTATCAAATAATACACTTAGAGTTTGTTGAGCATTGGTAAGGAGATTTCCATCAATTAAAATCCCTTTGTGGGGCAGGCATCTTGCCTGCATACTGCTTTCAATGTAGGCAAGATGCCTGCCCCACGGGTATATTCTGATTCAGAAATCTCCTAACCAATATTGTATCTAGATTATGTTTGGGTTAAAAATAGATTAACAAAAGTCCTCACGAGATCAGCTTAATTAATTTAGGAAGAATATAATGACCGACAAAGCCGACTTTCTCAATCCACGCAGCCGCTACTACGGAGAGGGCAAACCCGAGAACCTAGTGTTCAATGCAAATTTACAAGAGTTCGCCAACCGCGTCACGATCATTTGCGGACTCGAAACCAATGGCAAAATGACTCCTGATGAATCTTACAAAGAAATGAAGTCGCTTTGGAAGCAGCTTAAGCGCAGTAAGAAGGCGTTAGGAATTGGGCTGAGTCAACGGTAAATGAAAGGCACATCACTTCAATAAATATTGCGTTAGAGACTGTGTTGTTGTAGGGCGATCGCCACTGAAGCCAGTTGGAGAATTTCCTGTGCTAACACTGGCGTTCATGGTATTTTGGGGAAGTAAATTTGGCTGCTAAATTTGACGGCTGTAAGCCCCAAGCCCTTGACAACTCTAAGCCCTTGGCTCAACAAGCCTATGTTATTTAAGCCTGTAGATGTTCAAAAAAGCGCTGATTTCTTGAATAAGAGTCGGGCGATCGCTTTCATAGGCTGCATCTGTTGGAGCCTTGGGGCAACTCTACTCAGTCATTTTATTGTAGGGTTATTGTTTTAAGGCTGTTGTCTCATACAGGCTGTTGTTTCATGCACAAGATTCCCGTTACCGTCATTACTGGCTTCCTAGGAGCTGGTAAGACCACTCTCATTCGTCACCTCTTGCAAAATAACGAGGGCAGACGCATTGCAGTTTTAGTCAACGAGTTTGGCGAAATCGGCATTGATGGGGAGCTACTCCGCGACTGCCAAGTGTGTCCTCCTGAAGACGGTGAGACAGAGGCGCAGATGGCACCCAAGAGCGATGGAATGACCAACATTGTCGAACTTACCAACGGCTGCCTGTGCTGCACGGTTCAAGAAGAATTTTTGCCCACCATGCAAGAACTGCTGAAGCGTCGGGATCAATTGGACTGCATCTTAATTGAAACATCAGGTTTAGCGTTACCCAAACCTTTAGTGCAAGCCTTTCGCTGGCCCGAGATTCGCGTTGGGGCAACGGTCGATAGCGTGATTACAGTGGTGGATTGCGAAGCCTTGGCACGGGGACAGGTTGTGGGCGATTTAGAGGCTCTCAATGCCCAACGGCAGGCAGACGCTAGCCTGGAACACGAAACGCCTATTGAAGAATTATTTGAGGATCAGCTTGCCTGTGCTGACCTGGTGCTGCTGACGAAAGTCGATCGCGTGGATGCCCAAGGGCAAGCTCAGGTGCAGCATTGGTTAAAGCAAGAGTTGTCAGACAGCGTAAAGGTGGTGTCTTGCAATCAGGGACAGGTTTCTTCTGACTTACTGCTGGGTTTTAATGCTGCTGTGGAGGATGACTTAGAGAATCGTCCTAGCCATCATGATACTGAAGAAGAACACGAGCATGATGACGACATTAACTCGGTTCAGTTCATTGTCGATGAATCGTTTGAACCTACAGTGTTGATCGATCGCTTGCAAGCATTGGTGAAGCAGCAGGAGATTTATCGAGTCAAAGGATTTGTGGATGTGCCGAACAAGGCAATGCGTTTAGTACTACAAGGAGTAGGCGATCGCTTCGACTACTTTTATGATCGTCCTTGGAAGCCTGCTGAACGCCGACAAACAAGGCTAGTGTTGATTGGGCGATCGCTTGATCAAGAACAGGTCAGAACCAGCCTTAAATCGTTGTAAGCTCTTAGGAATGTTGTTTTAGCGATCGTAGTATCCATCCCAATGTTGCCCTAATGTTGCCCCAATAGTAATTTACTTTGGAACGAAAAATTTTCTGGGATGGATAAATTTTGTTGGGTTACTTGAGATACAGAATGAATGCTTTTAGAAATGTTGCATTGACCTGAGCACAAAGACGCTGACTAGGCTTCAGGCAAAAGGAAGAGATTTTCAGGTCAAATGTGATACATTAAGAGAATATAAAGTCTTGCCTCCTATATCAAAGTAGAGATCTTTGATATCAAGCTGTTTGAGAGGTTTAAAGCTTTGGTAAAATTTTACCTAATGGTATTAAAAAACTCTCATAGTTTGAGTTCGAAGATTGCGTTCTACTCGGTATTGCTCTCCAGACCAGGATAGGGTGACTTACGAAAGTTTTATCGAGTGTGTACTTAATACATTAGTAAGGAGATTTATATGCGGATTGCTCAAATTGCGCCTTTGTGGGAACGGGTTCCGCCTCCTGCATACGGCGGGACTGAGTTAGTCGTTAGCTTATTAACCGATGAGTTAGTGAAGCGGGGTCATGACGTTACGTTGTTTGCAACAGGCGATTCTATTACTCAAGCAAAACTCAGTGCAGGCTCTGATTTGCCTCTGCGGAAGAAAGGAGTCAGCATATTTGAATATCCAATTTATGACTCGGTGCGGCTAACACCTTTGTTTGAGTGTGCGGACGAGTTTGATATTATTCATTCTCACGTAGATATTAGTGCATTGCCCTACGGCAATTTTATTAAAACGCCTCTGGTTCATACTATTCATGGCGTTATTCCAAAAGTAACTGAGCAGTTGTATCAGCTCCATCGTGATCAGCATTACGTCAGCATTTCTGACTCGCAGCGGCGGCGTGATTTGGGCTTGAATTACGTAGATACTGTGTATAACGGCATTAATCCTAATACTTATGAGTTTCATGCTGAAGCGGCTGATCCGCCATATTTAGTTTTCTTTGGGCGGATGTCACCTGAAAAAGGTCCTCAACTGGCGATCGAGATTGCGAAGCGATCGGGTTGGCATTTAAAAATGGCAGGAAAAGTTGATCCTACCGATCGCGAGTTTTATGAGCGCGAGGTCGAGCCACTGATTGATGGCGAACAAATCGTCTATTTAGGTGAAGCAAATCATGCCCAAAAGAGCGAAATTATGGGACCCGCAGTGGCTACCCTTTGTCCGCTAACGTGGGAAGAACCCTTCGGTTTAGTCATGACAGAGTCGATGGTTTGCGGTACGCCTGTCATTGCGATCGCCCGTGGTGCAGCCCCTGAACTTATTCTGGATGGCAAAACGGGTTTCCTCTGCAAAGATGTTGACGCTTGCGTTGAAGCGGTTGGCAAAGTTCAAACCCTCGATCGCCGTGCCTGCCGCGACCATGTGCTCAGTAACTTTAGCAATGCTCGTATGGTGGATGGCTACGAAGCGGTGTATCGGAAGCTAATGGCAGCACGATTTGCCACGAACGGGCATCTTAAACAAGCAGTGGCGCTCTCTAACTAAAGTGAAAACAGACTAAAGTAAAAAAAGCTGAGCGTCGTAAACGCTCAGCTTTTTTTTGCAGAAACTTTAGAAGCAGAACGGAAAAACTATTGCAGAATGTCATGTTCTCTAGACATATAGCATTTAGGACAAGGGGCTTAAGCCCCTTGCTGTTTACGCCATCTAGCTTGTTCTAATTAAAAGTGTTTACTGCTATAACGGTTGATTCTTTTAGCTTTCAGGTGTGTGGATTGGCACAAAAACTAGAAACACGCTAAAAACAATGTAATTATCTCAGTTTTCAGAACCCTCTCTTGTTCATAATGGATGGCTAGGCTGTAGAAAGCGAGCCGCCCAATGTGATAAGTCACGGAGTTTGGAATTATGGCTGAGATCTTAGAGTTAGATGGAAGAACGTTTGTCCCCGCTGAGCAACTGGCGATACCAGAGTGGTCCTACGTGACAGGAAAACGCTTGCAGCCCACCCTAACGTTGAAAGATGATGATTTATTTATCATCACTGATACTCTAGGCAATATTTCTGGTGATGCCAGCGAAGATGGAAATACGAGTTTGGGGCTATTTTGCCGCGATACGCGGTTTTTAAGCCGCTTAGAACTGCAAATTGAAGGGCGATCGCCTGTTTTACTCAGCAGCACTGCCCAGAAAGGGTTTGCTTTATCAGTACTTTGCGCTAACCCTTATGTGGAAGGTCGTCTTCCTGCCGAAGTTGTCGGGATTCAACGAGACTTGGTGCTGAATGGTGCACTGTTTGAAGAGTTTACGATTACGAACTATAGCCGTGTGCCGATTCAGTTTGAGTTGAGCCTGAGCTTTGATGCCGACTTTGCTGACCTCTTCCAAATTCGGGGTTTCACGCGGGAGCATCAAGGGCGACTGTTGCGCCAAGTGGTAGAAAACCCAGAAGCTATGCAAGATTTTACGGCGCTGGCATTAGAGACTGGACAATTGACTCTAGCCTACCAAGGTTTGGACGGGGCAGTTGTGGAATCGCGGATTCAGTTCTCGAACTTGCAGCCCGATGGCTTTAAGGGATATACCGCCGTTTGGAAGCTAGAGCTGGAATCGCACGAAACTAAGCAGATCGGCTATCGATTGCAGCCGATGACCAGCAATCGTCCGGCTTCGGTGGTCAGTCCGCCCATGACTTTGCGACAGGCGATCGCCGCCGAATCGATGGAGGAGGGGGACTGGCGCGCCTCTGCAACTAAGATTCGTTCCGACAATCGCGCTTTTAACCAGGTGATTGAGCGGGCGGAACAAGATGTTTATCTCCTGCGCCAGAGCTTTGGCAAAGGCAAGGTTTTGGCGGCTGGTATTCCCTGGTTCTCTACCCTGTTTGGACGCGACTCTATTATTGCCGCTGCTCAAACCCTCATTCTCGACCCGGAAATTGCTCGGCAAACGCTTTACACCTTGGCGCATTATCAGGGCAAGGTTGAAGATGACTGGCGGGAAGAACAACCCGGCAAAATCCTTCACGAACTGCGCTTGGGCGAAATGGCAAGATGTGGCGAAGTTCCCCACACGCCCTACTATGGCACGGTGGATGCTACGCCTCTCTGGCTGTTGCTTTACGCCGATTACTATGCCTGGACGCACGACCAGGAAACTTTGGAGCAGCTTTGGGATACTGCTCTAGCCGCTATGGATTGGATCGATCGCAACTGCCGCCAAACGGGTTATTTAGCCTATTACCTTGTTTCTAAGCGGGGATTGCGAAATCAGGGCTGGAAGGATTCGGAGGACTGCATTGTCTACCGCAATGGCGAATTAGCAGAGGGGGCAATTTCTCTTTGCGAGGTGCAAGCCTATGTGTATGCTGCCAAAATGAAGCTGAGCGAAGTCGCCAGAATGAAGAAGCGGCTGGACTTGTCCGATCGCTGGCAAGAAGAAGCCCGGAGTCTTCAGAATCGATTTAACCGCGACTTTTGGGTAGAAGATCAGGGTTATTGTGCGATCGCCCTGGATGGAGAAGGTAAAGCCGTTGACGGCATTACTTCTAACCCGGGTCACTGCCTAGGCTTGGGCATTCTCTACCCTGACAAAGCTAAGAGCGTGGCAGAACGGCTGCAAGCTCCTGATATGTTCAATGGCTGGGGAATTCGGACGCTGAGCAGCCTGTCGCCAGCTTATAATCCTATGGGTTATCACATTGGCTCGGTGTGGCCTCACGATAATGGACTGATTGCGGCGGGGTTGCGATCGCTGGGTCGAGTTGATCAGGCTTTGGAGGTGGCACAAGGTGTGATTGATATGACACTTCAGCAGCCTTACCAACGTCCGCCCGAACTATTCTGCGGCTATGAGCGCACTGCCGATAATAGTCCCGTTCGCTATCCGGTTGCTTGCTCACCCCAAGCTTGGGCATCGGGAACTATCTTCCAATTCCTGCACATCATGGTGAATCTAGCGCCTGATGCGCCTGGAAACTATCTGCGGATTGTTGATCCAGCGCTGCCTGAGTCGGTGCATCATTTGTCTCTGCACAACCTGCGGATTGGGCAAACGCTGGTTGATCTTGAGTTTGAGCGCTCTGGCAATACTACGGCTTGTCGGGTGACTAAAAAGCGAGGCAACTTGAGAGTGATTATCGAAGCGTAGGGCTTGTAGAAGGAATACTCCCGATTTCTTGAATATTCCCGATTTCTTTAAGAAGGGCTGCATTCTAGATTGATGCCCTCAAAGAAATCGGGAATATTTTTTAAAACTATCCGGGTGGACATCTTTTGGTGGTGTATTAGGTTTGAAAGACTTATGCATCTTCATCCCAACCATCAGTGTTTATCAGGCAATGTCTACAACTCACTCTCGTAATTCACGCAAAGTTTGGCGGAATTGGCTAGAAGCTGCGATCGCCGCTCTCCTCGTCCTTCAGGTTCAAGGCGCTAGCAACTTTTCTAGCAGTGCTCTCGCCGATGAATCTAGCTCGTCTGACCGTCTGACCGATCGCATCACGCTCCAGCGAAATTTGCCGTCGCCCGTGCAGCCGCATTCGCAACTGTCGTCTCGACCCCTACCGTCTGCTTGGGCATTACAAAATTATCAGAACCAGATTTATCAACTGGTGAAGAAGGAAAACCTGAAGGGGTCAGCGGTCGGGAGTAAGACGCGCGATCGCGCCAGCATTAAAACCCTGACGACTTTGAGGCAGCTTGATGGTCAAAGCAAAGCTAAACTGCTGAAATTTTTAGAAGACTCGAACTTAATTTTTGTGGGGAATCCTGCTATTTCTTTGATTGGGGCAGACTTGAGCAGCGCTGACCTCAGCAGCTTTAGCCTGAGCAATGCTGACCTGCGTGAAGCGGATTTGAGCGATACAACGTTGACTCGTGCTAATCTAAGCGGCGCTATGTTGTTTCAGGCAAACTTGGGTAGAACTGATGCGAGTTTTGCCAATTTTAGTGGAGCGGAACTGTTCCGGGCAAATCTGCGAGAGTCAAATTTGTTGTTGGCAAACCTGAGTGGCGCTAAAGCTAAAGGAGCTGATCTGGGGTTTGCTGACCTGTTTCTAGCAAATCTGCGAGGCGTTAACTTGAGCAATGCCAATTTGAGCAGCGCTGATCTTTCCTATGCCAACTTGAGTGGTGCAGAGATGGCGTTCGCTGATTTGGCGGCGGCGAGTCTGGCATTTGCTAACTTGATGGGAGCAAAGCTAAATGGGGCAGACTTGGGCGGTGCTAGCCTGACAGGAGCAGATTTACGAGGTGTTGACTTGAGCGGGGCAAGTTTGCGAAATGCCGATTTGAGTGGGGCGAACTTGGTGGGGGCGAACTTATTTGGGGCGGATTTGAGTGGGGCGTTGTTGGTCAACACGACTATGCCGGATGGGAAGGTGAGGAAATAAGGAGATTTCCATAAATTAAAATACCTGCCCTACAAAAAATTAAAAGACTGGGACTTTATCAAGTTGCAACTCCCTTAATCTTTTCTTAGCACCTGAGCAGTTGGGGCAGTTTTTTCGTGGGAGGTTGTAAGACGTACTCATAACGAGTATGATTAATGCAAGGCGATTTTTAGTTTCAAGAATTGATATTTTGGCAAGCGATCGCCTTTCCTTTTCACCCCTTATGATCAAATTAAGCTCCACAACAGAGAGGAAATCACTTATGACAGCTACATTGACCCAACAAGCAGCTTTAGTCGCAGCCCTCAACCGTGAACAAGCCAATACGCTTGTGACATATCTTAATTACAAAAAATATCACTGGTTTACGTTTGGTCCTTTGTTCCGCGATGTTCACCTATTGTTTGATGAACAAGGGGCGGAAGTGTTTGCCATGCTGGATGAATTGGCTGAACGTAGCCTGATGATCGATGGGACTCCTGTAGGCGACCCAGCCGATTATTTGACTATTGCCACGGTCAAAGCTTCGGTAGGTCAGCTTTCGATGAAAGATATGATTGCTGAGGCGATCGCCACTCACGATCTGATCATTGAGGAAATGCATCAAGATGCTGAAGTTGCTACCAATGCAGGTGATATTGGGACGGCTGACCTGTACACCCGTTTGGTACAAGTCCATCAAAAACACCGCTGGTTTTTGCGTGAGTTCTTGAAAAAGGGCGATGGTCTGGTTTCGTAGTTTGCTCTGACAGCTTCCTCTCATTCCCAGGTTTTGGTCTGGGAATGAGAGAAAAGCAAACTATTTGCTCCTTTTGTGTTGCCGTCCATGCTCTCTATCAGTTCTCTCAACATTCGCTTTAGCCTCACCACATTTTAGTTAAGGCTAAGGCGGGCAAGATTCTTATCCCAAAAGAGCCTGGTCTATACCGTAGACACGGTGATGAACGAGGCAGCGCCTAGTTGATCGGCATTGATACCGCGCAACTCTGCCAAGCGATCTTGTCCAAAGCTAACGATCGCTGCCTTGTTCGTTTCGGTAATCGACAGTCGCCCAAAGTTGAGTGTTCCTGCCAAACCAATCAAGTCTTTGCCTACCTCAAAGTCCGTGATGATGTCCGCCCCCTCTTTGTACGCCAGCACAAAGGTATCAAGACCATCGTCTCCTTGCAGTAGATCATTGCCCTTGCCACCCCACAGCAAGTCATCGCCCTGACCTCCGTTCAGGATATCATTGCCTTTTCCGCCCATCAGCATATCTCCCTTAGATTTTCCTGACAAAGAATCATCGCCGCCTAAACCATACATTACTGAAGTCTGATTATCACTAGCCATCATGACATCATGTTCTTCAGTACCTGCCTGAGTGGTAAAGCAGCCATGAGACGGGGTGAGAACATCTAAGAACACAGCGGTCGGAACGCCATATTCACCATTGGCATCTTGACTTTCGACAAAGATAGTGTGACGACCAGGAGATAATTTCGAGGTGTCAATATCAGCCGTCAATTGCTCTGAAGGACTATCGAATGCACCATCGGCGGCAGCGAGTTCATACTGCTGCGTGCCGCTGATCCAGGAAGGCGAATCGATGGTATATCGTCCGCCTTTAATGTTGCTGGGAGTGGGTAAATCTTTGCCTTCTTCCAGGGTTGCGTCGGCGTTGCTATCGGCGTAGCGAGTATCATCTGCTGTTGCGGTTAAGGTAACAATCGCCCCCTTTAAAGCTTGAGGCATGTTAAGTTCAATGTCAATTGATTCAGGTGCCGCAGCCGTTTTGTATGGACGGTAAGCAGACTTAGCGGCATAGAATAGGGCAGGAATGACTTGAGGGGCGATCGATGCTTCAAAGTATTCACTGTCCTGTAAAAAATCAGTTCCTAATTCCCAAGTGTAGGCCGCTACGCCCAGCGTTCCATAAGCCCAGTCATCCGTGGTGCCATCGGTAGCGTAAAGACCGATCGCTTGATAAACGTCATAGGGAGTGCCGTTGGCGTTGGTGTAGTAACCAAACTTGAGTCCCAAGTTACGCAGTGCCTCTTGGTTGGGAGCCGCATCGCTGGTAGAACCCCAGGGATAGAGAACCGTATTGCCGAAGGTGTGGAGGTCAAGAAGAATGCCTGATGTATCTTCAGGAGCTGCATCTGTTTTGGCTTCGCCCCGGCGATCGGGAAATAGTGTTTTGACGTAGTTCTCAACGGCCTGGGTTTCGGGTTCTGAAGCGGCAGAGGCACCTCGATAGGTTTCTGAGGTGGGGTCGCCGCTAGAGCCACCTTCGACCGCATCAAACTCAAAGTCGTGGTTGCGGTTAAGGTCAACGCCGTAGGTGGGAAATGCAGCAGCCTCTGAACCTTCGGGAGGGTTGGGATTGGTGTTTTTGCGCCAGAGGTAGCCCTGCTCAGCGAACTTGCGCCCATCGGGGTTACCAACGGGATTAATATCAACTTTGAAATAATCCAGTAGCCAAGTGACATCGGCATCAAGACCGTAATTGCCCACGAGATACTCAGCAAAGCGGGTTGCTACTTCGTTAACGGCATACTCACGAGCGTGGATGCCTGCTTCGATGTAAATGGTAGGTTTACCCTCGCCAGGATTAATGTCTTTGTTGGTGAGTTGTAAGACATTGAGGTCATAGCCTTTGCTGCCGCCGGATGCAACTTTGTCATAGCTATCACCAATGTCTACCCAATTGGCAATGCTGGGATTGTTTGTGGCTAGGGCAGAGACATCGGCTTGCGTCTTCTCAACAGTTCGATAGCTGGGGAATCCAGGAATGGTGTGATCGGTAATGGTCGCGATCGCATCTTTCACCACTAAGCTGTCATAATCTGCATCTTCGCTATCGACAGAAATGCTAACAGCGCTGGTTTGATTATTCCCTTCATCCAGGTTATCTGCGATCGCCTGTACCGTTGCAGCTTGGGGCACGTTCCAATTCTCTGGCGTAAACGTCAGCGGTGCAATTGCTTGCAGTTGGCTATCATCCACACCGAAGTTAAGAGTAACATTTGCCGTGGGCGGCTTCTCCAACACAAATTGAAAATTTCGAGTATCGGGCACGTTGTCTTCGCTAGTTTTGGGATTGCCGATTAGCCTCACCCCTGGCGTTAAAGAATCTACTACTTCAACGTTATCCACCGACCAGCGATAAGACCAGTTCCCTGTCCAGCGGAACCGCACTTGAGCATCAGCCACTCCGGCGGTGTACTGGGAAATATCGACGGTGGTAGGCGCGATCGCATCTACTGTTTGCGTTGTTACCGTTTGCCATTGCTTGCCATCGTAAACTTCAATTAAGCCCTGGCTGCCATAATCTGGATCTGTTAATCCAAGATACTCTTGATCAAACTTGAGATAAACTTGAGAACTAGCAGAGGCATCGAAGGCAGGCGACACGAGCGCAACGTTTTCTTTGAGGTCGTTATTGGATATGTTGTCACTATCAAAAATGGCGATCGGATCGGTGAGGAAACTGGGGAAAGTGCGATCGCCTGGATTATCGAAGTGCCACAAATCTACAGACGGATCGCCTTCAATCACGTCAATTGTCCAGCCTGTAGGTGGCGTGGTGGTGGTGGTAGTCGAGAAGTCTTCGGTGAGGAACGTTTTTGGCATAGTAGTTAATGTAGATAAAGCGGACGCCATAATTGAGAGCTGCACTAAACGAACTTTATAAGCAGTTTATAGTCGAGGTACTGTATCAGGACATACAAGTGAGATGATGAATTTTTTGCGATGGGGAATGGCGATCGCTTTTTCCATGGCTACGATTGACTGGGTTCTGGGGGCTAAAATCTCCGTTAGCACTCCCAGCACTCCATCCTTGTCGCTGGAAGTGCAGTCTACTGGGCAATATTATTATGCGGGCTATATTTTATTGCGCAAAGCAGGGCATAGCGCCATAGGCGTGGATGGGCGGCGATCGCGATTGGTTTGTTTTCGGGGGTTTGTGGAGGGCGATCGGATTGTCAACGCGACGCGCGTCCTTCCGCCATATCAGCCCGATTCGCGATGGGAATCAGAGACGGGTATGATGGTGGATCTGAGTCGCTATCAGCAGGTAGGACAGCCGGACGAAGATCAACTCAGGGCACTGCAAAAATGTTTGGATGTGTTTTCGCGGTAGAGGCTCAAAGCTGCGTGAACATGAAGATAATTTCTCAACCAGCGCTTTAAGCTTTTATCGAGTGAAGATCTGGACAGTCTCTCGTTAAGGTCGTGGGAGAATTAATTAACCATGAGAAAGAATATTAAGCCTGCTTAGAAACGCTGCCGCTCCTAAAATTGCAAATAATGCAGTGCGATCGCTTGATTGATGCGATCGTGTATCGATTGTATGGATTGAGTGAGGAAGAGAGGGCGATCGTGGAGGGGAAATGAAAGAAATTCGTTTTAGCGACCATGCTCTGTTGAAAATGGAGGTTTTAGCAAGCCATGAAGTAACCATCGATCCCGACTTTGTAGTAGAGACCGTGAGATCTCCGGAGAAGCTGGAAACTGGAGAAGAAGATAAACTGATTGCACAAAAAGGGTTGAATGAAAATCTAGTGCTTCGAGTCGTTTATCGAGAATTCAACACTTTCATTCTTATCATCACACTTTATCCTGGGAGGAAATCTAGATATGAAAAAAATTAGCTATAGCAAAGATGTTGATGCACTTTTAATTGAACTCTCTAACGAGCCAATTGCTTATGCTGAAGAAGAAGGAGCAGTCATCTTGCATTATTCCCAGAACGATAAACTCGTTTTAGTTGAAGTTCTAGATTTCCGACGCTTCATGTCACAAGAAGCGATCGCCACACTCCTGGCATCTTAATCATTGAAGCCTCAATCGATTGGTCTGTACGGGTCGAGTGAGGAAGAGAGGGCGATCGTGTAGTGCCTTGCCCCACCCCAAAGACCGATTCAAAGGAGATAAATTAAATGAGTGAAACTATAGAAAGTAACGATGTCATCAAAAAATTGCGCCATCTAAAACCCGAACTCGAAAAACGCTACGGTGTAACTCGTATTGGAATATTTGGTTCTGTGGCACGTAATGAAGCCCACACCGGAAGTGATATTGATATCGTAGTAGACATGGCACCCGATCTCTTGAAGCGTGTCAGTCTCAAAGCAGAACTGGAGTTACTTTTTGGTAAGAAAGTTGATGTAGTTCGATATTGGCATGGCATGAACAATTACTTAAAGGCAAGAATAGATCAGGAAGCAGTGTATGTATAATCGCTCCCTTCTTTTAGAATTATTTATTGAGATTGATGAGGCAATCAGGAGAATTAAGCGAAGATTTGCAGATATCAATTCACCTGATGATTTTATTAGCGATGACAACGGACTCGATCGTTTAGATGGAATCAGCATGATGCTAATTTCGCTTAGTGAAAACATCAGAAGGATCGAAAAAATTGCTGGAACCGATTTTTTGAATCGATATCCTGACATTCCCTGGTTGAGTATCAAAGGAATCAGAAATATCTTGGCTCACGATTATTTTAATATAGACGCTGAAGAAATATACAAAATCTGTTCAAGTGACTTAGAACCTTTAAAGCAAGTATTGGCAAGAATGCGCGATGAAAATCTCTTTTGAAGCTCTTTATACGAGAAGTAATATGCAAGTGTCCAGAGAGACTATTAAGCAAGAAATCGATCAATTTAACGATACGCAGCTAAAGCAAATTGCAGAATTTATCGAAGCTATAGCAAAGATGTTGATGCACTTTTAATTGAACTCTCTAACGACCCAATTGCTTATGCTGAAGAAGAAGGAGCAGTCATTTTGCATTATTCCCAGAGCGATAAGCTTGTTTTAGTTGAAGTTCTAGATTTTCGACGCTTCATGTCACAAGAAGCGATCGCCACGCCTCTGGCATCTTAATCATTGAAGCCTCAATCGATTGGTCTGTATGGGTTGAGTGAGGAAGAGAGGGCGATCGTGGAGGGACGTGACAAATAGCGAGAAAAATTACTTACAAACCTATTGAATAAAAAAATTCCCTTCTCAATCCTCCAAGATAGAAGATTTAGAAGGGAGGGTGAACAAAAACTTCGACTTAAATCACGCCCAAATTAGACAATCCCAAAATCACGCCTGCACCCAAGACATGACCCAAAGCAGCCGATCCGATAAATGCGGCTAAACTAAAATCGCCAAGCAAACCAGCGGATGGCATCGCAGCACCTACGTTAGGTTGTTGAATGTTGAATCTGCCAATGGCGATCGCCACTATATTGCAAAAGAGCATAATGATGCCAATGATGGGAGTCCATTCCAATGTTCTGGGCAGAAGGGCAAGTAAGGGTAAAGTAAGCAAGAGCGTGTCTCCTTAAAACTTATTAAATGACTGCAAATCTCTAAGATGGCTGCCAAGCAGGATCAAATGGCTGCCAAGCAGGAGCATCTGTCCACAGAAAAATATTTACCAAAAAAATGTAACCCGTAGGCACATGTCGCATTAATAGTTAACATTCTGAAGGACGACTGTTGAGCGATCGACGGCATGACCCGCAAGCTCAACTACCAAACACTTAACAATACGTCCTTACTATCAATCCCCTAGCTCTACCTCTATGACCCAACTGATTGAAAGCATTTACACCGATGGCGCTTGCTCTGGCAACCCCGGACCCGGCGGCTGGGGAACAGTCGTGTACTTTGCCGACGGTGCTGTACATGAACTGGGCGCAGCCGCACCACAGACCACCAACAACCGGATGGAAATGCAGGCGGCGATCGCGGGTATCGAATATCTCATTGCCTCTGGTCAAACCCAGCCTGTAATCCTTTACACCGACAGCGAATATGTCAAAAATGGCATTACCCAATGGATCAAGGGCTGGAAGAAAAAAGGCTGGAAAGCCTCCACGGGCAAAGCAGTCTTGAACCAAGATCTATGGGAAATTCTCGATGAACTGAGCCAGCGCACTCCAGGTATTTTGCAATGGCAGTATGTTCGAGGGCATTCGGGTAACATTGGCAACGAACGCTGTGATCAGATTGCCCGCACCTTTTCGTTAGGGCGAACTCCACCGCTGAAGCAGTTAGCACTAGAGAGCTAAACTCTAAAAACTGACCGTATTCTAAGGCACATTAATATCTGTGAATGTCAAAGAAGATGTGGCATCTTGGCGCGATCGCCTTCATCTTCTGGTGCAACCATGGTAGATTCTGCTGTACCCCCGCTCCCAGATATCCCTGATCTGCCGCGAGAAGCACGGGTGGCACAACTCCGTAGTTTGGTAGACACGCTACACATGGCAGATGAAATTGCGCGTCAGGGCTATCTAATTACCAGCTCAGAACTCGCAGATTTAATCGATGTCAATGCCAGTGCCGTCACTAGTCGAGGCGACAACTGGATTTGGCGTAACTGGGTGGTTTCGAGAGTCCGCCGTGAAGGTAATCAAATTCTTTGGCAATTGGAGCGGGTAGACTAAATAGATTTTTCACTGCTAATCTGGGGCTTTTGAGAGGGCGGGGATCAGGGGGGGTGGGCTAAAAATCTCCCCAAATCTTCATCTCGTGATCATCTCAGGCTAATCTATCAGTTGATATTTCTATAATCTCTACGATGAAAAAAATATCGCTATATCTGGAATTTTATGCAATGCTGTACCCAATATCTAGTAGTCCAAGCATGATCTGAGATTAAAGAAAAATTAAGGGTGTAGGTACGCAAAAGGTGTTCTAGAGATCTGAAATGTTAAAGCCAATTAAACCATCGTCCAAAGTAAATTTAATAGGCTATAACTTGATTCTCTTGAACAGAAGAGGGTTGGGCAACTGACGATCGCGATCGCTCACAGTCAGCTTTTAAGGCTGGCTTAATCTTGGGAAAATTTAGGGACTTGAGGTGAACAGTGGAAACAGCACTGGAAACAACACTAGAAAATTTTTGGGATCAGGTGTTGGAGCGTTTACAGCTTCAGCTCAGTCGCCCTACGTTTGAAACATGGATTAAGTCGGCAACGGCTGAAGAGTTAGATGACAAGCGTTTGGTCATTTGTACTCCTAATACGTTTGCTCGGAGCTGGATTCAAAAGTACTACATTAAAGCGATCGCCGATGTGGTCGAAGAACTGTTGGGTCACGCGGTCGAAATTCATATCTCTGTACGCCCTGGCGCTGACGCAGAAACCCTGACTGACTCTATGGACGTGCTTTGGCCCCTTCCCGTCGAACCAGTCGCCTCAGCCGCCGATCAGCCCGCTTCAACTGCCAAGCTCCGCCACACCGAGCTAAACCACAAATACGTCTTCTCGCGTTTCGTCGTGGGTGCCACTAATAGGATGGCGCACGCAGCATCGTTAGCGGTCGCTGAGTCTCCAGGGCGCGAGTTTAATCCTCTATTCCTCTGTGGCGGAGTGGGGTTGGGCAAGACGCATTTAATGCAAGCAGTCGGTCATTATCGCCTGGAGATTGATCCTAACGCCAGAATCTTCTACGTTTCTACTGAACAGTTCACCAATGATCTGATCTCTGCAATTCGTAAAGATAGTATGCAGAGCTTCCGTGAACACTATCGCGCCGTGGACGTGCTGCTGGTAGATGATATTCAGTTTATTGAAGGCAAAGAATACACGCAAGAAGAATTCTTTCATACCTTCAACACGCTCCACGAAGCTGGGAAGCAAGTCGTTATTGCTTCCGATCGCCCCCCTAGCCAAATTCCGCGATTGCAAGAACGCCTATGCTCTCGCTTCTCCATGGGACTAATTGCCGATATTCAATCTCCCGACTTGGAAACACGGATGGCAATTCTGCAAAAGAAAGCAGAATACGAAAACATGCGCCTTCCCCGCGACGTGATTGACTATATTGCCTCTAGCTACACCACCAATATTCGAGAGTTAGAGGGGGCATTGATCCGTGCTGTGGCATATATCTCTATTTCGGGATTGCCAATGACTGTCGAAAACATTGCCCCTGTCCTCAATCCACCCAGCGACCAGGTTGAGGCTTCACCTGAAATGGTGATCAAAGCAGTGTCGGAAATGTTTAACGTTTCTATTGAAGACCTCAAGAGCAGCTCCCGCCGCCGCGAAATTAGTGTGGCTCGGCAAATTGGTATGTTTCTGATGCGCCAACATACTGATTTAAGCCTGCCTAAAGTCGGGGAAGTTTTTGGTGGCAAAGACCACACAACAGTGATGTATAGCTGTGAAAAAATTGCCCATCTCAAAGAAACCGATGTGGAACTGGCGCGGAGCTTACGACAATTGAGCGATCGCATTTCTATATCCAGTCAGCCAGAAAAATCCCGAAAGTAAGGACAAACCCCTGAAGATATTAGAGATAATTTAAAGCAAGCTGCATGTTTGGATTTGAATTTTATTTGCTGATGGGAGTCATTGCCATTGTTGTCATTTGGACGGCAGCATCGACTGGCTTTAAGTGGCTCAAACAATACCAACTCAAACGTAGCCGCAAAGGTCAAAACCGCCAAAGTTTTGTCCGTTATTTTGTTGTAGAAGGCATTCCAGAAGCCCTCGCCATTGAAGTCTATCGATATCTTCAAAAGCTGCAAATGGTCAAAGGTTTCCCGGTCAGTCCGGAAGATAACATGGAACATATCTATGGCTTGCAAGATGAGGATTTGACTGAGGCGATTGTTGAAATTGCCCGAATCTGTAGAGTTTTCGTCCCGCCTGAAAACTCGCCTCTCTGGAATCAAGCGCACATCTTCAGCGTTGAAGACTTGATCCGATTTATCGATTTCCTCCGCCAGTCAAGCTAAAAGTAATCAACTTACTAAGGGCAATCAACTTGACAGAGATCACTTAGGTTGCCTTTGCCGCAAGTTACTCTGAGTCAAATGCTTGGAGTAGCTTAATGCCACTGTTTACTAACTCATTGCCGACCTCGAAAAATTCTGCATCGCCTCAACCTACTGCTATCTCGTCAAAGGCAGCTTCTCCTGAAAATTCTTTCCAAGCATCTTACTTTCGGAGGAGTAAACAGGCGAACGCTCGCGGACGGGTTAAAGCGATCGCCTCTGAGGACGGCTTAAGCAAACCAGAAGCTGCACTTGCTACCCAGATTCAACAATACCGTCAAGCAAACGGCTTACCCGCTATTCGTCTCTCTAAAGCCCTAACCCTGGTCGCCAATCGCCACGTGCAAGACCTGTCACAAAATGGCTTCCCTAACGGTCTCCATTCTTGGAGCAACACTCCCTTCGATGCCAACAATCCAGCAACCTATCCTTCCATGTGGGAAGCTCCTCAGCGCCTCAAAACCGGATACTCTGGCAACGGTTACGAAATCGCCTTTTGGACTAGCACTAACAATGTCACACCCGCTCAAGCCCTAGCTGGATGGAAAAGTAGCCCCAAGCATGATGTCGTGATTCTGAATCGAGAAGTTTGGCAACAGTCCTGGAAGGCAATGGGTGTGGGCATCCGCGCAGGCTATGCCGTTGTTTGGTTTGGCAATCAGCGCGATCGCTCTGGTCAGCCTTCCCCTTCGTAGAGGTAACTCAGATTCTCCCCGAACTTATCACGAACTCATCACGACTATGGCATAGATCGCAATTCTGTATTATCCTG
>JBBRCV010000049.1:0-25885 GCA_038204505.1 Elainellales cyanobacterium
AACAGGCATTAAACTCACCCAACAGGCAATGATAGCCGTGGAGCAGCAGATCCAGCGTCTGCCGAATCTTACCAAGTGGTTTGTCTCTATCTGTGACAAGTCGAGCTAACCTTGGATCTTTTTTATTCTGGATCACTCTAAAGGTTTAGTAAATTCAGCAAGGACATCTTGAATTTGCTTAATATCTAGTCACGTAGACTCATTCAAAGTATAAAAAACCACTCGTACTTGGCAGGTTGAGATAGCGAGTATTAGAGAATACAAACTGCTTTCATAGAGGCGCAAATTAGCCCAAAATCGATACTTAGAAATTAGCTCCTTACTTTACTCAACAGCTTCTTAACTTTACTCAACGCCTTCTCACAAGGGCTAAACTTTAAAGATTGCCCCTATCAAGTCTGTTGCAGGTCTTCACTCCTGCTTCAAGCAAGTCTATTAGTTATCTAGTTATTAAGAGTAATCTCCAGCATTATGCATAAGATTTTGTCAGGCTCATTAAGTGTCGAAAAATTGACGATAGAAATTGCTGGATTACCCGAATCTTTGGAAGGAACCAGGCTTGTGCAACTCTCAGATTTGCACTACGACGGGCTTAGGCTATCTGAAGAAATGTTGGCAGAGGCGATCGCCACAAGTAACCAGGCTAAGCCCGATCTAGTGGTGCTAACAGGCGACTACATCACTGATTCGACTGCACCTATGGAAAGATTGGCGCGATCGCTCCAACAGCTTCAGAGTCAGCTCGGGGTCTACGCCGTACTAGGCAACCACGATCACTACCGTCCCGGCTTTAGAACCACAGTTACCAATGCCTTAACCCAGGTCGGCATTCACGTTCTCTGGAATCAAATTGCCTATCCTTGGGGTGCACAATTCCCCCTGGTAGGTTTAGCAGACTTTTGGTCACGCGAGTTCGATCCTGCCCCTGTTTTTTCCAAAATTCCTGCCTCAGTACCGCGACTCGTGCTTTCTCACAATCCTGACACCGCCGTGCCACTGCAAGCTTGGCGAGTCGATTTACAGCTTTCGGGACACACCCACGGCGGACAGATCGTCATTCCAGGGCTAGGTTCAGTAGTGGGCTTGCTAGAGTTTAGTAAAACCCAGGTTCCCTCTTTCTTTCGCCACTGGATGCCATTTTTACGAAGCAATAGCAACCGTGTTGTGCGCCACTGGGAATGGTCGGAGGGCTTGCACTCAGTTGGCACGAACACACTTTACGTCAACCGAGGACTAGGCACATACGCGCCAGGACGGCTATTTTGTCCCCCAGAAGTGACCATTATCACGTTAATTGCCAAGCCTATTCCCCATCACAAAACCCCGTCAGCAGAGAGCTTAACGAGGCGTTAAGATTCAGGGTGCTATCCCTATCGACGACTGAACTCTGCATTGCTGCGGTTCTGGACAGTTGGGCTATTGTGCTCTCGGAGATAATTGGTCACCATGCTAATACTGGGCAAGCGTAGGGTCATCAGCTTACTCAGCACCCGCTCAACCGAGGTGCGATTGGTGCGGTTAGCGGCAATCACCATTAAGATTTCATCCACTTGAGTGGTGAGAAAACTAGCATCCGTTAAGCCATAAAGGTGAGGAGTGTCATAAATAACCAGGTCATACTGCTGCTGGAATTTCTCCATCAATCGCTTCATTTGGTCGGAGCCAAGCAACCGAGCCGAACCTGGCACCGCAGGTCCTGCCGTGAGGACATAGAGATTGTCATCGAGGGGCGACTGTTGAACGAACTCTTCAACATTAAAGCCACGAGCAAGCACTCCGCTCAAGCCGCCCGTATTAGGCACGTCCAAACGATTGTGAACTTGAGGTTGACGCATATTAGCATCTACTAATAGCACTCGCTGACCCGCTCCGGCTGCGGTTTGAGCCAGGTAAACTGCAATGGTAGTTTTGCCATCACCCGATTCGGGAGAAGCCACCATTAAGGAATGAATGGGCGGCTGAGAGAGACGAATATTGGAGTAAAGGTCGCTAAATGCCTCCCGGAAGAGAGCGGTACCTAGGCGGCTGTCGCCTGCAGTCACATCATCAACTGAGCTAAAAGCTGAGGAGAAGTCGAGTGCCTGTTTTGCGCCTCTAGAAAACGGGATAATGCCAACCAGGGGTAGTTGAATGCTCTCTTGAATATCTTCGACGGAGTAGAAGACGTTACGATATTTTTCTAGAAGCAGTGCCAGCAGCGAACCCAGCAGCAAGCCCATGGCAACACCGCCCAGAACCCAACGAGAAGCTTGAGAAGGGAGAGGAATTGGGTTGCCGTCTTTGTCGCGGGGAACGAGGGGTTCAGAGATGAGTTCCCAGGGGACTTCGGTTTGGGCGGTTTCAATTCGTAGCGATTCTTGCTGAGTTTGAAGACGATTGAGGGTTTGAGTAGAAATCTCTAGTTCGCGGGTGAGATCGTTATAACGACGGGAAATCGCTGGGAACCGCTGAAGTCGATCTTCAAATGCACCTTTAGACTGATTCACCGCCCGGTTACGCGCTTCCAGTATTTGGATTTGGTTGCCCGCTGTCACGAGTTGCCCAATCAGCCCAATCCGCACTGAGTTTTGAAACACCGATATCTGTGGGCTACCCGTGCCACCTTTAAGATTTTGTCCGATGACGGTTTGCGCCTGCTGTGCCATCAGCGCCAGGATGTTCCTTTCGCGTTCTCGCAGAGACTTAACTAGGGGCGCTTCTTCGTTGAAGCGGGCGAGTTCAACAGCAATCTGGGTTTGAACCTCTTGAAGAGACGCTTTGGATGCCTGGTAGGTCGGATCTTCACTTAAGGCAGAGGCAGCGATCGCCTCATTTGGAGATAACTGCAATTGTCGCTGCAAGTTGGCATACAGCACCCGCTGCTCACCCAGTTCTCGCTGAGTTTCTAGCTGCTGAGTGGTGATGTCATTGATTCGAGTGGATAACTGCTCGCCTTGCGTAGCCGGATCAACCAGGTCATATTGCTGTTTTAGGTTCTGCAAATCATTTTGGATATTGTTGACCCGCTGCTTGACTTCGGGCAGTTGGTCATCGATAAACTTAATTCCTTCTCCTGAGCGGGTTTTGCGTTCTTCCAAACTATATTGGAGATAGCGAGCAGCGGTTACTTTTAAGACCTTTTGAACAAGCGCCTCATCAGTACCTTCAAAGGTCACTTTGATAATTTTGGTCGGATCTGGACTGTCCTTGGGTGCCAGTCGTTCTACTTTCAACCCTCCTTTTAGATCGTCGTAGGTAAATTTGGGAAACTGAGTCTGAGTTTCCTGCACGATTTGGTTCAGTCGGGTCGGACTTTGCAAAATCTGAAGCTGGGTGGAATAATCAACCGAGAAATTATCTTGGTTAGGAACCCCATTTGGAGCATTTCGAGTCAAGTTAGAGGGGTCAGACGCTCTGGCTTCGTTGGAGACTGGCTCCACCAAAATTTGGAAATTGCCTTGATAAATGTCTGGGATTCGCATGGCTTGCCAAGCCGCCGCGACGGTAATAGCGGTGGTGACTCCTGCGATTAAAAGCGCCTGCCGCTGTAAGGTTCTGCCTAGCGATCGCAGGTTTATCCCTCGATTCGGGACATTATCGCCATCCTCTATATCTGATGGCGGCATCAGCGGGGGTCTAGCCCTGATGACGGGTACCAAGCTTTGAGATGTCTGCTCTGTCTCCATGTTGCCCTCTGTTTAGCTTGAATTAGCTCTAATCATCTATCCTCAGGAAAACCAGAGGTTTAATCACCAGCGTTTGCAGCCGACTAATTATTGTTACCAAATACATTGCCAAAGAAATTGAACAGTCCGAAGATATTCCCCAATGGTCTGAAGAAGTTGTCGAGTGTATCGCCCGTTTGAGCTATCCCCGATCGTCCCACTACGATCGTATCGAACTCTCGCAACGAGGGATTAGTTTCTTCGTTAATGCCCGCAGTCAAATCAATGGGAATAGTACGCCGAACTGCCGTTCCATCGGGGTTCAGACGAATGAGGATGACATCTTTTCTTCTGGCTCTGCTGCTCTCAAAGCCCCCTGCTGTCAGCAACGCTTGATTCAAAGAAGTATTAGGGGTCACCTCGACCGTACCTGGAGCTTTCACTTCTCCAACCACATTCACCAAAATAGTGGCAGGGGCAAAGCTAGCAGAACCGTTGAGCAGGGCTTCTTCAGAACTCAGGGAGGTGGATTGGGGCACCACCAGGGTGTCGCGATCGCGCAATGCGATATCTTGCTGAAGTTGCCCCGATCGCAGCAGTTCCCAGAGGTTAACCTTAATAGTTTGCTGAGAGCCATCGGGCTGAGGTCGGTTCACCTGAACCTCCCGGAGGTCAGCTAACTGGGTAATGCCGCCTGCCTGCTGTAGTGCTTGGGTCACCGTCGGCCATTGGCTAGCAACAGCGCCACCTGCCGCCGCATCGCCAACCTGAATCTGGTTCGTCTGCCCCTGGGGACTAATAATGTAAGACCCTGGACGCTTCACCGCTCCAACCACATTGACCCGAAGAGTCCGGACGGTCAAAAGATTAACAGTAATCAAAGGATTGCGAATATAAGGGGCATAGGCATCCTGCAATCGGGCAGAAGCCGCTGATAGCGTTAACCCTTGGAGCCTAATTTTACCCACCCAAGGCAAGTTAACAGAGCCATCGATCAGCACTACGTGTTGACCTAGAGCACCACTTAATTCTGGGACATCGAAGATATCTAACCCAATTTGGTCACCGGGTCCAAGGCGGTACTCTTCTTCTTGATAGCCTGCCGTAGGAACTTCGGTACGCGGCACATTAAGACGACTTGGAGTGAGTGGCGTTGGAGGAGGCGTTACCGGACTCGCTGGCACTGGGGCGGCGGGTGGAACGGCAGGAGCCACTGGTACAGGGATAGGAGGCGCAACTGGGGTCTGCGCCTGTCCAGGAGTAGCACCCAGAGTAGCTGCCAAAATGGCAGCAGCTAACCCTATAGGTTGAAGCACCCGCCGCAAACTATTAAGGTCAGAAGTTAAAATCAACCTTTGATACTCAAGCATCCTACAGATTATGGGAATTTTACAGGACTGAGCCTTTTGGATATGCTTTACCGTAGCTCTCATAACTTTTACTAAAATCCTAAAGAATCTGAATGAAGTTTCTGTAGAAAAATCGCCCCGCTTAGTCATGAGCTAGATTGCTTCACTGCTTAGCCCTAAGCCGGACTTTAATATCTGTGTGCGATCTCTATATACGTAGAAGTTACTAAGCCATCAGGAGAACTATGCCTGAAATCTCCATCCAAACTATCACAAAGTTGTTAACGGTCAAGCCTAAAACTATGAGACACAGCCAGACTTTCATAGTTTTTTCATCAAATCAACATAACATCTTGATGAAATTTCCGTATAAAGTTATACATCGCTTACCGTTTTTTAACATCTTTCTCCGAAGATTTAACTAAGGTAATGAGGGAGGCTGCCAAGCTTAGCCATTTATTGAAGAGGTGCAACCCGTTCTTTTCTAAAAATCTTAGGTATTACGTAGAATTGATTTGTGAAGTTGTCCGTTTGTCTGAGCAAACACTGTTTTGCTTCGATACTCAGTTATTGCCTGTCTAGCTCATATTGTCTGTTAGCCTGCTCATTCACCTCAGCCTGACCCTCCTGTTCTTTTTAGAGAATCCTCATGTCTGTTGCCACCCATGCCCCGTCGTGCGCTCGTCTTAGGGTCGTTATTCTCAACTATCGAACCCCAGAGTTAACTGTTGCTTGCCTGCACTCCCTGATCGATGAGGTGCGCGCGCTGCCAGGAACACAAGTAACAGTCGTGGATAATGATTCGGCAGATGGATCGGTTGAACAAATTTCGGCAGCGATCGCCACTGAAAACTGGGATTGGGTTACCTTTCTGCCCCAAGATCGCAATGGCGGCTATGCTTTTGGAAACAACGCTGCCATTCGTCCAGCCCTAGCTGCCGATACGCCTCCTGACTATATTTTGCTGCTCAACCCCGACACAGTGGTACGACCCGGCGCATTGCAGGCGTTAGTCGATTTCATGGACAAAACCCCAGAGGCTGGAATTGCAGGCAGCCGCCTCGAAGAGCCAGATGGAACGCCTCAATGCTCGGCGTTTCGGTTTCCTAATGTTTGGAGCGAGTTAGACAGCGGCTTGCGGCTGGGTTTAGTGACTCGGCTCTTATCCCAGCAGATCGTGCCGATCTTGCCAGTGACTGAGGCAATCCAGCAGGTAGATTGGGTGGCTGGAGCCAGTATGATTGTGCGGCGAGAGGTCTTTGAAACGGCAGGCTTGATGGATGAGAAGTACTTTTTATATTTTGAAGAGGTTGACTTTTGTGTAGCTGCTAAGAAGGCGGGTTGGTCTTGTTGGTATGTCCCCGAAAGCCGAGTAGTACACTATGTGGGGCAAAGCTCTGGGGTGACTGATACCAAGCGTAAAGCCAAGCGCCGCCCAAGCTATTGGTTTGATTCGCGGCGGCGGTTCTTTGTCAAAAACTATGGGTGGAGCTATGCCGTTTTGACCGAGGTCGCTTGGGCGGCGGGTTTTGCGGTGTGGCGAACTCGGCAGGTGATTCAGCGGAAACCCGATGATGATCCACCTAATATGTTGGGAGACTTTATCCTTAATAGTGTGTTGCTGAAGGGAGGTGGAGAGATTTGAACGACGTACAAGCTTCTGATAATTTGGCTAGACCCACGGTCGATCAGGTCGATCAGATCGATCGCCCAGAGGAGCCATCAGAAATTGAGAATTCAGAAGCGGCGATCGCCCTCTGGCAGCAACTTCAAGAAGACTGGGAAGCGCACGGACGCGACTGGACTAAACCTGGGTTCCAGGCGGTGGCAATTCAACGCTTTGGAGTTTGGCGAATGTCGATCAAGCCCATTTTGCTACGTGCCCCGCTCAGCATCTTCTATCGATCGCTCTATCGCCGAGTTCGCAATACCTACGGGATTGATTTGCCCTACACGGTACAACTCGGTCGGCGAGTGGTGATTGAGCATCAAGGGGCGATCGTCATTCACGGTAACTGCGTCATTGGCGATGACTGTATTATTCGGCAAGGGGTGACCTTGGGCAACCGCCATCTCGATCGCCCTTTAGAAGCGCCAGTTTTGGGCGATCGCGTTAATGTAGGGGCAGGGGCAAAAATCCTCGGTCAGGTTCATCTAAGCGATGACGTTAATATTGGCGCAAATGCAGTGGTGTTAATAGATGTACCCGCTGGAGAAACCGCCGTTGGTATTCCGGCAAAAGTTCTCAAGCCAAAAGCCGAGTAAATGGTCGATTCTTTAGAGTGGTGGGTGCCGGGTGCGGCTGAAATACCGGACTGGTTTTTGGCGATCGTTTGTCAGCAGGCAGCAATCGGGCAAGATGCCGGACAGTGGGGGCACTATGCGGCGCAACTACTCTGGCAGCGAGGCATCCGTGATCCAGACCAACTCGTGGGCTTTTTGAACCCAGACCATTATCAACCTAGTAGCCCGTTCGCGTTTGGCGAAGAAATGCAGCGAGCGGTCAACCGACTGGCAAGCGCACGGCAAAAGAACGAACGAGTCGTGATTTGGGGCGATTTTGATACAGATGGCATCGCGGCAACTGCTGTTTTCTTGGAAGGTTTGGGACAGTTTTTTCCAACCGACTATCTAACCTACTTCATTCCCAATCGCCTGATCGACTCTCATGGGTTGTCGATCGCCGGGATTGACGCGCTGGTTGACTGTACGCTAATTATCACGGGCGGTACGGGCAGTACGAATGCTACAGAAATTGACTATGCGCGTGGGCTAGGCATTGATGTGATTGTGATTGATCATCACACTGCCGATCGCCCCAATGCGATCGCCCTGCTCAATCCCCATTTGCTTCCAACCGACCATTCCCTCGCCCATTTGTCAGGGGTTGCCCTAGCCTATAAGTTAGTGGAGGCAATGTACGAAACTTTGCCGGAAACGCCTCAACGCCCTTTAGAAGATTTGCTGGATTTAGTGGCGATCGGGCTGATTGCGGATCTAGTGGAACTTAAGGGGGACTGTCGATATTTGGCTCAGCTTGGCATTGCCAAATTGCAGCAAACCAAGCGACCGGGAATCGTGAGGCTGCTGGAGTTATGTAAACGGAGTGGCGATCGCCCCACTGATATTTCGTTTGGGTTAGGTTCTCGAATTAGCGCCATTAGCTATATTCATGGCGATGCCCGCTTTTGCGTGGAGTTGCTGACTAGCCAAGATCAATCTCGCTGTCGGCATTTGGCAGAAGAGACGGAACTAGCGAACATCCGCTGTAAGTCTTTGCAAAAGGACATGGTTCAGCAGGTAAAAGCTCGGATTGCCCAGCTAGACTTATCAACTACCCAGGCAATCGTCCTTAGTGATCCGCAGTGGTCGATTGGGGTGCTGGGGCTAGTGGCGGCGCAGATGGTACGGGAGTACGAGCGTCCGGTAATTTTATTGGGAATGGAGCATCCTGCTTCAAACGATGGTGAACTGAGAGGGGCAGCGCGATCGCCTGAATCTATCAACCTGTACGCATTATTTAAGGGACAGGCGCATTGGCTTAGCAGCTTCGGCGGACATCCATTGGCGATCGATCTGAGTTTGCCCTTGGAGAATCTCAATCTATTTGCCGCAGCGATCGATCGCCAGCTTCGAGAGCAGCAGCCCTTAGTAACATTGTCTGAGCTACGGGCAGATTTAACAGTCACGGTAGCGGAATTGGGACAAGACCTATTTCGAGAGCTAAAGCTATTAGAACCTTATAGTATGGGCAATCCAGTGCCGCGACTGCTGATTCAGAACTGTTGGTTTGAGAAAGTTTGGCATCGTAATGTTAAAGATTGGCGAGGGCGCAAGGTTCGCTACATTAAAACAGAGTTTGAACTGTGGGACGAGGACACCAAACTACTAGGATTTCCGGGCATTTGGTGGGGGCATTACCAAGATGAAATCTTACCAGGACGATGTGATGCGATCGCCGAACTAGACTTCAACACCGCTAAAAAACGCTACGAAGTCCGCCTCATTGCCCTCCGTCCCACTCGTACCCTCGCCCCCAGCATTCAGCTCGATTGGCTGTTAGATTATCGCGGGTTGCCTCAGCCGCCAACTGCTGGGATTCTGCAATTAAATGAATGCCCTACTCATTGGGGTGATCTGCAAGCTCTGTTTCGGGAGGCAGTGCAGAGTCAGCAAAAACTGGCGATCGCCTATCCCCCACCCGCTTCTACATTGCCTAGCCAAACCTGGCAAACGCTAGTCGGCATTGCCAAATATCTCAGCCGCACGGGCAAGGCTGCGACCTATCAGCAGTTTGTGCAGAAGTTGGAGCTAAGCGATCGGGCGCTGAAACTAGGCTTTCAAACGCTGGAATTATTAGGGTTTGAAGTGGATCGCCAGGATAATGAATTGCAGATAACGTATCAATCGGCGAGACTGTTGGAGGAAAAATCTGAGGGGGAAAGTGAGACGGATCAAGCGCGCTGCTTCTCAAATACCGCAAGGATCGCCTATTTTCTAGAAGTCGTTCAAGAAGAGCAATTCCACCGTCATTACTTTTACAAAGTGCCGATGGCTACCATTCAAGCAGTCGCCTATCAGACCGTGCGAGGATTGGTAGAGTAAAGGGGATAGATAGAGTGAAAGAGGAATTCAGGATGACATTGACTACCCCAATCGATCATTGCGAAGAAATCCGCGATCGCGTTCAAACCCTGCTCCACCAGCAACGCGCCTTTTTCAGCACCAGACAAACTCAAGACATTGACTTTCGCCTGACGCAACTCAAAGCCCTCAAGCAAGCCATTCTCAGCCGTCAAGATGACATTGTTGCCGCCATCCACGCCGATTTGGGCAAGCCCGAATTTGAGGCTTACCTGACCGAAATCGGGGTCACTCAAGAAATTGACTACGCCATCAAACACCTTCGTGCCTGGGCTAAACCACAAAAAGTATCGACCTCACTGATCACGTTTCCATCTAGCGCCCAGATTCGAGCGGAGCCACTAGGCGTTGTCCTGATTATTAGTCCTTGGAATTATCCTTTTCAGCTAATGATTGCGCCTTTGATCGGGGCGATCGCGGCAGGCAACTGTGCTTTACTCAAGCCGTCAGAACTCGCACCACATACCTCGCAAATCATCACCCAAATTATTCAAGACACCTTTAATCCTCACTATATTGCTGTGGTAGAAGGAGGCATTGAAGCGAGTCAAACGCTGTTAGAAGAACGGTTTGACCACATCTTTTTTACAGGCGGAACGGCGATCGGGAAAGTCATCATGACAGCCGCAGCCCAGCACCTCACTCCTGTCACTTTAGAGCTAGGCGGCAAAAGTCCCTGTATTGTCGATCGCGACATACATCTAGAACACACAGCCCGCCGCATCGTTTGGGGCAAATTTCTCAACGCCGGACAAACCTGTGTTGCCCCTGACTATCTGCTTGTCGATCGCCAAATTAAGCCCGCCCTACTTGCTGCCCTACAAAAAACCATTCGCGAATTTTATGGCAACGATCCATCTCAAAGCCCTGATTACGGGCGGATTATTAGCGATCGGCATTTTTCGCGGTTAGCCGACTTATTGCAGGGGAAAATTCTCATTGGCGGCGAGACGAAACCTGAAAAACGCTACATTGCGCCGACTCTGATTGATCAGGTGAATTGGACAGATGCAATCATGCAAGATGAGATTTTTGGACCCATTTTGCCAATTTTGGCATATGAAGACCTGGGAGAGGCGATCGCCCAAATTAACGCGCGCCCTAAACCCCTTGCCCTTTATCTTTTTTCTAAAAATAAACAAGTCCAAAACCGTGTTCTGCAAGAAACCTCTTCAGGCGGCGTTGCCATCAACGAAACCATTATGCAAATTGCCCCTCATACTTTACCTTTTGGGGGAGTAGGCAGCAGCGGTATGGGCAGCTATCACGGCAAATTTAGCTTTGACACTTTTTCCCATCGCAAAAGCGTTTTTTACAAACCCTTTTGGATCGATATCAAGCTGCGGTATGCGCCCTACGCCGGAAAAATAGAATGGGTCAAACGGATGATGGGCAAGTAATCTATTGGCATAAACCACTGGCACAAACTATCGGCATAATGTTTTGTCTAGGAGCAGAAATTGCTCCATTTTTATTAAATGTCAGGAACGATTCTAGGTTGGGAATACTCAATAATGGCTTTTGGTCATCAATTCAAAAAACTGTGGCGCACATGACAGGATTTAGAACTGTCCACCCATAAAACGGCGCTAGTCCATAAGCCGCTATGTTGTTTGTAGGTGCTAAGGAGTCTTCGATCGCCACTTGAACCGCAGTTTTTTAATTTATGACGACAATGCTCACCTCTTCCCATATGTCGATGGAAACCACATCTTCTGCTCAGCCCATCACCGCCATTAACTCTCGGTTTTCGCCTTGGTTAGTGCCTTTTGCATATTTTCTTTGTCGGATGATTCTGCCTTTATTTTTCAAACGTATTGAAATTGTGGGACAGGAAAATTTGCCCCTCGAAGGTTCAGCAGTATTGGCTCCGACCCATCGATCGCGCTGGGATGGCATCTTAATTGCCTTTGCCACCGGACGTTTGGTGACGGGGAGAGATATGCACTTTATGGTGACGCAAGATGAAGCGAAAGGTTTTCAGGGTTGGATTTTAAAAAGACTGGGTGGATTTCCCATCAATCCTAGGAATCCCTCGGTAGCAAGTTTGCGCTATGGCATTAAAGTTTTACAAGATCGTCAGATGATGGTGGTGTTTCCAGAGGGCAATATTTTTCGGGGTAGTGAAATTAATCCGCTGAAGCCGGGTTTAATTCGGCTGGCGCTGCAAGCTGAGTCAAATCAGCTTGGATTAGGAGTAAAGGTTGTGCCCATCACTCTAAGCTACAGCCACGTCATTCCGCGCTGGGGCTGCGAGGTGACGATTCGCATTGGTGAGCCAATTGAGGTTGCTCGGTATAAACAAACAAGCGCAAAGCAAAATGCTAAACAGTTAGCAGGAGACTTAACAACGGCATTGCAAGGGTTAAGTGCGATCGAGAGCGATGAAGAGAGAGTTCTATCGTTTGTTAGCCAGGGCTAAAGACTACATCAGACCCGATCAATTCCTGATATCATAGGCTGCTAAAGGTCGCCCCTGGTACTGCCCATGAATATCCTGCACGGCACTTGGATTCCTCAAGCAGAAGATAATTTTGTTCAAGGTGGAACGTTCTATCTTTGGGTTGAAACGACTGAAGGCAAGAAACAACAAGGCAAAACTCAACATCCTCGTCAGTTAGCTAAGACAGCATTAGCCGATTTTCTGACTAACGAAGCAGGAATTAAACCGCCAGCATTAGGAAATCAAGTCGGAAATCGGACTTCTACAGGACTAGAACAAGCGATCGCGCCTCAGCATTTTTTACTGCCCAGTGCAGACCAGCAACCGTTACCATCTTTAGAACTGGCGCGATATTTAGAGGCAGAGTTACCAGAAACATTTGAGTGGCAATATTGGCAAGTTGATTGCTTGGCGATCGCCACTCATACCATTATTAAATTACTGAACGAACTGCATTTTACTTCTCTATATAATTTAGCAGAAGTACAGTTCGGCTCTGACCTGCTGTTTTGGCATCACTACACGCAATTCTTTAAGCAGATTATCCTCAGAGATCAATACATTCCAGCGTTGCGCTATCGAGAAATCGCCGTTACCGCAAGGGTCGCAGCATCCAAAAGCAAACAGAAAAGTCCTGAGACAGCCACTCGTGGACGTAGAAAAACTGTTGAGAATGAAAAGACTGCAAAGGCTTCCAAGACTGCACCTAGCTTTGAAATACATCCAGGATGGGAAATTGTTTCAACCCAGTATGAAGCAGATTTACAACGCTATGTGGAATGGATGCCGCTGGTTTGTGTATCGGGTTTTGCTAAGCCATTAGATACGCCAAAGTTCTACGATCAGGAACGATTGCTGCGGCATTTTTCAGAATGCTTAATTACAGAGATCGTCAAGCATACGCCGATCCCGGCAACGTTTGAAACCAAGATTTCAGGATCTTTGCTCGACCTCTGCCTTAACCCCAAACGATCAGCCCCAGTCAGTTTGGAGCAATATCGGCAGTGGCAGACTTGGCGCGATCGCATTACTCGTAATCAAGCTGTTGCTCCGTTCTCTCTGTGCTTTCAACTGCGATCGCCCGATCACCCCAACCAGGATTGGATTTTAGAGTTCCAGGTCGCTTCTAAAAAAGACCCGTCTCTACGAATGCCGTTACAGGATTATTGGCGCGCTGCTTTGCAGATACCGCAAGGGTCGCGCTCCACTCAGCAAAAGCAGTTACAGAAGCAATTTGGTGATAACTTTGAGCAACATCTGCTGACCAATTTAGGCTACGCTGCCCGCATTTATCCTCAGCTTTGGACAGGACTAGAAACCGACGAGCCTGCCAGCATTCGGCTAAGCCTAGATGACGCATTTGCATTTCTCAACGAGTCAGCTTGGGTGCTAGAAGATGCTGGATACAAAGTGATTGTGCCAGCCTGGTGGACACCGAAAGGACGACAGCGGGCAAAGATTCGGCTCCAAGCAAAAGGGATGAGTAAAAGCGGCAGTAGCAAGGGAAAGGGCTACTTTTCAGCGGACTCGTTAGTGGAATATAAGTATGAGTTGGCGATCGGGGGTGAACAGGTCAGCGAACAAGAATGGCAGCAGTTAGTGAATGCTAAAACGCCGCTCGTGCAGTTCCGGGGACAATGGATGGAACTGGATCAAGATAAGATGCAGGAGATGCTGGAGTTCTGGAAAAAACATCGTCAAGAGAACCCCAATTTAAGCCTGATTGACTTTATGAAGTTAACGGCTGAAGGAGAGGTCAGTGAACAGTTAGAGGTCGAGCGCGATCGGGCATTATCTGACATGTTGGAAAAGCTGAATGATAAAAGTCAGCTAGAGGTAATTGCTGATCCAGCAAAGTTTCAGGGCAAGCTCCGAGACTACCAAAAGCGGGGCGTGTCTTGGCTAAGTTATTTAGAGAATTTAGGGCTGAATGGTTGCCTTGCCGATGATATGGGTTTGGGAAAGTCGGCGCAGGTGATTGCGAGGTTGCTGCAAGAGCGGGAAGTGCAGCCTCAAAACGGCAAAGTGAAAGGAAAGGCGATCGCCCTACCCATTTTACCAACGCTATTAATTGCGCCAACGTCTGTAGTAGGCAATTGGCAGAAGGAAATGGAAAAGTTTGCACCAGAGCTGCGATCGCTGATCCATCACGGCGCTCAACGCTTGCAAGATACAAAAGAATTTCAAACCACCGTGCAAAATTACGACGTATTAATTACCTCGTTTACCTTGGCGCGTAAAGACGAGAAACTGTTGAGCAGCGTGGCATGGCATCGTTTGGTCGTTGATGAAGCGCAAAACATCAAAAATCCTCAAGCGGCACAAACTAAGGCAATCTTGAAGCTCCCCGCCACTCACCGTCTAGCGCTAACCGGAACGCCTGTTGAAAACCGATTACTGGATTTATGGTCGATTTTCAATTTCCTTAATCCGGGTTATTTGGGCAAAGAAGCGCAGTTTAGGAAGTTATTTGAGGTGCCGATTCAAAAGAATAGCGATCGCACTCAAGCAGCAACTTTAAAGAAATTGGTAGAGCCGTTCATTCTTCGTCGCCTTAAAACCGATCAGTCAATTATTCAAGATCTACCCGATAAAGGTGAGCAAAAGCTTTACTGCAATCTCACCCAAGAGCAAGCTTTACTGTATGAGGCGATCGTTAAAGATGTCGAGCAGGAGATTGATGCTACCGAAGGGATGAAGCGTAAAGGAATGATTTTAGCAACGCTAATGAAGCTTAAACAAATTTGCAACCATCCGCGCCAGTTTCTACAAGATGAGAGCGAATTTACACCAGAGCGATCGCACAAGTTAGAACGGTTAACGGAACTGATTGAGGAGGTCAAGGCGGAAGGTGAAAGTGTCTTGATTTTTACTCAGTTCACAGAGATAGGAAGTGCCTTAGAAAAGTACATTAAACAAACATTGCATTACAACACTTACTACATTCATGGAGGCACTAGCCGCGACAAACGCGAACGCATGATTGCAGAATTTCAAGATCCAGAATCAGAGCCATCGGTATTTATTTTGTCGCTGAAAGCGGGCGGTGTGGGCATTACGCTGACCAGAGCTAATCATGTCTTCCATTTCGATCGCTGGTGGAATCCGGCAGTCGAAGATCAGGCGACCGATCGCGCTTTTCGGATTGGACAGAAAAAGAATGTGTTTGTCCATAAATTTGTGGCGATCGGGACGCTGGAAGAAAAGATTGACCAAATGATTGAGGATAAAAAGAAACTGGCAGGGTCAATTATCGGTGCAGATGAATCGTGGTTAACGGAGTTGGATAATGAAGCGTTTAAGAAATTAATTAAGCTCAATCGTAATGCGGTTCTAGATTAGGGCAGTTCTAGATTTAAGGAGAAACCAAAATGCCACAATTTACCCGAACTTGGTGGGGCAACAAATTTATTGAGGCGCTGGAAGAATTCACCGATCCTGGTCGGCTAGGACGAGGGCGCTCCTACGCGCGCGGCGGTAAGGTAAAAAGCTTTAAGATCAATAATGGCGTAGTGATGGCAGAGGTGAGAGGATCAGTGAATCCTTATTTTGGGGTTTATAAGGAGCCGCTCTACAAAACCCAAATTGAATTTCAGCCTATTACTCAGGCAAAGTGGGCAGTGGCGATCGCCCAAATGGCATCTAAAGCCAGCTTCATTTCCAAGCTGCTGCTCAACGAAATGCCCGACAACATCGAGGATGCTTTTTCTGCCCTCGGTCTTCACCTGCTGCCTCACAATCGCAAGGACTTCAAAACCTCCTGCTCTTGCCCCGACGACAGCAACCCCTGTAAACATATTGCTGGAGTTTACTATTTAGTCGCTGCGGAACTAGACAAAGATCCGTTTTTGCTGTTTGAACTGCGAGGGCTTTCAAAGGCGGTATTGCAAAAAGAACTGGCCAAAACTCCTTTAGGCATGGCGCTTTCAGCAGAATTAACCGCTCAGGCAGCAGAGCCGCTGGCGGTGGAGTCCTATTACACCCGACCGACCACAACCGAGGCTGAGGCGGTTAGTCTTAAGGAGTTTTGGCAAGGGGCAAAGCGATTACCTCAGAGTATTGAAGAGGCAACGCAGAGTGGTGTGACGGCGATCGTGGTGAAAAAGCAAGGAGATTTTCCGCCGTTTTGGGAGAAAGATAGCTCGTTTATTGAGGCGATGGAAGAGTTCTATCAGCGGGTGAAGACGAAAAATAAAGAAGTCCTCTAACTCTCTTCCTCTGTTTTGTCCTGAAATGCGCGCACAATCCGAGACAATTCATTCTTCTCATCTCCTGCAATCCGGCTAGGCGAACCGCTGATGATGCCCTCGAAGTTGCGGAAAGACTCTTTAATTTCGGGACCCTGATCGCTAATGGTGTACTCTCGAATACCTTTATCGTGCCAGGAACCGCGCATCTTAAACACGTTAATGGCGCGTGCCATTTCGCCCCGAATTTCTACATATTGCAGCATCAAAATCGTGTCGGTAATGGTGGAAATATGGGAATTGGTAATAGAGTTAGACCCCATAAACTGATCGGTAGTATTGGTAAAGAAACCAGTGATTTCCTCTTGTTTGGCAAAACCAGTTACCCCAATCACGAACTGCCGAAAGGCGTTGTTGCTAACGCCTCGCGCCAGAGCAGAAAGAGAGTCGATCGCAATCCTCGCAGGCTTAAACTCAGCAATTTCAGATTTGATAGTTTGTAAATGATCTTCCAAGCCTGATGACTCAGGATAAGTGCAAAGAATTTTGAGCAGTCCTTTCTGCTCTAGTTCTTCAAAATCTGTGCCCCAGGAGGAGGCATTGCGTGACAACTGCGCCCGTGACTCTTCGTAAGCAAACAAAATTGCCCGCTCTCCCTTTAAGCAGGCATCTTGGATGAACTTGCTGACCAGAAGGGTTTTGCCCGTACCCGTAGCGCCCGTTGCCAAAATGATGGAGTCCTTGAAAAAGCCGCCGCCGCACATAGTATCAAGGACTTTCACGCCCGACGACACGCGAGTATTGGACGATCGCTGTGTCAGCCGCATAGCGCCCAGCGGAAAGATATTAATCCCATCTTTAGTAATGGTGAAAGGATATTCGCCCTTCATGTGAGTAGTACCGCGCAGCTTGAGAATTTCGATCGTGCGGCGGCGGCGTTCGCCTTCTAGAACATTGCGAACAATCACCACGTTATCAGATACAAATTCTTCGACACCAAAGCGGGCGACGGGACCGTATTCCTCAACGCGCTCGGTCGTCATGATGGTAGTCGCACCGACTTGCTTAAGACGAGCCACCAGCCGGAAGATTTCGCGGCGAACGACTCCGGCAGCATCGTACTGCTGAAATACAGCGGTGACCGAATCGATGGAAACGCGGCGGGCTTTGTATTTGCGGATGGCGTATTGAATGCGCTCAATCAAGGCGGAGAGGTCGAAGTTGCCAATTACGTCTTGCCCATCAGGGTCGGGGGAGGCATCGAGGATGAAAAGCTTACCTTCATCGACAAATTTTTGTAAGTCCCAGCCAAAGCTACAGGCGTTCTTAATCACGTCGGCTGGAGATTCTTCAAAGGTGACGAAGATACCGGGTTCATCGAACTGGGTGATGCCGTAGTAAAGAAACTGCACGGCAAACATGGTTTTTCCAGTACCAGAGGTGCCGCTGACAAGAGTGGTGCGACCGATGGGCAACCCGCCGTGGCTGATATCGTCAAAGCCTTCGATCAGGGTGCTAATTTTTTGAACGCCCGTCATAGGGGCTGGATTCTCAGAGGAGAGCGAGTTGGATTGAGTCATGGTTCGTCGTAGCAGGATTCAAAATAGTAAATTAAGAACAATATTTTAGGGACTACTCGGCTTCTGAAGCATTCTCTTCTTCTTGCAGTTCTTCATAGAGCAAATCCAAACCAATTAAAACGCGCTCTCGGTCGGAAAGGTCGCCAATAATTTTACGAACTGGGAGCGGAAGAATTTTAGTGAGGGTTGGTGTGGCAAGGATTTTATCTTCTTCAGCAAGCTGAGGATTTTTGAGTACGTCAATGACTTTGAGGGCGTAAACTCCTTGAAACTCTTTCTCTAAAATATTGTTGAGGGTTTGCAATGCGCGGATGGAATTTGGGGTATTCCCAGCAACGTAGAGCTTTAAGATGTAGGTTTTCTTGAGGGGACTCATGGCTGGGGGTTAGGGATACCTTTAACGGCTAGATTACGGGTTTGAAAGAATTAAAAAAATCATGAGAGTTTGATCAAGAGTCAGCCGTTTCATCATAGAACTTTCCAGGATTTTTTACGGGGGATTAAGAGGAAGGCTAGGACTCGCGGGGAATAGAGCGACGATACATTTCGCAAAGGTGGGCGATCGCTTCAATTAAGGTCAACCGATAGTCTTGCAAAATGTCATCATTTCTTCCTTCTAGTTTGAGCTGTTTAGAAAATTCATCCATTAAGCCCATGTGCATTTCAACGACTTGAGCCACAGAAACATCGGCAAAGAAAGCGACATTCACAAAATTATCGAGCCGAGCATTGAGGGCTAAAGGATCTGAGAAATAAGTGAGGACAATTTCGCAATACTCGGCTTTTAAGTGCCGCAGTAGCTCCTCACGATCGGGCGGGGTCATGCGCCGCAGAAAATTCTGTGGATCGCGTTTGTAGTACACGCCTACATAGCCGAGTCGCTCTTTCAGCTTTTCAGATAAACGCTGCTGCTGAGAGCGCAGAGGCGCTTCTGGAATGCGAGTGGTAGCGACGACGGGCTGACGAACGGGGGAAAGCTGAATGAATTGGGCGATCGCTTGATCAATCACAAATCCAATCTGGTTTAATTGATCGGGCAACAAACAAATAGTTGCAGCATGGTAAGACCAATCCCCGTTATCTTGGGTATCCTTTTCTGGGATATCTGAACCCTTTAAAAACACAGCCGGGAAAAAGATAGACTGTTGGCTCAGTTGATCCAAAACACTTTGTAGCTTTGGTCGTTCTTCTAAGACCAGACAATCGACATAACGATTTTTTTGTTGAACAAACTGCAAAAAACTCTCTTCAGAAGTAAACCCGTTCAATCCATAAGTAACGGCTACAGCTTCAGGTAAAGCAACTTCTCCCAAAATTTGAGAGATAGTCTGAGTCAACGTATCAGACGAGTAAAGTCCGCAAACAGAGAGAGAGGAAGGCAAGGTACTCAGGAGTAAAAGTTTTTGGTTTCAGCTAGTTTTCGTGACCGTTGGCTACAGTAAGCAAGCCGTAACGATAAGGAATATACAAAAGTCAACAATCATCAAAATAATTAACACTTATCATACTTGAAAACCTATCGCTTCCTTCGAGATACCGCGATAATCAATGAAGTCGCTGTATCCAATCACGGGTCGAAAATTTGGGAATGGAAACTGTGTCTCTCAAAGAATTTATCCAGTCTGTGCCCACCTGTGTCGAAACCGATGATTTAGCCAGCGTTTGGCAACGGTTAGGGCAAATGGGGTGCGATCAGGCGATCGTATTAAATGAACAGCAAGCGCCGCTAGGAGTGCTGCGTTTAAGTCGGCTAATTCCCTACTTATCTTTAAAAAAAGGCTGGGTCGAGCCTGCTTTGGCAACTCAGACAATTCAGCAGATTTGTGAGTCGTTGGGACAAGATCAGCAGCCATTGCTCGAAGATTTAACGCCTTTATCGCTGCAATGGAGCCTGGAAGATTTTCAACTGTATTTACCTGAAATTGAGCAGCGACAGTGGGTTTTAGTCGATGAAGTCGGGCGCTATGTTGGCATTCTCGATCGCCTTCAGCTTTTGCAGTTTATGACCCGTGCAGCCGAGAATCCGCGTCCTCAGACGAAGCAACGGCAGGTCGCTCCGCTGCCCATTAACCCCATGGTGGAATTGTTGGAACGGTTGCCTCTTCCCCTCATGTTGCAAACGGCAAGCGGTCGGATGGTGGCTCAAAATTTAGCTTGGCGACAGCAGCTTGGCGAATTGCGCGATCCAGAGCAGATTAGCCAGGAGGCAGGGCAAATTTTAGAGGAGGCAAGGGTAAGTAGCTCAACCGGAAACGCTTCTGATGAGATTTACCCCAGCATTTGGGAGAATTTAGAGCCATTAAATAGGTTGGAACTGGACGGGGCGCGATCGGTCGGTTCTTGCCTTGGAACAGAACCCGATACTTGTGTCTGTATTTGCCCGATGAAAGATGGACAAGATCGGGTTTGGCAATTCGTCAAAATTCCCATGGGTGCAGCCTCTGACTTTAAATTAGCGACCTTAGATTTTTCTGCTGATGCGAGTGGGCGCTTTGCCGCAGGTCAAGTTGCTCTCAGTCAAGCCGATAGTCTTTGGTTAGTTCTGGCTCAAGACACTACCGATCAGCAGCAAATTGTTAAAGAACTAGCCGCAAAAAATGCAGACTTGGTACAGCTTAATCGGTTGAAAGATGAGTTTTTATCCTGCATTAGCCATGAGCTAAAAACGCCTTTAACAGCAGTGTTGGGCTTGTCGAGCCTATTGAAAGATCAGGCATTGGGTAAGCTTAATGAACGGCAATCGCGGTATGCCCAACTCATTCATCGCAGTGGGCGGCACTTGATTTCGATCGTCAACAATATTCTAGATTTAACCCGCATTGAGACGGGGCAAATGGAGTTGATGCCGGAGCCTTTGAACCTTGAAAGGGTTTGTCAGCAAGCCTATCAATTAGCGCAACAGTTGCAGGCAGCCGAAGAAGAGGTAGAAACTGAAGTTCTGGTGGGAGCGGCTGAGGGAGAAACTCAGTTCAATTTAGAAATTCAGCCGGGGTTAGAGTCGCTGGTGGCAGATGAGTTACGTCTACGGCAAATGCTGGCGAATCTATTGTCGAATGCGTTGAAATTTACGGCGGCGGCTGGTGAGATTGGTCTAAGAGTGGAGGCTTGGGAAGGCTGGTTGGCTTTCACAGTTTGGGATCAGGGAATTGGGATTCCAGCGGATAAGCAGCATCTGGTTTTTCAAAAGTTTCAGCAGTTGGAAAATCCCCTGACTCGGCAGTTTAAAGGGACAGGGCTAGGACTGGTACTAACCCAAAGGTTAGCGCGCTTACATGGGGGCGATGTGACTTTTACCTCAATGGAGGGACGGGGTAGCGAGTTTACGTTGCTGTTGCCACCGAGTCCGCCTGTACCGCAACAAATTGGGGCAGAGCAACTTAGGGCTGGGCACATTGGGACGGGGCGATCGCTACTCATTAATTTTGGGATGAATTCTGGAACGGTTTCAACGACGGCGCACAATCGATTGGTGATGATTGTAGAGGCGATACCTCATTTACTGGATGAGTTGACTCATCAGCTCATCGGATTGGGCTATCGGGTAGCGATCGCCCGTTCTGGCACAGAGGCGCTGGAGAAGATTCGCCGCCTTCAGCCCTGTGCGGTTTTTCTAAATCCTGTGCTGCCAATGCTTTCAGGGTGGGATGTGTTGACTCTGCTAAAGGCGGATGAGGAAACTTGCCAAATTCCTGTGGTGGCAACGGCGATGCGAATTGATCAGAAGCAAGCTTACCAAAATGGAGCAAATTCATTTCTATCGCTACCCATTCAGGCAGATTCGCTACAGCGTTGCCTGGAGCAGGTCGTTAAACCCCTGCACCCAGAGGAGCCGCTGCAAGCTCAACTGAGCTTAACCGTGCTGCATCTCTATGAAAATCAAGCAGTTCCTGGGCTAATTTCTGCGGATTTGACCCGTCTGCTGCACCCGCACCGATGTCGGGTTCTGGAGGTGGATGATCTGGATCAAGCCGATTTGTTGGCGCGGGTATGGAAGCCAGATGTGGTGCTGTTGGACGGGGCTTGTAGCGATCCACAGGCTTATCTAGAGCGGTTCAGCCGATCGCCCTTTTTATCGGCGTTGCCAGTGGTGACGTTGACGGCACAGATGACTGAGGCAGCGAATCAGATCTTGGGGTTGGCAGTATTTCCGTGTTTGGCTTCGACCCCAGACCAACCGATTGAGGTCGGCAGTCCAGAGGTGTCTGCCTTGCTACAAGTCATGCAGATGGCGGTGGGAATGGCTTGGACTCCTCAGATTTTAATTTTTGATTTGTCAATCGATTCACAGCATTCGCCTGCCCCTCAGAGTGTGCGGGCATTGATGCAATATCTGCAAATTGCTGGGTTCCAGAGTGCGATCGCCGCTTCTTGGCAAGATGTCATTCAAAGCTTGCAGAATCAAAGCATAGATTTGCTGTTGTTATGCGGTGATCCGGCAGTGGCGCAGGGACAGTTAGTAGAAATGGAGCGATCGCTAACGCCTTTAGAAGCAAAGCCACCCATTTTGTTCTGGAACTATCAGACGCATCGGGCGGAGCTTGATCCGTTGACGCAAAGTACGGTTGAGCAGGTTTGGGGAAATCGGACTGAAGTCATTCCTGGATCTTTACCAATGCCAGAGTTATTGGCGCGAGTGAATCAAGTCTTAAAGCGATAGCTAGGGCGATCGCAATAGATTAGCCCAACAAAAAGCCCATGATCTATCAATCAGATCACGGGCTTTTCTTCTCAAAGTTCCTCTCCCAGAGCAGGAGAGGGATTTAGGGCGAGGGCTAACCTAGGGAAAGCGTTGGTAAGGCACAACATCTTCACCAAAGTAGCGAGTGTATTCAGCGCTATCGACAATGAGGGCGATCGCCGCGTTCAAGCCTTGATGGGCAACAATTTCACCGTACTGAGTTGCCTCCGCCTGGGTTGCTGGGACACGTCCTAACAAATGACGGAAGAGGAACTCAACTACTTTTGCTTGAGGATAAGGAGTGCAGAACCGCTGAGCATATTGTCCTGAACAAGCCAGGGCTTTGACAAAGGCTCTCACCGAGATTTCACCATTTCGGAGTTGGGTTTCCAAGTCGATTGGGCGAAATTCAGTAGGCACTTGGGCATCGAACAAATCCATCACTTGGGTATAGATTGCCGCGATCGCAGCTTCACTTTCAGGAGTAGTCATGCCTGAATGCATCCGGTAAATTCGAGCAGGCTTGCGGCTTACCTCAACCGAGTGAGTGGTTTGACGACCTAGCTGCTGACTCACGTTGGCAGACTGACTTAAATCAGACATTGCCTGACTCATTAAAGGCATTTTAGTAATGTCGATGCGGGATGTAACGGGGTCAAAGCTAGGAACCACAACATCGCTATTCTGCTTAGTAAGCTGGTTGTAAAGCCGCTCCGTGTTAGGGAACGTCGCCGCAGGCAATGTTGGGAAACGGCGGTAGGGCACAGTATCTTCACCAAAATACTGAGCGTACTCTGGGGTATTGACCATAGCTCGAATGAACCCAGCCAGCCCTTCAGAAGCCAAAATCACGTTGTACTTGCGAATTTCAGCTTGGTCAGAAGGAGCGCGACCTAAGAAGTGCTTAGTGCCTAACTCAATCACCTTGGTGTTGGGGAAGGGGGTGTAGAACTCCTTGATATACAGCCCTGAAGTACCCAGTCCTTCAATGAACTCTTTCAAGTTAATTTCACCATTAGCCAGCCTGCTTTCCAGCACCGAGAACTCATTACGGGTGACATAAGGCTCAACGTCTCGCTCAAAGATTTGGCGATATGCCGCTCGCGTTAGAGTTTTGACTGCTACCGGATCAAGAGTAGTGAGCTTAAAGACCTTGGTTTGCTCACGCTGCTTGCTGACCCCCTGACCTGTGCGGAATTGAATGTCAGGAAGCGATCGCGTTTCATTAACTGCACCCAACTCCACAAAGCGAGGCGTAACAGTCTTGTCGAGCTTGGCTCCCTTATCGGCAATGCTGCCAACGCGGCTAGTGCGAAGCGCCTGACCTGCTGGTGTGACATAGCGTTCGTAAGGAACGGTATCTTCTCCAAAGGTTTCGCTGTATTCCACGGTGTCTAAAATGGCATCGACGACCGCATAGAAGCCTTTCTTAGCAGCCAAGTCAAAGTAAGCGTTCATCTCCTGGCGACCATAGGTAGGACGACCGAGAAGACGACGGTGGATGTACTCGATCGCCTTAACCACATATAAAGGTGTCCAGTACATTCCCCGGAAGACATCCGACTTCGCCAACATGCGGACAAACTCCCGCAGGGTAATGTCACCGTTCTCCAGCTTGATTTCTGCCACCTTCAAGCGCTGACCTTCGTAAAGATCTCGCCCAAAGACTTGCAGATACGTCGCCCGGATTACCTTCTGGGTGGAGCTTTCAGAGAACTTAATGCTAACTCCCTTAGTATTACCGCCGCCTTTCTTAAAGGTTTTGGTATTGGTGGGAAGCTGATCTAACTTAAACACCTTGGGTCCTAGAGAACCTGGGGCTACACCTCTTGCACCCGGATTGCTGAGCTGGTTATTAATACCGGCTCCTCGATTGATCAAAATCCGCCGAGTATCTTTTCCAAACGGTGCCGGACTGCTGCTCGGCTCACGGGTTTCTTTGGAGAAAATTGCCCCAAACTGGATTTCTAGTGGATCGTTACCCGAGCCATAAACGTGCTGATCGGGCAGGGGTCGGTTGTAGCGAGCAAAAGTGGTCAAGAACTGAGGTACTTTGCGGAAAGGAGCGCTGTATCTAAACAGATCTTGCTGTGGTCCCCAGTTGCGGCATTCTTGTGCCTCTTGACCCAAACCCCGGATGTAGGGCACTGTTTCTTCGCCAAAGTAATCTGAGTATTCTTTAGAATCCACTAAAGCATCGACCAATGCCGCCAAACCGCCCTTAGAGACGATCGCAAAGTAGTTCTGCACCTCTTCGCGAGAGCTAGGACCTCGACCCAGGAAATGTCGGAACGCCAATTCTAAGGCGCGACTGTTAATGTAAGGCTCGAAAAAGTTCTTGCGGTACAAAGGCGATTTACCTAACCGACGAACGAATTCCTTCATAGAAATATCGCCGTTCTTCACCTTCGACTCTAAATCAGAAATTCCGAGGGAGTAGGCACGAGTAATGTCACGCTCAAAGATCTGACGATATGCCGCTTTAATCGCATCATTCTTTTCGATCGCCGACAAACCTGGCTTCATGGCGTACTTAGAGCGACGCTCAGAGGCAAGTGCATAGATTTGAGGCAGTTGCAAGCCTTGCTGATCAGTCGTTGAGCGCTGACGCACAGTATTGGAAGGCGTAGCACCTCTAAACTCAGTCAACAGCACGTCAAAGTATTGAGCAACGATCGCCGCTGCCCCTTGATCATTACTGAAATACCCCAGCGCCGCTTGTCTCATGCCCTGAATAGCAACGATCGTAGCAGCACCAGAACAGGCATTCTCAATGATGTCTCGCAAGCCGCGAACATTGACTGAAATGATATTTGGATCACCCGCCACGATCGCATAAGTCACATAGCGCAAGAACCAGCTCAAGTCCCGCAGAGACTTCTGCATGTTGCGAGGACCGTAGCGCGCCACGTTAATTGGGCGGAAACCGACAGGCGTACCACCTCCAGGCGCAGTGCTAAACAGCGAACGGAAGCCATCGAACAGCCCGTTACCGCCACCACTGCTAGAAACGTAGGTGGTCGTTCCTAGCTTCATATTTTCTTTGGTATCCAGCGCTATTCCACCCATACCGACCATGACTGGAGCATTGTCAGCAGGCTTTTCTAAGAAAGCCATCGGAGAGCCACCCACAAAGATTCGATTCGCAGCTCGGGAAACAATAAGTTCCGAATTTCCGCCCAGGATGGCGGCAATTTCAATCCGCTTCAAGCCCGAATCGAAGTAGCCCGAGAGTTCACTCAGCTCACCACGCCCCAAGAAGCGATCTTGCTGCTCGGCTTGAGAAATGGTTGCAACAGGTACAGTTTGATAGAGTTGCGGACGCGCAACAGAGCTTCCACCACTTGCCTTTACACTCAT
>JBBRCV010000050.1:0-25514 GCA_038204505.1 Elainellales cyanobacterium
ATGACCATTCGAGTTTTGATTGTGGAAGACCAGCCGATTACCCGTCTTGGCATTCAGAAACTGCTTAATCTGACAACCGATTTAGAAGTGGTGGGACTGGCGGAAAATGGCAGAGAGGCGATCGCCCAGGTGCGCAGTTTGATGCCTGATGTCGTGTTGATGGACGTGCGGATGCCCGTCATGGACGGCAAAAAAGCCACGCGCCAGATTATGAAGGAATTTCCCGGTTGTAAGATTCTGATGCTTACCACTTTTGACAATGGTCAATATATTCAAGATGCATTGCAAGCGGGTGCTAAGGGATATTTACTGAAAGATGTGGATATGGACAAACTGGCGCAGGCGATCCGCATGGTTAATCAGGGGTATCCACACATGAGTCCGGGAGTGTTGGAAAAGTTCGTCAATAGGACTAGGGCTGGCGATCAGGTGGGAGAAAAGATCCCCGATTTGATCACAGAGGAGCGGGTAGACTTAACAGAATTCAAGAAACTCACGCCACGAGAGCAAGAGATTTTGGAGGCAATGAGCCAAGGATTAAACAATCGTGAAATTTCACAGACGCTGTTCATTTCACTGAGTACCATCCGCACTCATATCAGCAATATGATCAGCAGTTTGAACGTAGAAAATAGATCCCAATTAAAGTACTATGCCGATACAATCTTTGAGCATCGGTATAAGACGTTAGCAAAATGACACTAAAACGATAAGCAAGGGGTGTTGGACTTCAGATCCCTTCTTCCTAATAAAGAAGAACGGTTGAGAATGAGGAGTAACCACTTACTTAGCCAAAGCACCCTTGTAAATGCCTGCCTGGTATACCTTAAGACGAGAAGCTTGTTGAGTTGCCCCTGGATCTTCTATGAGTCGGCTGAGTCTTTTAGCACGCTGGCAAAGGCTCCGAGCTTGTCGGCAGAAACCAGATACCTCCCGTTAGCTTGCTCTGTTGAATTGAGCCAAACCGACTGGTTTATGACCTGAAGGCTTATGGCAGTCGAAAGCCATAATTCGGGGGCGATCGCATCAGATAATACCTGGATCAATGAATTTCAGGCAGACTCTAAATGCGAAGAAGGCTATAAATAACATACCTATTACAAGCGAATGGAGGTGATTCTGAAAAAATCAAAGACGGATAAAATTCAAGGTCGGTAGATTGCTTATCTGGGTAAAGCAGGCAGTCGTAAGTATCAAGAGGCAAAAGGGGCGATCGACAGACGCAGCGAGATCCAGGGATTAAAGAGTGAAATTCAGCGATTGGAAGCTTTATTGAAATGACGATCGCGCTACCGCCTATTGCAGTGGAGAGGAGATCGCTATACTGGCAGCACAGCTTGTTTTGATGCAATCGCCCCATGAGTCAGCAATCTTCAGTCACGACAATCTTGATGCTGAGTGCCAGCCCGAACGGCAGGTTATCGCGGCGGCTAGATCAGGAAAAACGCGATATTGATGAAGGCTTGAGGTTATCGCGCCACCGCGACTCCTTCCGCTTAGAAACCAAACCTGCTGTTCGTCCCAGGGATTTGCAGCGAGCTATGCTCGACCTGAATCCGCAGATTGTGCATTTTTCGGGACAGGGCGAGGCAGAAGCAGGCTTGGTCTTTGAGGATGAGATTGGTCAAGCAAAGTTGATCGATGCTGAAGCGTTGGCAGGACTATTTAAGCTGTTTGTGGGCAAGCTCCAGTGTGTGGTGCTGAATGCCTGTTACTCTGAATCCCAAGCAGAGGCGATCGCTCAGCATATTCCCTACGTGATTGGTATGAGTCAGGCGATCGACGAGCGGGCGGCGATCGAGTTTGCCGTGGGCTTTTATGATGCGCTGGGAGCAGGACGAGAGATTGAGTTCGCCTATCAGTTTGGCTGTAGTGCAGCGCGGCTGAATGGAACAGCAGACTTGACTCCAGTTCTGAAAAAACAGCCCAATGCACAACCGCATCGGACTGTAACGATCGCTCCTCTGACTTTGCAACCGTTCAACCCAGCGATCTACAGCGCCTCAACTTGGGTGGAGCGATCGGACCTAACGGAGCCGCTGCTGCAAATCCTACAAGGGGACTGCCGAGTCTTGGCGCTGACGGGAATCACGGGAATTGGCAAGACGGCACTGGCAGAACGCTTGATCTCAGAACTGCAGGATGACCGACGATTTTGTCGGTTGAACCTGGATGAAGGTAGCGTGATGGCAGAGTTTTCCAGCAGTGGAGCGGCGCTGCTGCGATCGCTGGGCGAAGAACCGACTTTAGAAGACCAAAAAGCTCCGCAAAATCTGCTGGTGCATCTGCTGCAATTGCTGCGATCGCATCCCTACCGGGTGCAGATTGATTCGATGGAAAAGCTGTTAGAGGGAGACGATCGCCAAGGCTGGAGTGAGTTTTGCGATCCGCTGTGGCTCGATCTGTTGCAACAGCTCTTGGCAGGGCAGGACTGCCAGAGTCAACTGATTCTGACGACGCAGGATTTACCGGGAGGACTGGAAAGTGTTGGCTCGCGCTATCCCCAGATCTGGCACTGTCAGGCGGTGCGGGGTTTGAGTGCTGCCGAGCAGTTAGAACTATTTGCCAAGCGGGGCTTGTCTGGGACTAATACTGACTATCTGCAACGGATCGGCAGCCTCTATGACGGACATCCGCTGGTGCTGCGGGTGATAGCTGAAGATATCAAAGCCTGCGGCGGCAATGTGCAGCGCTATTGGCAGCAGGGCAAGTTTGCCGAACTAGAAGCTAATCGTCCGGCGAATCTGTCACGGCGTAAGCTCCAGCTAGAGGTAAAGCAACGGGTGAAAGGCACATTGGCGCGGCTATCCGAAGATGCCTTGCAGTTGCTCTGCCGCAGTGCAGTCTATCGCCGCCCAGTGCCGGAAACGTTTTGGCTGGCAATGCTGCCAGACTGCGCCTACCCAGAAACCGCCTTGGAGTTGCTGAAGGCTAGGGCGCTGGCGCAAGAAGAGTGGGAGGAGGGAGCTTGGCTGGGAACAGATGGTGAACTGCCGCTGCGGCAACACAATCTAATTCGCAGCGTGGCGTATGAGCTGCTGAAAGCCGACCCAGCAGTGTGGCAAACCGCAGAACGCATGGCAGCGTGGCAATGGCTAAATCACTATAAAGCGGTGCCCGAAGCGGCAAATTTGGAGAAGGTACGCGGCTATCTGGAGGCGTTTGAGCATCATTCTGAATTAGACGATTGGGAAAAGGCACATGAAGTCTACATTGACCAAAACAAGTTAACCAATCAAGCCTTGCACTGGCAACTATTTATCTGGGGATATTATCGAGATCTGATTCAGATTAGTCTGAGATTAATGAGTAAAGGATCTTCTCAAAGCAAGATTAGATGTCTGCTCAACCTCGGCAACTCTTACAGTTGCTTAGGTAACCAGAAGAAAGCGATCGACTACTACCAAAAAGCATTAACTGTTGCTCGTGAGATTGGCGATCGACAATCAGAGGGCAAGGCTTTAGGCAATCTGGGAAATGCTTACGACAGTTTGGGCAGCTATGCCCAAACTGTCGAGTACCATCAGCAATCCTTAGCGATCGCCCGTGAGATTGGCAGTCGACAAGGAGAAGGTATTACTTTAGGCAATCTGGGAAATGCTTACTATGGGTTGGGCATCTATGCCGAGGCGATCGAGTACCATCAGCAATCCTTAGCGATCGCCCGTGAGATTGACGATCAACAAGGAGAAGGCAGAGCTTTAGGCAATCTAGGAAATGCTTACTATGGGTTGGGCAATTATGCTGAGGCGATCGAGTACCATCAGCAACACCTAGCGATCGCCCGTGAGATTGACGATCGACAAGGAGAAGGCAACGCTTTAGGAAATTTGGGAAGTGCTTACAACAGGTTGGGCAACCATACCCAGGCGATCGAGTGCTATCTCCAATCCTTAACGATTGCCCGTGAGATTGGCAATCGACAAGGAGAAGGTAATGCTTTAGGAAATTTGGGAAATGTTTACAACAGGTTGGGCAACCATACCCAGGCGATCGAGTACCATCAGCAACACCTAGCGATTGCCCGTGAGATCGGCGATCGGCAAGGAGAAGGCAATGCTTTAGGAAATTTAGGTGGTGCGTACTGTGCTCTAGATAACTATGCTAGAGCGATTGAGTTGCATAATGAGAAGCTCACTATTGCTTGTGAAATTGGCGATCGAAACACAGAGAGTTATGCACTATCAGGGTTAGGAGAAGTTCTCATCAAGCTTGAGCAATATTCGGAGGCTGCTGAGTCTTTTCAGAAAGCATTAGACATTTGTGAAGAAACTCGCAATCGTTCTCTTGAAGCGGAAGTTCTCAAAAACTTAGCAGAACTGTATCAGAAGTTAGGATCGATCGAATTAGCGCGGCAGGAGTGCGATCGCGCGTTGGCGGTCGCGACTGAGTTAGGGATTCCTTTAGCAAAGGAGTGTCAGGAATTAAAGAATAAATTAGAGTTTGACGAATAGATAGTCAACAAACCTGTTGCAGTTTCTAAGGCGTGTCATCAATTGAGCCAGATGACTGAAGCTGTCAAATAAATCGCCCCCAAAAAGTTGACTGCTCGCTTGTCGTATCGAGTGGCAATGGCTCGATACTGCTTGAGTTTGGCGAAGAAGTTCTCAATCAAATGCCGCGCTTTGTACAACTCTTTGTCATACTCCCGCTGATGCTTGCGATTGCGTTTTGGTGGAATCACAGCGGTCTTACCTTGCGCTTCGAGCGTCTCAATCACTCGCTCATCTGCATCATAAGCCTTGTCCGCCAGCACGGTATCGGCGACTAAACTCGGCAGCAGCCTGTCGGCTCCATCGAGGTCACAGGCTTGTCCCGGCGTCAGATGAAAGCTCAACGGATTGCCCAACGCATCCACGATGGCATGAATCTTGGTACTTAATCCGCCCTTGCTGCGACCAATCGCTTCGGCTTCTGCCCCCCCCCTTTGCGCCCGCACTATGTTGGTGGGCGCGCACAATCGTCGCATCAATCATGGCATATTCGTTATCCGCATCCTCGGCTAAGTGCTGAAAGACCCGCTCCCAGACCCCTGTTCTCGACCACCGACTGAAGCGCGTATGCACGACCCGGAAATCGCCAAACCGCTCTGGCAGGTCGCGCCACGGCATCCCGGCACGATAGCGATACAGCACCGATTCGACAAATAAGCGATTGTCTTTTGCCGTCACGCCCACTGTTCCTGCTCGTCCCGGCAAGAGGTCTTTGATTCGTTCCCATTGGTCATCGCGTAGCGCATAGCGTCGAGTTGTCATCTCGTTTCACCGTTTTGTTTTGCAGGGTCTATGCTTACTACTTTATCAAACTCCGCTAATTGATGACACGCCCTAGAGCGCTACCAGAAGTCAAAGAGGTGAGGATAGACGGCAAAGAACACCCGATTGCGCCCCAAAGACCCAAAGCGGCATACCAGCCACTATTCGAGCAAAAAGCGGAGGCATACCAGCAAGCATCTGACCGCTGTTGATGAGGGCAACCGGGTGCTAGTCTTGAGCCAAACACGGGAGGGGAAAGCCAGGACAAGCAGTTGTTGGATGAGGAAGGGATGGCAAAGGGGGTACCTGATGCGATTTGCGTTGCTGTAGATTTAGGATTTTTGGAATTTCAAAAAGAGTATAAAGGGCTTCGGTCATAGCGTCTGCTCTAGCATGGCACCATTTTCTTTAAGCCATTGCTTTGCTTTGTCCATTGTTGCGACTTGCGACCTAACAATGCTCCAAAAGCGTTGAGTATGATTAGGCTCAAGCAGATGCGCCAGCTCATGGATAATAACATAGTCAATGACAAACATCGGGGCTTTGATGAGTCGCCAGTTGAAAGTTACGTTGTCATTGGGTGTGCAAGAACCCCAACGGTACTTGCTGTCAGTAATTTTTGCCAGACTAAATTGAACTCCCAGTCGCTCTGCATGGAGACGAATGCGGGGTAGAATTCGATCTTTCGCTTTTTGAACATACCAGTCCTTGAAAACGTCGCCATGCTGATTTATTTGTGATTTGGGAACCAGGAAGTGGTTGTTAGCGAACTGAATTTTGTCGCCATCATCTACCAGTTCTAATCGGTAGTTACGTCCTAAATACGGAAGAGATTCACCGTTCACTAGTTCTTTGCCAGGTGGGTGAAGTTGAGGTTGATATTTCTGGGTGTGGTGGATTTTCTCGTAGAGCCATTGCTTGCGAGACTCAACTACCTGCTTGATTTTTTCTAGGGATGTACCTGTGGGGGCTTTGACCACAACAGAGCGATCGCGCTCTACCGTGATGGTCAGAGTCTTGCGATGAGAGGAGTAAACAACGTTATAGTCAAGTTGCATTGTCATTCTGCGTACAAGATGCGATCGTTATTTTTCTCGGCGATTTCCATAACCTTAGCGATGATCCGCTTTCGGTTTGGAAAGATGTCGGGGATAGTTTTGAAATCAGATGATAGCAAAACTTTTTGAATCTCTGCCTCAAGTTTTTTACGAGCTGGGATGCTTTCCCAAAAGCCTGCTAGTTGCAGTTCACGCTCAACGACAATAAACACCTGCTGGGTCAATGCAACAGATTGAGAAATCGTATCATCAATTAGTTCACCTTCGCCAAAACATTCACGTTTGAACATCCGAAAAAAGGGCATCTGCTTTTTCTTGTGCAGCCCGTAGGTTGGTTCATTTTCAGCATCTCTTAGCCGTTGGCGCAGTTTCTCTAGTTCTTCGTGAATCTTGTCCCAGTTATCTTTAAATTCTTGCAGAATCGCTGCAAGCGCTACTGAAAAAGAGGCTTGGAGATCGGGGTCATCGTCTAGGTCAATGTCGATGTGGTGCCGAAGCGCGTGCTCTACGGCGGCGGCTTTGGTTTTTGTCCGCGTGTGGGTAGCAACGACTTCGCTCTCGAAGTTGTCATCTAGGATTGAGATAGGCTTGACTCTCAGGTCGATGCATTGGGATATCAGGTAGGCATCGGTTAGTTTGCGGAGCTTCTCTGGGATGCCCTTCATGCTCATGCGGCTGTCTTGAAAGTGTTTCCCTGCTAGAACATTAATTTCTGCTAGGGCTTGATAGCTTGGCAGATGCTCCAGTGCTTCCTTAGCTGGAAAGACCAAATTTAGACTGCGGGTCATTTTCTTAAATGCCAGCATGAACTCGAACCGGATGTCTTCGTCGTAGAACACATCGTAGAAAGCATCATGATCCGCTAAGTTGGTCAGTCCATGGCTGGAGAGGAGATCCATCGCTGCTCGGTGATCGGTTTCAAGCTGGCGGATTTCTTCTTCGGGGAAGCTGAGGGTTTCCTCTACTTCCTTTTGTTCGCGTTCGTCGTAGTTTCCGATCGCCCTTTTCAGGTGGTGCCCAATGCCGACGTAATCGACCACAAAGCCTTTATCTTTGTCTTCGCCACCGACGCGGTTGACACGGGCGATCGCCTGTAACAAGCTATGAGCCTGGATTACCTTGTCCAGGTACATGACCTGCTCGACTGGGGCATCAAATCCGGTCAGCAGCATATTGTTGACGATGACAATTCCAATGTCTCCAGGGGTGCCGTTGTCTTCTGCATCAAAGGGGAGTTTGAAGCTTTTGATGCTGGTTTTGTGGGTTGACTTGTTGGCGTGAGCCTTAATATGGGGCAGGTCGTTATGTCCGCCAGAAATCACCACATCGGTTTTGAGCTTTTTCAGGCGCTCCAGATTGATTGTGTGGGGGTTCGAGGCTTCTAGCTGAATGATTTGGTCGGCGATCGCCTGATCGAGATGGGTTTTATAGCGCACGGCTGCCTCGCGGGAGGTAGCAACTACTTGAGCCTTATAGCCATTGGGAAAAATCCATTGCAGATAATGAGCCACCATGTCCTTGGCTTTGGCTTCGATGGTAGATTCGGCTTCTAAATAGGAATCTCGTGAACCATAGCCCAAAATCTGCATCCGTTCTTGCAGATTGTACTCACTGAATACATCCTCAAAATCTGCATCCATTGCCTTCTGGTCAGGCACTTCAGCGTTGTGAGTGCGCCCTTCGTAAACGATCTCTAGGGTGACCTTATCCTCGATCGCCTGCCGCATAGTGTATTTATCGATGTAGTCTCCAAATACTTTCTCGGTTTTGTCGATCGGGGTGCCTGTGTAGCCGATGCGGGTGGCGTTAGGCAGGGCTTTGTCGAGATTGGTGCCCAACATGGAGTATTGAGAGCGGTGCGCCTCGTCCGTCATGATCAGGATGTTGGTGCTGGGGTTTAGTTCAGGGAAGGTTTCTTGCAGGTCGCGCTCCTGGAACTTGTGGATCATTGCCATCACCAGGTCTGAGGAGTCGCTGCAGAGGAGTTCTTTGAGTTTGGCTATACTATCAGCGGGTTTGACGCTGAAGCCAATATTTTTTCCCGTTTCTGATAGCTGTTGCTCTAGCTGGGTGCGATCGGTGATAAACACCACTTTCCATTCCGATAGATTGGGGTGGCGATACATTGCCCGCACCATAAACATCATGGTGAGCGATTTGCCCGAACCCTGAGTATGCCAAATGATGCCGCTGCGTTCTCTGGGAGTGGTCTTTTCGATGAGTCCCTGCACAGCTTTTCGGACGGCTCGAAACTGCTGGTAGCGTCCTACCACTTTGATGGTTTCGCCTTTATCGTTGAGGGTGAAGAGGGTGAAGTTGTGAATAATCTCTAGTAAGTTGTCGCGATCGAGCATTCCGGCGACGAGGCGCTGTTGGTCGTTGGGGGAACTGCTACCGTGATCGAGGTCTTCGAGGGTGCGGGGGTAGGGGTCTGCCCAACGATAAAAGTATTTTTCGGTGAGGGTGGTGAGGGTGCCAAATTTAGCTTCGTTGCGGCAGGTGGCGACGGTGAACTGATTGAAATAAAACAGTGGCGCACTGCCTTCACCTTTGGCTCCACGCTGTTCGCTGTAGCGCATGATCTGGTCGATCGCCTCTAGAATTGGCTCTTGAACTTTGGGCGATTTACATTCAATGACGACAATGGGCAAGCCGTTGAGAAATAGCACAATGTCGGGAATGATGTGGTGTTCGGTGCCCAAGATTCGGACTTTGAACTGGCAGACGGCGATGAAGCGGTTGTTATCGCGGCGATCGAAGTCGATGTATTGGACGGTGGGGCTTTTTGCGCCTGTCTGTCGGTTTTCTGAGACGCTGGTGTTTTCTTGGAGCAGGGTGAAGACGTAGCGGTTGTTTTCTAACAGGCTTTTGCCGGGGAAACTGGCGGTCAATCGTTTAGCAACTTCTTCGACCTGGTCATCTTCTAGCCAGGGATTGATCGCTTTAAGCTGTTCGTGCAGCACGGGTAGCATGACCACTTGGGCGAAGTTCTCGCGGAAGGTTTCGCTCGGTTGCTGTTTCATCTCTAGATCCAGCACCTCCCAGCCTAACCCGGCAAGCTGGTTGAGCATTGGTTTCTCGACGTGGTTGCGTTCGTCAAGCTTGATGGCTACAGGTGGTTTATTCATGACCAGATGACCTGTATGTAGCCCCATTGCTGAATCTTTTCGTCTTTTGAAACTAACGGTGCGTTGTGTACCAAGCTACTCGCAACGATTAGACGATCAGCGGGATCACCATGAAATTCTCCGGGCAGTCGGGTGGAAAGTACTGCAATCTCAGGTGTAAGGGGGAAAAGGTTAACTTGGGGACGTTGGAGTGCGAGGTCAATCCAAACTTGAACATCCATCGATAACTCCAGTCTGCCTTTTGCAGCTAGCATCGCTAGTTCCCAGCAACTTATTGCTGTAATTCCGATCGCATCTTCTAATTGAATAGCTTCCCTGGCGCGAGGTGCTAACTTTTGCGATTCATTGATCCACCAAATCCATGCATGGGTATCTAGAATTATCATTGGTCTGCACTCCAGCGTTCATCAATTGGCGAAACTAGATCGCCCTCGAAGACTACACTACCTTTAAGAGGATTGGCTTCTGCTACCGGAGGAGGGGGGGCTGCCTCATCAAGAAGAATAACGCGGATAGTTTTGCCTTCCCATTGCTTGGAGTATTGGGAGGGAATAGTAACGATGCCGTTTTGAAGGATGGTCTTAAATTCAATGGCTTGCATGGGCGACCTCGACACTACAGTTTTGGGGGATAGAGGAACAGGGGCAGGGTTCAGTTCAATGGTAGTCGTTTCGTGGGAAAGGACAAGCTTACAGGCTGGTTGTTTTGATATCTTTGAGCAATTCAGTCACGCGAACTTTGCCAGTGAGTAAGTTTTGCATAAGTCCGGTTTTCATTCGATGCAACTTCTGTAGCTTTTGCTGACATTTCAGTAAATTCTTGCTCTGAATAAGTAGAAAATCTTCAATTCTTGCTTGCTCCTCTATAGCGGGGACATTCACCAAGAGCTTGCGAACCTCTCCAACATTAAAATGCTGTTGCGCAAGTCCTCCTTGCCCTTCTAAAACTTGCTTCTTTCCAAAGTTTGAGTTAATCCATACAGCTAAATAATCAGACCTAATTCGTTGTGAGTCTGGTCTTGAAATAACTATATCTACACAATTAGAGCCATTTAATTCTGGAGGAATAACTGCTGTGGTGCCTGGGTAGCCTGTTCTGACAGTAACTAAGTCTCCTTTAGATAAGCAACTTTTACCAAGAGAATTGTTATCTTTTTCAGACATATAAACCAGATCTGAGAAATCTATCGCGTTTTCTCTTACGTTCGCTGATCGGAGAACTGGTATTCCTGATGGTTTATAGTACTGTGCGGGACGAATCACAATACCAACTACAATTTCTCTGCATATTGCTGAACAAGGCTCCACCTTCCACTCGGCTGGAATGCGCCCAAAGGGGGAGTCTTTGAAGGTGTGGGTTTCTTCGGTGCGGATGTTACCGCGATCGTCGATGCCTTTGGTCAGCAAGTCCTGCATCAGTCCGGTTTTGATGCGCTGCTGCTTGGCAATGATGGCTTCAGTTTCGGTGATGGCGCGATCGATTGTAGAGAGAATCGCAGCAATTTGGGTTTGTTCCTCAGATCCTTCTGGAAAACTTATACACCAATCATTTAACTCTTTAGAATTGATTGCTTCAAAGGTTGATCCTTGAGATGCATTACGAAATTTATTTTCTGAATAAACAAGATAATAATGCAGATAGTCTTGTGGAATTGAACTTGCTGACAATGCAGCTAGCCCTCGACCGATAATATAATCCTGATCTGCAAGATTTATTTTGCCAACAGGGGCGCGAACGCTAAAAAGAATTGATCCTGTTGGCGCAATTTTTTTGAGTTGAGAACAATATAGATTTGGTGATGGATAGATATTTGTAAACTCAGAGCATCCTTGAAGAAAAGGTAAGCCTACTTCTTCATCTGAGTAGTATTTAGAATCAGGAGATTGGCCCATAACAATCTCTGCAACAGAGGAAATCGGTTTTTCTAGCCACCCATCTATAACCATTACGCCAAATACTCCGACTTGCTTAAATACTCTTATGCAACATCCTGCAACCGCTTTTCTACATCCTGACGTAATCCTAAAAAGTGCCGATAATCATTTGCCCACTCCGCAAACGTCGCCTCATCAGAAATCTGTCCTCGGTTGTAGCGATCGAAAAAATCTTCAGAATCCATACTGTGTTGGCTTTCATACAAACTCAGCCGCTTTGATACCGCAATTAGTGCATCTAACGGCGATGTATATTCTATTCGTTGTTTTCGCATTTCCTCGCCTCCTAATCCTGAACAAGATACCCTAACTTAACCAGATAATCATTGAGCGTTGCCAGCGTCTCCTCCCGGTCTGCCTCTAATTGCTGACTCGATACCGCATACTTATCCCATAGCTTTTCTACCAAAGTAATCAGCGCCCTTTTCCCTGCATTTAAATAGCGGGTTAGTTTCTCCTTCACCCAGTCATAGAGCTTTTTCAGAATCAACGTCTTCGCGTCTTCTGGGGTCAGTTGTCCACCAATTTTATCCAGCAATTCATCAATGCGAGTAAGCCGCTGCTCTAGCACCTCTTTGTCTTTAGTCAACGCTGCGATCGTCCGTTTGTCGGTTTTATCATTGGGATTAAGCTCTGCAATCTGTGCTGTCGCCTGCTGAATCAACTCCTGAGTTTCAGCCTTAAACTCCTCACCACCTACACGCTTGAGTCGCAGTTTCAGATCTAGCTCGGTCTGCTTCTCCCTCAAATCCGCTTTCAGGTCTTTGATGCGTTTCTCAATCTCAGCGATCGCATCATATTCTGCCTTATACTGCTTGTACTCCCGCGCCGCTGAATCTCCCTCTGCATCGTTCAGGTCATCCATCAACTCCTTCAAAGTCTTCTTAATTGAGGCAACCGTCACCGTTTCATCCTCTTCCGGCTCATAGCTAGCAACCTCCTGAGCCGTCTCCACTGCCTCACTCAATTCACCCTGAGCAGCACTGACCTGGCTTTCAAAATCCTCGATCGCCTTAACCTCCTCCTGAAAGAACGCCGCAATTAGATACTCATCTGGAATCAGAGTATGGTGCCAGCCCGTATTGATAATTGTCTTCAGGTCATAGCGAATCTGCTGCCACCAGTTCACAAACACCCCCGCCGCCTGAAACTCATCTAACACCCCCAACGGGATCAGCTTTTCTTTTAGCCCCACCAGCAACTCACGCCGCACTTCCGGCATTTTCTTGCCATCGCTCAGCCCTTTACATAACAGCGCAAAATCATCTCGTGCCACTTGCCACCAGCCCTCTAGCGTTGCATAGTGCCGACTCACGATTTTTTGCAAATTGGCATCTGCTTCTAGCGTGGGCTTAAGGGCAGACTTAGACCCCACCACCTCACGAAATGACACATAGCCTGGACGCAATGGCTCAAACAATGTTTCAGGGTTCACGCTAAATCGCTCAAACTCTGCCGCCTGATCTGCGATCTCTGCCTGGGGAATGCCACCAATGAGGTGCGCGGTGACATCTTCCGGCTCTGGCTCTGGCGTATTGTCCACATAACGGCGAATGTTGAGGTTGTAATCGTGCTGATCTGCAATCTCCTGCCTGCTCACTAAGCGGCTGTACTTGGGATACTCCTGTTTATGGGTAAAGACAAAATCAATCTTTTCGATATCTTCTGGGCGCAGCTTGTTCTGTGCCTTGCCCTCGGCATACTCGCGATCGGCATTGATAAACAGAATCTTGTCCTTCAGTTCATCCGGCTTGCTTTTATTCACCACCAACACACAAGCAGGAATACCTGTGCCATAGAACAGTCCTGGCGGCAAACTAATAATCGCTTCAAACACATCATCGTTAATCAAAATTTCGCGGATCAACTTCTCCTTTCCACCGCGAAACAAGACCCCATGAGGCATGATCGTCGCCATGTGCCCGTCGGGTTTGAGACTAGCGATCATGTGCTGCACAAACATCAGATCTGCCTTCTTGCCCGTCTCTGGACAAAACTCTCGAAAACGGTTGGGGAACTGCAACGTAGCACGGCTGTAACTTTGAGAAAATGGTGGATTCGCCAGCACTCGGTCAAACTTGCGAATCTGCCCATTCTCCAGAATCTGCGGATCTTCTAACGTGTCCCCGTTCTCAATAATGAACCGAGTAATGTTGTGAAGAATCAAGTTCATGTTGCAGATAGACCAAACCGTACCGTTAGAATCCTGCCCATACAGCGCCAGATCATTCGGGTCTTGCCCTTGCTCTTCCACATACTGATGCGACTGAATCAGAAAGCCCCCAGAGCCAACGGTAGGGTCATAAATAGTATTGCCCGCTTTCGGCTTAACGAGCTGCACCAACAGCCGCACCACCTCCGCCGGAGTGTAAAACTCTCCTCCCTTCTTACCCGCGCTATCCGCAAAATACTTAATCAGGTACTCGTATGCTGCTCCTAACAGGTCAGGGAACTCAAAGTTCTCATTCACCAACACAAACCCAGGCTGATTGAAGTGATCCAGCAAGTCTTTCCACTTCTGATCTGGAATCTTAGTCTTTCCCTTAACCGCGTTGAAGTTAATGTTGTTTTTCAGTACCCCAGCCAGCATGTCATTACCGTCCTCAACTGCCTCCAAGGCTTTGTTCAGCATATTGCCGATGTCTTGCTTAAGATGTTTGAGCGCAGGCACTTGCACCTTATTGCCATCCTCATTTACATAAGACCAGGGTTCATGCCAACGGGCACGAGATGGCACAAAAAAGGTATCCCCATAAGAGGTTGTGTCTTCTAGTAACTCTGCCAACTCTGCCGGACTAGCATTGGGATAATCTTTCTTTGCGATCTGCTGACGCTTGCGATCGAACTCATCTGATAACCGCTTCAGGAAAAGCATCCCAAAGATAAACTCTTTAAACTCGGATGCATCCATCTTGCCACGCAGGATATCAGCAGACTTCAACAAGAAGTTTTCTAATTGATTAAGGGTAATTTTTTCTTGCTGCAAGTTGTAATACCTACCTTTTAAGGATTGTTCTGCATCTCTCGATAGCTGAGAGAAGAGAAGTGATTTGCTGGGCGCTTAAATTTAGTCACGGGTAGAGTTGATCTGCTTTTCATTTTCTACCAATTCCATTATCAACGCTCCTTCAGGTCCCTTTTGGGCATCAAATGATAGCATATGGCGCTGCACTAGCTCAGCCCATAGTTGAGATCTACCGAGGCAACTACATGAAAAGATGCGGTTGCCCTACGGGTATCGATATATGGGATGGAATGTCACTCTAGAACAGAACCCAACCTTGTCTGAAGCCGCCAAGGAAAATCAGCAACTCCTCAATCAACTCTCAGCCACCGCCCCAACCGATACCTCAACAAGGCAAATGGCGATCGCCACAAAACTTATTTTGTGACCTAGCAACCCATAGCAACTCTACGTAACGGCTGAATTGAATTCAAGAAGTGTATTATGGGCACATCAGAGACGGATCAGCCTAGAGACTATGATCGATGTAGAGATTGATAGTAGCAATGAGTGACAGCATGACACAGATCCTAATTCTAGCTGCAAATCCGCGAGGCACTAGTGAGCTTCGTTTAGGAGAAGAAGTCCGATGCATTCAAGAAGGGTTGAGACGAGCTAGAGACCGAGATCAGTTTGTCATTAATTCTGAATGGGCTGTGCAAACACAAGGCATTCGACAAGCTATTCTACAATACAAGCCGCAAATCGTTCATTTTTCTGGGCATGGAGTAGAAGATGGCGGTTTGGCATTTGAGAATACCAGTGGACAAGTTCAGTTAGTGCATCCAGAAGCCTTAGCTGGTTTATTCCGATTACTTTCAAATCATGTGAAGTGTGTTCTGTTAAATGCCTGCTACTCAGAGATTCAAGCTAATGCCATCGTAGAGCATATCGATTTTGTAATTGGGATGGCTAAACCCATTAGCGATCGAGCTGCAATTGAGTTTGCTATAGGATTTTATGATGCTTTAGGGAATGGCTACCCGGTAGAAACAGCATACGAGTTTGGGTGCAATGCAATCCATTTGGCGGGTTTTTCAGAATCTTTGACACCAGTACTGAAATGCAAGAATAATATGCTCCAAGATAAACGTATCGATCCTCCTTGTACCCCAAGCCTTATGCCAGAAACTAACACGCGCTCTTTAACCCAGACTTCAACGAAAGCGAGAGCTAAATATGAGTTTGTATTAAGTGGAAGTGTTGATGAAGTTGGAAAACCGAAATTAGAGGCAATAGTCGCTCATCTTCAGAAGGTTACAGGAGACACTTCATTAACTCTACTGGAGGTTGAATCAGGTAGCATAAAATTGGTTCTAGAGGGTTCAGAAGAAAGTTTTCAGTTGCTTGAATCCTTAATTGCATCAGGTGAGCTAGATGAAGTATTGGGAATTCCTGTCCAAGGGATTAATCGAAGAGGTCTCAAGTCTAGTCAGCAAGTGAGCACGACAAAAGTGCATACTGAAGCATCCCATCGGGTTGCGAAAGTACCGATGCGGAAGCAAGTGGGCACGACAAGAACGTATACTGGAGCATCCCGTCGGGTTACAAGAGCACTGATGCAAATTTTACCCGCGAGTCAGGAAGGAGACCCACTCGCAGTTCAGACTGTTGTCTTTGAGCTTATTCCTGCCAACAGCATGGGATATATCAAGTTCCAAGGAATGTTGTGGCGTGCTCGCTGCTCACAACAGATCGCTCTCGAACCAGGTATGTTAGTCAGAGTAATTGACCGTGAAAACCTCACCCTCATCGTGGAGCCTATTTCTAGATTTCTAGCCCCTTTTAAGCTTACGGCAGTCACAACTCCACACTTAGAACAGAAACAGACTCTAGATGAATTCGCCGCAGAGATTCAACAACTTCTCAATGAACTTTCCAAAACTCACTCAACTAATACTACAGCAGGCAAAATGCGACTTGCTGCTGAGGCGATCGCCCAAATCGAAAACAGCCCCTCTTTGATGCAGCGTACCATCAGGGTCATTCAAGCATCGGGTACACATGCATTAGAACAACTTCTTAATCATCCTGCAGCAAGCTTTGTCATTGATGCCATGGCTGATTGGCAAGAAACCAAGAAAGAATAAAGATGATGAAGTAAGAGGCTCCTCTGCTTACCCCCTCCCACTTGCCCACCACTAATCACCCTTACCATTACCGTCCCGTCGCATGCTGATCCGCCAACTGCACTACCGCTGCTGCCAAGGGGTGAAATTCATAGTTACACTCTCCTCAGCAATAGAGAGCATCTGTAATGCCGATGGATCAACGCTCCCTAACTCAGACTCCTCTGGTGTATCAATGGCGATCGTCCTCCTTAAACACAAAATTAGAACGACATTTAGACACCACAAGTCACGGTCTCACTCATCTCTAGGATCAGAAAACCACAATAGCAGGGAATTTCTAAACTCTCTGTCAGTCAGTTATCAGAAATCGGGCTGATTAAGCCGATAATTCTTCTACTGAAAAAGAAGAAGAGATTCTGTTCCCAAACCTTGTTGAATCACCGATCGCACCTCCTCCGGTGATCGCGCCAACGTCTCTGCCCGCAACTGCTCATCCAGTCCTTGATACAGCGCTAGAACCGTCTCAGCGCCATACCCCATCGCTTCCGTCAACAGCTCTACCTGGGCAGCAATCAGAAGATCACCCGCAGAGGGAATCACATCAAAAGAACGGGGTGATCTTGTTTCTGTCACCTCCGATCGCTTCACCTGTCTCCGACCGAGGACTGCTGTCACCCGCTGCCAATGTTCTTGATCAAGCTGGTAGACCCGCAGCTTCTCACCCTCATGCCCTGGCACAAACTGCGACCATCGCGCCTGCATTACTTTGATGCCCAGTTGCAGCAATAACTCATGGATAACCTGCACATCCGATACCTTGTCGTGAATCGAAAACCTCAACGCTACTTTAATCTGTTCGGAGAGCGATCGCGCTTTCATCGCATAGGGCTTCAAATCATAGGATGTCCATTCCCAGCCCTGCTGAATCTGGGCGATGAGCGCATCAAAATCCAGCGCCTGCCGCAGAGCTTGTTTCAACTTGAGGGTTGGAATATCCCAGGGGCATAACCCTTTATTCCAAGTCAGTTGTTTATTAAGATGCTTTACCGCTCGATCGATCGCCAGTGCGGGTTCTAACTGCACCTCCAGCGCCACCAGTTCTTGCCGCCGTCTGCCGTTGTTGTCCCAAAGCACGTCCTCCAAGCTGAGGCTGTCTAGTCCATAGAACTCTTTGAGATAGTACTTGCTCAGGGCGAGCGCCTCTTCAGGAGAAGTCGCCTCCTTCTGCTCAATTTGGAGCACTTCACTGTAGACCAAATCCTCAGCCGCCACAATATCTTCAGCGTCCATCATCTTCTGTGCCTCCCGCACTGATTTCAACAGGATTTTCATTGCTGGGTTTGAGGGTTGCGCGTCTAAGGTGACACGATTGCCTTCAAATTGCAGTCTCACCAACAGCGCCTCGCGTAGATGGGACATAGCGAAATTTTGGGCGGCACTCAGCTTGCAGTAAAGATCCAGATGAGGATTATCGTGCCAATTGTATTGCTCGACTACTCCAGCGACATCTTCCCGGAGGTTGGAGCGCACCAGACGCACGGTAGCGCTCGTGGATTGCTGAAGATGATGCTTTAACACTGCCGGATGAGCAGAGCGACTAACGGGGGAATAGTTGGAGCCGACTTTAGCACACCAGACAATCCGCTCAACGGGTTCGCGCACTCGACCGAGGGCTTGAGTCATATCGCGATCGCTAGCACTAGCGCCCATGAACACCCCAAAGACTTTGGTAATCACGCCCAAGGCTTCAATGCTGATACCCGTTGCCATGGAAGGGGAAGCGATAATTACGTCATAATCAGCTCCGTCAGATCCCACTAATGCCAAGTCTGGCGCTTTCAGAAAGTCGCGTTCTGCCTCACCGCCGCTGGTTTCTGAGTTGATCACCAGTAGCCGTTTTTCAGGATAATGTTTTTTGACTAAAGCAGCGATCGCCTTGCTCATGCCTTTGCTGTCAGTGGCAATGAATGTCACTTTCCTTGCCGCATTCTGACGAACGGATTCTAGAACCTGCTGCACAATCGGGGTGCGATCGGGCGCGATGATAAACCGCACGTCGTAGCCCGCAACCGGACAATCATTGCGAACGAGAAATGCGGGTTCCAGATTGCCGCGCAGTTGTCGTAAGTAAGCGATCGTGCCATTGTCCAAGTCCGCATCTGCCGCAATCACTCGTCTGGCACAGCGCACCAATTCCTCAAACCTTGCCAATAATGCAGGGCGTTTACCATCTTTGGCGCAAGTGGACGAGGCAAGCAAGTGCTGGATCACCTGAACCGCTTCATCCAAAATCAAATCGCATCCAGCAAACTTCTCTGGATTGATTGCCAGCAGAGAATCGACACAGAAGCCGACTTTTAAGGTGTAGCCAGTGTGGGTGATGAAGTCGCTGCCCACTTTATCGATATCGCCTTTCCAATTTAATCCCAGTCGCGCACAAAGGTTACGTCCCAAGGCAATGCGATGAGTTGCGGATAAAACCTCCTTACTCTCAGCAACCAACTTGTGAATCAACTTCGTTTTACCCGATGCTTTGGGACTGAGCAAAAACAGCAAGCCTTCATCTGGGAAGTCAGCAGGATTCAAAGTGGAGAGATCAGCAGTCTGGAGCTTCATCTGAGCCGGGTAGGTGAGTTGGCGCTCCAGACGTTGCCACAGTTTCCAGTGAAGGAGCGATCGCGCATTGCAGTGAGCCGCTTCAAAGGCTGCAATGCCGGAGTTAACGATCAGGTCATCTACCCCTTTGCCATCTTTGCCATTCCATTCCAAGACAAAGCAGCGACCTTCAGCTTTCTCCAGCAGTTCACCAAAGCGTAGCAGCGCCACATTGACCTTGCGGCGGGTGTCATTGTTGCTGTCTTGGTCAAAGGCGAAGTAATGCAATCGCCCAGGTTGAGCAAAGCGCAGCACGTCTTCAATCAGAATGCGATCGCCATCGACTTGTTTGCGGTAGCCGCCGTAGACCCCATAAAGGGAGATGGCGATATATCCCTGACTCAACAGGGATAACGCCTTCTTGCCCCCTTCTGTCCAAAAGATCAGCAGTTCTGGATGGCTCGCCACCCAATCCCAGAATGAACCTGTCAGAGGAACCTCAACCCCATAGCGTTGAGCGATCCGCCGCCGGATGGATACAGGCACTTTGGGGAAGAATGCCCGAGAACCATTGCCCACAGGTGCTTCATACTTGCGGGACTTGCCCTTTTTGGTGTCAAATTTGGGGGTACTGAGTTTGGCTTGCCAGGTGGAGCCATCTTCATTGACCAGGAGCGCAGCAAACAAGACGGGGTTAACCTGATAGCCAAAGCGGACGAACCGGAGCCAGTTGAGGGCGTTATGGATGGGCGTTTCGACTTCGCCTGCGATCGCGGGTTGCAGGTCGCTAACGATATGAATGGTGTCGGCAAAGAGTTCGAGCGAAATGCCGGAGCCGAGGACAAACTCTTGTTCGATGTGAGCTTGGAATTGTGCTTGAGTGAGCGTGGACTGAACAGGGCTGGGGCGATTGCTGGGTACGGTCAACGTCGATCGCCGATTGGTAGAGTGCGATCGACGGGTTGGAGCTTCTGATGTTAAAAAACGAGTCATCTCTTCTGTCCCTCAGTTTATGAGCCGGACAGCAGAGCAAGGCGATCGGAATTTCAGCCGCCCAGTATAGAGCGACTGAAGAATTATTAGCGGGGGTCAAAATCGTCTTAGTCTCTACCGTCCGGTGAGTACAACGGGAGAGAGCAAAATGTGTTGAAAGGACAAGATTTCATCGCCGACGGCGGCGTGATTAGATCCTTAACCAACGCAAAACGCTCTATCCAAATGGAGCAGGGATAGAGCGTTTTGCATTTATAAAAGATTGACTCAAATAGCTTGTCAACTATTGCGAGTCGGTCTAATATAAGCACAGAACTCTGTGGGTTACTTAACTCCTGCCTTCCTAAAGCTTTCGTTAGTTCCCAGGGTTCTATCCCCAATCTGAAAGTTGAATTCTTATTCAGGGCAAGACCCTTTCTGTTAGTGGCGGAAGGGGTCTTGTCCTTATCTGTAGGCTCTTAGCTCGTGTCATCTGCCTCTTTGACTGCAAGTGGAATTGAATGAGACTTTGACAGAAGACTTTTACCTCTAGTGGTACGAAGATTTATCCTCCAGCTCGTGTAGGGTCTGATTCCTTTGGAAGCCTTGCTTGAAATTAAACCTCGTTGCATTTTCTGGCTCCTTTCCGATTCTTTGCAAGCTTGCGTTCTGTCTGCGTATTGCTATTGCGAGATATTGCTCAGCCCTCTCTAGTCCTTTGACACTGCCTGATGATGTGAAGTCTAGGGGTCTAGTACTGAAAAAGTAAAGGCAGAAAGCGTCCAAATTTTGTGTTCAGTTTATGCAAAAAAACATTGCTGTCAAATATTAAAAAACCGAGTTAATTGCCATAAAACCTAGAAAAATAGAGTTTTCATGTTTTAACGAAATCAATATGCACATTGACCCTCGTTTCGTAATCGCCAAAACGTCCAGATTTTGAGGTAAAAGCGTCCAAATATTCTGGAGGTTGGCAAAGCTTTTTTGTAAAGTTTTACCGAAATTGGTAACTATCTGGTCACGATTTAATCGAATTTGGTGAGCATTGCAGAATGCACGACTGCCCAATTTAGGACGAGTGCCTTTACTGCTTGCTGGCAGCACGTCAGGACTTGGGATTAAAAACATATCTTCCATCTACTGCGCTCCTTTGCTCTACTGCAAGTTTCTAGGTAACGTGAGTTCGGGTTAAGCCAGAAGCTGAAAAGCATGTAAAATCTAGCATTACATCATTTGTGGGCTAACACTGTATTCTCAATAGCAAGGCTTATTGAGAATATCTTCAACAATTGAGCTTGTTGATAATGGTTCGAGAGGGTATGCAAGGCTGAGTAACGAGAAATCACGGCTTCCAGCGATTTCTTATCCCGAACTCACGTTAGGTATGAGTGGGGCGGATCGCCCCTTTGGCGATCCGGTTAATTCCTCACCCTCTGAGCTTCTTAATCAGGATTCCATCAAGCGCTAAATGCACCCAGACCGAGAGTTCTAGACCGAGCCAGAAGATGACGATCGCCGTCCAGTGTGCCTGCAAAAAAAGTAAAACCCATTGATCCATTCCTCTGTAAATCACAAAGGCAATGACAGGTAGTGCTAGATATAAAACTCTGAGGAGCATTCCGACGAACGGCGCATGACTCACCCCCCGATGCCTCGTGATCTTCTGGTAGGGAATCCAGACGATCCGAAACCAGCCCCAGCGTCTCCAGGGACGAGAAGGTAGATCGAGATCTGGGCTAAGCATCAGTCCACCAATGAGATGCCCCGCGATCGCCACGAGCGCAGACTCAATTTTGTCCTCAGGCACAAAGGCATAAACGCCTAAACCGACTAGAGGAGCGGTCGCCCAAATAAATAGATCGTGTGTTTTTCCGTCCGACATTAGATCTCCCAACTTGATTTCGACCAGTGATATATTTTTTCACTTCACCGCTCATTAGGATTCCAACTCCATATTGCGAATTTGCCTGTAAACGTCTGCATTTATTTCACCCATTGACTCAAAACCTCCGTGCTTAGATGTGTCGTGTACCAGATCTGCATCTAAAAAAAGCTGGTAATGGTAAATTCTTTCGCCCTGCAAGTAATTGATCCTGACAACGAACTGATTGACGCAGTACTCCGCATCCACACTATCCACACTATTTTTCATTTCAACCATGCCCCCACAAATTGTTTACGGACGGCGTTTTCTGTAAGCTCTGTGGGTGCGATCGCCTGTTGGCTTGACTGCCATCGGGTCTTGCGCTGCGGTTGGCTGCGCTGACGGTGCAGATCTGATCGATGGGCATAGAATTTGATCTTGATAGTTGCGATCGTTTTGGCATGATTCCGTCCTGCGTTGAGATATTGGACAAGTTCGCGATCGTCTTGGACGTAGGTGGTGTTGATCACTGCTTCACCGCCCCCAAAACGGCAATCAACAAAGCTGTATTGTTGATTGCCTCAAAACTTTGTTCGCCCAACGTCAGGCGAACCCAGGTGTCTTTATCTTTCAGAAAATGCTCAATCGTTCCACCCGCTTGGATTGCAATCCACTCAAGCGTCTCATGAGGAATTCCCAGTCTACGTTTCTTATTGACCGTTAATTGTTCAGTCATTGATGACTTCTCCTAATAGTTTTAACTTTGAAAGATTGAGCGCCAAAGATCTGGAGTAACTAGGGCAAATTCTGGGGTAAATTCTGGGGTGGTAAATGGGGTGGTAAACGGGGTGACGCTAGAGTAAGGGTTACCCCGTTTACCCCAGACTTCTGAGACTGACCACCCCAGAATTTACCCCAGTCGCTCTAGCCCTCGTTAACCCTGCATTTATTGTTAGATAAAACCGTGATTAGTTTCTGAGCTTTTGCGATTGCGATGAGTCCAATGATGTACTCTTTGCTTCTGGTTTCAGCGTTGTTTCTAGCCCAATTATCTTTGACTTGTGTCGACGTAATCTCTTCACCTTGACGCTTCGATAACCACTCGACAAAGCTTCTTAAATCGGCTTGCGATTCATCAGTTAGCTTATCGAGTAGACGGCTGAATCTATCCTCTTTCGTTATGCTTCCAGTCAGAGGATTAGACTGCCCTACGGCACGTTCTAGAGCGGCTATTTGAGCTTCCTGAGCCGATGGCTTAGCAATCACCGATCGCTCGTCTCGGTTCCAAGTGGTGAAGTTTTCTAATCTGGGCATGGGGAACCACTGGTTCGCTTTGCCGTCAAAAACCGCTCGATTACAGGGTGACTGACGCATCAGAGCCGACAGCGAACCATCTGAGATTTTGCCCACAAAGGTTGTACTGGTCAGGCTGGAGACCGATGCAATATTGTGGCTGGCGACCAGGGCGATCGCCCGGAAGTTCCCCCTCTGCCCGCCATCAAAGCCAATGTTGGCGCAGTGAGCATTTTGGCTCACGGCCCAGATGATTTCTTCGCGGCTATGTCCGTTGGAAATCAGCGCTGCCATTGTGAACCGAAAACGGTTATGAACCGTTCTTTCTTTGCAAGCTTCGAGCATCGAAAGAGTCAGGGCAAGCTCATCCCAAACCAGGGCTTTAGGCGCTGGAATCTTCGCCCAATCATCTAGAACCATATCGACCCAAGCGGCTACCTGCTCAGGCGTTGCTGTGTCAATTCTACGTCTATGGGTTTTGTGGTAGTTTGCCCAGTAGCCATCTTCTTTAGGGTCGTTTTTAGGATCGACTCCAAAGCGTTGATACTTGGGGTTAAATCTTGCAAGAGCAGCAATAGCGTTACTGTGCAGGATGCCTTTGCCAGAGCCGGGAATGCCGATAATCAAAGAGGGATAAGGGAGTTTACCCAAGTCCTCGGCGATATTAGGGAGGGGGGAAGCTTCGCTTAAATCGACACTCCCTGAATCAACTGGTGCAACTGGGTTGCTAGTCGCTATGGAGTCTGGCTCCGGTTGACTGACGGGACTGGCTTGATGGAAATCAGCTAGAGCCTGGGCGACCGGAAGAGCTTGTGCGGATGGAACAGTGGGAACTGCGGCAACCTCAACCGTTTCCAATGCCTTCATATCCTTCTCAAAGCTGATTCTGTCCTCTCCATCCAAGTAATCCGCGATGTTGCCGCTGTTGATCTCGCTAATCGAGTTTTGTCTGCTGCTGTATGCCTTGAACCAAGTGTAAATCCAACTAGCAGCAACGATGGGGATGATCAACTGTCCTGCCAAGCCCACCAGAGCCACCCCGACAACAGCGTGAACAATGGCAGTAGAGACATAATTGTCTTCTGCCTGAACCTTAGCTAGGGCACATCTTTTATAGATTTCCTTGGGGGTGATTTTGCCCTCTGATTCTAGCTGAATCAGAGTTTTCAGTTGGCTATGGCTGAGAGCTTGCATCCTGTCACCTGAAAAATGAAAAATGGGACTATCGGGGAGGCGCAACCATCCCCTTTTTATGGCTCAGTTGTTCTCAAAATAGAGGGTCATGATGCCTGTCACGAGCTTGTAAGCCCAGTACAGCGCCTCAACCGCAAACAGGGTCACGATGATATAACCGCATTGGTCAAGCTTCAAATAGCTCCAATCGCTGGTCATGAGCATCGTTTGCAAGTTACCCCAGCCTCCTTCTATGGGGGTATAGAAGTTGAAGCAAATCGCCGCGTCAAACAAGTAAGCGATCGCCCTGGTCAGGTTTGCCTTCTCAATCGTGCTTTCAGGGATGCTGTTGTAGCGTTCCTTAAGCTGCCGTGCGACTTGGGATTCTCCACTGTTCACTGTCAATTTTTGCCAAGTCTTGATCCGAGTCAGGATTGCCAAAATGAACCCAGGGCTATCGTTCAAGACGGTGGGTAGCAGTTCTGAGAGTTGCAGGATTGCCCACAGAATTGTGCCAATGACGAACCCGACGATCGCAAAGCCACCCTTGAGCAGCCAGCCAATCACGGGTAGAGCGGCAACAAAGGCAAAGATGCCCGTGTCTTTCCACTGGAATAGCGCCTGGTCAGCAAAGCCGATGTAGGGGCGAATGTTGCCCAAAATGAAGTACCCCATCCCGGCTAGAAGGCAGAACTTGAAAACGTTAAGCAGCTGCCGTTCCCGGTCATCGATGCCGCTGGGTTCCTCCTCTCCAGCGCTCGAAAAGGGGCGATCGCCCTCAAACAAACTCGGATGCCGTTGGGCAGCTCCTTGATTAAACTGTTCTTGCCGTCCTAGTTGAGCTTGAACCTTTTGGAGCATCCTTCCCAATCGGTTGCCTGTATGCTTTTGTCCGGTCGTGGTCATGGTATTTGTCCTTCTTTTGATGTGCCTTTGTGGTTACTGTTTCGATTCCAGGCGCTTTCCATTACTGCCCCGGTGCGATGTATTTAACATCGCCGTATCGCTTCATGGCATCTCGGATGACTTGGCGATCGCTTGAGAAGGCAAGCTCAGACGCTACGCCTTCTTTGATTACAGCGGTTTGACCCGTTAGGTCGCAGACTACAGTTCCATCCCCTAATGGCGCTCCTGTTGTGCCATCTAGCACGGGCTTATGCTGTTGA
>JBBRCV010000051.1:0-25440 GCA_038204505.1 Elainellales cyanobacterium
TTTTGGTTTGCGCGTCATAAAGTAAAAGGACGAAGCCAGGAAAAATGGGACGGCAAAGTAGAATAAAAGCCTGAAGCTGATTGCCTGTTGATCGATAGGAATTCCCCAAGCTTCGTCACCTGAATGCACCAAGACAACGGCATAGGCGGCGATTCCTCGGCATAAATCGATCCCTAATAACCTCCTTCGTTGATCCACCATATATAATTTCCCAAATTCAACCGAGATTATGCTCTAAATAACTAAGGCACGAATTCTAGTTAATGTCCAATCAATTGCCTTCGGACGAAGGTGGGGAGCCTGTAACCACACGATACCAACGTTTGCAAGAGATACGGGCATTAACCCTACCCAAAGAAACCAGAAACTATAAATGGTGCGTTTCTGCCAATTAAATTCAGAAAATTGCCAGAGAGAACGAATCCCCCAGTAAGTGAGCTGAAGAGGATGGTCTGAAGGCACAGGATGAGCTTGAGGTTCCAATCGGAGAGATGCTAAACGTGACCACAAACGAGCGAACGATCGCGTCTCTAAGTCGGGAGAAACTTCAAAGCCAAACTCCTTAGCTCGTTGCTGCAAAAGAGCAAAGTTTTGTAAGTCATGTTGGACAAATCGGCGAAACCGACTGCCTGAGACTGATGTCAGCGCCCACTGGTTACTATCGTGAATGCGATAGGCTGCAAGAGAAGCTTCGATGCCAATCAACTCACCGTAAAAAGGTGTTGAGATCATCAGATAGTCATCCGCTGTGGTCTTATAGGCATCAGGGATTGGGAAAACATGAATCAGTGCTGTTCGGTCGTATGCATTGCCACTCATGCAAGTACTCGTATAGCCGCTGGTTTGCAGCAACTGTCGCCACACCTCTCCCGAAGCTAGCTTTGCTGTGGTCGTTGGGACAAAAGATCCTGAAGGTTGTCCTTCAATATTCACAACTTGCAGTCGATAGTGAATTTTGCTAACTCCTGGCTTCCACACCTCTACAATTCGCTCTACAGCCATCGGCAATAGATAATCATCGGAATCTAGAAAAAGGACAATATCTCCCTTGCTAGCAACAAAACCATTATTAAGTGCTGCCCCTTGCTTACCATTTTCTTGGAAAATAGGAACAATGCGATCGCCGTATCCCCCAATAATCTCGCGCGAGTTATCGGTCGAGCCATCATCTACCACAATCACTTCAATGTGAGAATAGGTTTGATTTAAGGCACTCTTGATCGCTTGGGAGAGGAAGCGATCGTAGTTGTAGTTGTTGACAATGATGCTAACTAGAAGACTCTCACTCATAATTATTTATAAAATGAAGACCTAAGTATATTAAAACTGGCTAAGCTTCTTCATTAAAAGAGCTATCTCTTACGAAGCAATGGAAGTGGAATGCTTAGGTAACCTAACCCAATCAGAAGGAATAAAATCAGGCAAGATATCATCTTTGTCATTCCAGGGAGACGGAGAAACTACTAGCTTATTCTTGCTTTCTGACAACCAGGCTCCCCACCAGCTAAATGTACTGTTTGCAATCACAAAATGTTTGCAGCGGCTCATCAGATATAGAGATTTTGCAGGTGCAAAGCCCTCTACATAAACAACCTTGCAATCAAGCGAAGCTAACAGTTCACGACAATAGCTAATATCATCAGAAAACACAAAGATGCAATCAATTGTTCTCCTAGTCCTAACGAAATCAATCGCATCAAAATAATAATTACCTGGACATACTCCTAAGTGAGAAGCTTGCAAAAAATCGCCCCTCCTTATACTGACTGCGAGAGATTCTGTTCCTTCAACTAAATTTAAAAGCTTAGAAATTGGTTCGCAGATAAACTCACTCCTCAAAGAGAATGCTTTAAGCAGCATCTCTCTATCTGGGAAAAGACTAGGTGACTGGAAATACCCAGTATATGACTTATATGGCTGCGAAAAGTCAACTTTACGATGACCATTCTCACTCTCTATAAATATGCTCTTTTGCTTAAAAAGTTTTCTAAAAGTCGAGTTGTTACGAATCCTGTTAGTAAGCAAATCTATTTTGGGACAATATCGAAAATAGTTAAATACAGACAATTCCTTAAACAAAAAATTTTCAAATCCTAATGGCTTTGGCAGATAATCGTCCAGCAGAACTTCGACCTGAAATCTTTTTGAAATATTCAGGGCTAGAGCTAACTGAAATAATTGATTACCCAGTCGTCCATCCAGTCTCATGAAGACTGTTTTAGGATGCTTCACTATTTCACTTCCATTATTGTCTATCATGGTTCCGCTCAAGACTTCTTCCTCCACTTGCTTGTTCATGAAACTGACATGAGTAATTCGTTAACTTTTTTACCAGCCACTCGCCAATTCAAACGTGATTCGTATTCATTAAAAGCAGAGAGAGCCAACTCCTTGTACTGAGTGTAATTTGCAAATATGTTGTAGATATATTCGCAGTATTCAGTGATGTCAGAATCCTTCTCAAATAATTTACCATTCAGATTATCTCTGATGACTGTCGGAATTCCGCCAACTTTTCTAGAAATACAAGGAACCCCTAGTGAATTTGCCTCACAGAAAACAATGGGAGTGCAATCTGCAACTGAAGGTAGAATCAAAAAGTGGGAGTCGGCTATAAGCTGGTATATTTTGCTTTTTCCGTCAGAGGTAGCTTTACTAATAAAGCCCAGAGGTTTCACAAAACTAGGCAATAATTCTCGGTCAGGTGGTTGACAACCAACTAAGGTTAGTTCTGTGTTTAAACCTGACTTATTTAACTGCTTAGCTACCTCCAGAGCAACATCACCTCCTTTACGAAACCAATCAACTCCTAAAAATAGAAGCTTGCACTTATCATTTGGTCTGGCTTCAATGGAAGCTCTAATTTCATCAATGCTTTTTCTGCTTTCAATATTGGCTCCAAACGGCACAACTTTGACCTTCTTAGGATCGGCGTTGTAATAATTAATGGCAGTTTGGGCTGCCCACTCGGAAGAATATATCGCTAACTTAGACTTTTCTAGGCTAATATTTTGAATCAAATGAGCCGTTTCAATCGATTCTTTACAGAGGTTACTATATGCAGGATAAAAATCTATTACGTTGGCAAAAGTTGAATCCGCCCAAAAAACAATTGGTTGATCACATTCAAGGTAGGCAATTGAATCACTTGACGCACTAAAGACTATATCAGCTTTAGTGCTGTGCAGCTTCTCCAAAATCTGCTGTGCGTAATCTCTTAGGAGCAATGGCTCGATATACTTTATGTAAGTTTTTCCAGAAAATTTATAGTAACGGCTTTTGCATTTACTTACAAAGTGTAGAGGGAACCTGGCCTCTAAAGGTCCGATATAATCGAGAGAACCAAACTGTTTTTTTATTGCTTGGGCGATATAGTAACCTGTTCCAGACCAATTGTCTTGCACATTTAAAGTCCTCGAATCAAAAGGAGTAACATAAGCCACTTTCATAAATCAAAGCTCCCTGACTACATTGACTATGACAGCAAACAGACATAGACACAGACATTGTCATTGACCTAAAATAACCTCCTGATAACTACCTGACTTCAGAACTCGACCCTGCTCAATCTGATAAATGCGATCGCAATGTTCAATGGTTGAAAGACGGTGAGCAATAATAATGATAGTTTTAATACCACTCAAAGCCTTAGTTGCTTCTGTTATGAGATGCTCTGTTTCAGTATCCAGAGCAGCCGTTGCTTCATCAAAGATTAGGATTTCTCGTTCGTGGTAAAGCACACGCGCAATCCCAACTCGTTGCCGTTGTCCTCCAGACAAGAGCACTCCTCGTTCCCCAACTACAGTCTTAATCCCATCTGTAAGTTGCTCAACCACCTCTTTCAGTTGAGCCATCTCAATTGCCCTCTTTAATCGATCTTGGTCAATTAAGTGATCATGTATTCCAAAGGCGATATTCCGTTCCAAGGTGTCATCAATCAAAAATATAGCCTGAGGAACATAACCAAGAATGTCTTGCCAAGCACGTAAATTATTATATATCGAAGTCCCATCAACTTTTATATCTCCAGCTTGAGGAATGAAAAGGCCCAGAAGCACGTCGACCAAGGTAGTTTTACCAGCACCTGATCTACCAATTAATCCAACAGATTGCCCTTTTTTAATTGTCAAAGAAATTTTATCTAAAGACTTTCTTGAAGCACCCGGGTACTGAAAGCTAAGATTGTCTAAAACTATCTGCTCTTCAAATGAGATAGGTAGCTCATTAAGCTTCAATGACAAGCTTCTGGAGAGAATATTAGAATCAGAAGTAGGTAATAGTTCCCCCTTTTCTATTTCTTTGAAATCAAAGAACAATTTATCAACAGCGAATGTATTAGATCTAAGTGTATTAACATTACTAACTAAATTACTTATTGCGGGGAGAAGGCGGATTGAAGCAAGAGCAAAAATCCCTAGAATGGCAGTAAGATTTTGCTCTTCTCCTTTCCCTAAGTTAACAAACAGTAACGTAAAGCTAACTAAGAATGTAATCATAAACGCTTCAATAACAAAGCGCGGAAGATTACTGTAACTTTGAGTCAACATTGAGTTTTGGGCAAACCTTTTCGTTTGGTTCTCCATTTGTTGCTCAAAATAAGTTTCACAACCGATGATACGAGTCTCTTTCAATCCGCCTAATCCATGGTTCAGAATGCGGATCATCTCAGCAGAAGCCTCCCATCCTTCTCTGCTCCAAAACGATAAGCGACTTCTCAACAAGCTTATCAAGCCAATGACAACAGGTAATAGCAAAGCGATGAGAATCAGAGCCATTGCGCTAGCCTTAACTAATAGTAATATCAAAGCTAGAGTGATAGCGGTATTAGAGATAGCCGTTAGAAGAGGCATTATTAAGCCAATGCAGACATTGTCTGTCGTACTAATAATGTTCTGAATCAGCGTTGCTGAGTTAACACGTAAATGAAAACTATAGGGAGCTGAGAGGTAAGCTTTCAGTAGCTTGTAAGATAGCTCAGCCTTCAGGCGATAACCAAATCGAAACACTGCCTTTTGAGCTTCAAAACTCAAAAAAGCTTTCACATAGAAAGCGACAAGAACTAGTGCACCCAAAACGATCAAAAAGTTTTGCTCAGAACCAAAGCTAAACTTCCCATAGATTAAATTTAGCCAGTAATTAGTCTTAGTCAAATTTGGGCTGGTGGCTACAGCAATGAATGGACCGATCATTCCAATTCCAAAGACTTCCAAGCCGGAGATAAAGAGGAATAGAAAAACCATCGCAATGAGCGATTTATGATGCCCCTTTGTAAGGTATAAAAGCTTGGTTAAATGCTGATTCATGGGTAACAATAGATCTCTTGAGGACAGAAGACTAATGAGTAGTTTATGGGGTACCATTACAGTTATAAACTTCGATAACGTCGATAGGCATCTTTACCTGGTTTATATCTACCATCGAAAGCTAATTCTACGCGTAGCTGTTTTGAACTCACGATCTAATCTACGCTGTAGTCGTTTCCAAATCGTCAGCCGCCAACCTGACCATTCCGTCATATCCACATATTCAAAAAAATCTTCTTTACGTGCACAATGTCGAGAGGTCCAAGGTTTCTTATCTGATGCGAAGTGAATGATAAAAGCATTACTGATTAGATTATTGTAAATATTCTCTGAAAATAAGCTCTCTTTATCTTCCCAAGGCAAATAGCTTCTCGAAGAGTAATCATAGAAAGAACTGGAATTAAAGTTCCATTTAGGATCGAGTTGACCCCATTTCCCTGCAAGGATTACATTTAAAACATCCTGATCGTGCCAGCGTATATGCTGTCTGTTCTGCCGAAGATAATTCATTAATTTTGCACAAATTTTATCATCTCGCCACTTTTTCAGATTAAGCACCAAAACTCCTGCATTGAAATATTTAGAATCAGCAGGAATACCCAGTTCTTGATAATTAAGCAGCCCATTAGGATCAGATACATAGCGTATCCAAGTGTCCTGTGCCGCTAAAATATAATTCTCTCCCAATTTACTTTGCCAGAGTTCTTCTAGATCTCCTTTGACAATCAAATCGCAATCTAAGTAGATAGCTTTATTTATCTCCATGGGAAGAATTTCAGGAATGAGCATTCTAAAAAATGTAGCGATTGAAATATAGTTTGCGATCGTTTTACCATCTGGACCGAGGCTTTTATTGATCGCTTCAATATCATCCCCAAGTAAAGAACCAGGTATTCGCAGGAACCTGACTTCACATTTCTCTGACCTAAGAGATGTGAGTAACTTTTGTTTACTGTGATCTTTAATTCCCCCATCAATAATAAATAAGATTACTTTGCGATCGCTCTTAAGATTAGAAATTGCAGAGCGTCCTGTAACTGCTACTTGCATAGCGTAATTATCATCAGCGGAGCATACAACAATTATTGGTTCGTCCTCTTGCGTGCTTTCTTGAGGTAAGTTGTGGATCAAGATGTCGGAGTTATTAATCATAGTAAATTCAAAAATTTGAGATTACGACAAAAAACTCGCAGGCAAAGGTGAGTGCAATCTAGGGAGCAAACAGTTCAAATATTAGATTTGAACTGTTTCGTCGGCGCTCTCAAAAACATCTTATTGAATCATTGTGATGAGGGAAGTCATTGTAGTGGCTGAAAAATCTTACTCAGGTCACTTAACTTAATCATATACAATGATTGATAAATACCACGTAATCATAGCTACAAACAAGATAGAAATGCTTGCCAGAGAATGATATCTCACTCACAAAATTCTACTTTAAAGTAGCCGCACTCGTCAACTGATCCTCTTAAAGATTGCGTGCCCGCCGCGTAGGCAAGGATTTTGAGATTCTAAAATATAAGTATGGGCTGAAGATAGATAATGATACTCTCTACAGCCCTGTAAAGTATTTATATCTTCTAAAATGAAGAACTTAGGCTCATAAAAGTTGCTGTTACTTAATTCTATGTCTGAAGCTACCTCAGAGAGGTCAATTAGCACCATATCGAAACAGTCTATTTCGTTTTCTACCTTAATCTTTTTAATACAGTCTTCAATATCAATGGTGAAACTATCAGTGGAATTTAGGGGTAGCTGATAAAATTTAACAGTGGAACTATTTGCAGCATAACGCTTTTGTAATTTAGTGAATTGAGGAGTTAAGCCATTCAAACAAAATACTGTGACATCTTGAATCGACTTCTGGGCAATATTTAAAACTGAATCGGTCATTCCTTCACCCAAGGATGCTCCGATTAGTAAAATAGTTTTAACGTCCTCTTTCCCTGTCAGCTCTTTAATGGTACTAAAGAATTCATCATTTCTTATTTCTGAGATGTCGCAAGGTAAAAAGTATCCAAATCTAGCTTCTAAAAGATTCAGAGGAGATAGTAGTTTATAGCTTATCTTCCTAATTTTATTGGAAAGCCTTTTTCTGAAGTCCGTACGAATAGAAACCTTATTATTTCTTCGTTTCAAATTCTTAGAGAGTACTCCAGATAAAATACTTTGGATCATGTCGGATGGTTTCAGTTTCTCTCCAACAGAGTTACCCAAGTTTTTGTCATCTAGCTCTAATAATTGATTATCTAATGAAATAGCTTCCAATTTTATAGCAAGGCTTGATTGGCCACAAGCTCTAAACATTAGACAGATATTCTTAGTCCATTCATTCAAATTCTGAGTTGGTAAATGATGAACGCTAGCGCGGGATACCTGCCAACAAGACGGTGAAACATACGGGTTGGTTGCGTTTGTTAATAAGTTAACAACCCAACGTACACGGTCGAGTTCAATATGGCTCAAGCTAGGAAATTCATCACATCGTTTCTTCGCTTCCTCTAGTTCCCCTAAGCAAAGTAGAGAAACGATAAAGTAGGCCCATTCAACAGGATCGGGATCAAGAGCTTTGTATATTTCGAGAATACATTTGATTAATGGAATGATCCATTCAAGTGATTTTTCAGCATCGCCTTTGTAAAGACTGCAAATTGCCAATCTTAATTTAGGCTCATGCATTATCCCTACATGATAAAGGCATTTAAGGTATGAAACTTCAGCTTTATCATATCGATGTGATTCTAGTTCTTTGTCACCTTGGTGAATAAGCATCAAGCTCAATCCGTTGCACCTGATGTGAGAATTTGTCAATCCAGATGATTTTTCTACAACAGTAAGTGGCTCAAAAGGGCTGGTTTGAATGACTGTTTGATGAGGTTTGAGATTCTTCTGTAAATTAAACCACTGAAAAATCTGGTCTCGCTGCTTCAATGTATGACGAGAGTGAACTAGGTGATAACCGGCATTGATAATGCTCTCGAGTTCATCCTGATTCTGAAATAAATAATCTAACTTATCCAATACATTGTGCTCATCAGCAAAAACACAATTCTGCATATCAACGAAGCCTGCAGCTTCCAGAGCTGGAGATTGTTCGGTGATTAAACAAGCTCTGGAAGCTGGAATCTCAAAATGTTTGCGAACAATTTCCTTGGCTATAGTGCCACACGTCGGGACAAACCAAGAAGCGTTAATGGTGTGGGCATATTGTTCCCCATAGATCATTCGTGCAGTTGAGCGCTTGCCATAGCCTAAATGTGGGCATATAAGGGAGGGATAATATTGAGAAACACACTTAATGATCTTTTGTCGCCAAGGATAGAGAGCATAATCGGCTCCAGTAAAAAGTACTGGTACAATTTTTGGTTCATCATAATCTCTATATATTTCAGCATCTATAAAATTCGGCCAAACAAATAGGTTTCTAGCGATCTCTGGCGTGTGCTCAGCCGCAGTAACACAAATAGAAAAGAAGGTTTCTACTCCCCAATGTTCCATGTCAGACAAGAAAACTGCACGGCTGTTGCACCATGCATCTGCATTAAGCAAACCTAATTTGGGTATTTGCGAATGAGTATGAGTGTTTCTTATTGTCGGCCTACAGCCATCTAAAATATTGCCAGCATTCTCAAAAAGAGTTAAGTCTGGCTGATATTTGTCGCAGATTTTCTGATAGTCACAATCCTCATGAATTAGAATCACTTCAAAGAACTCTGACAAACATTTGACGTGTTGCTGCCGATGTAGCAGAGTAAAGCCAGGTAAGTTTTGATCGTGCCTAAACTGAAAGAATATAAGCTTGGGTTTAGTAATACTTTCCATTTCATCTCTCAAAAACTATTGATACCTGCAGACCTGCCATGACCATCATGGCACCATTAACTGTTGGATTGATAATCTATAAGGGCGATTGTCTTTGGAAGTGCGTAAGTTACCGCTATTTAACCCTGGCAGATGTAAAGAATTGGGATATTGCAAGTTTGGAATTAAGAAGGACTGTAATGATGATCATTGACGAACTGGCTACATGCTTAAAGACATAGGTAAATTGATTTCCTTTTTACTCGGTGATGGAATTCAGTCCAATCCGAATCTTTAATTATTTTATCAAGATACTCAAAAGGAACGTAGGAAGTAAAGCTTCTTATCTAATCTTCAAGACGCCATTGTCAAAACCTTACAATCCAAATCTATTTAACCGTTAATGAAAAGGCTCAGGCTCAATCGGTGGGTGGTACAGGGTGACGTTGCCGAGAGTCAGTTGGTAGGATGGCACAGTGCAATAAAGTTGCTGTTGTCATGATTAACCTCAATCTCACTTGCTTCGTTGACGATGCCAAGTGCTAGGAAGCTCTGGTCTTCTCTGCACGGGAGCAGTAGTTTTAAGACCTGCTTGCCGACTGCAGTTTCGATCGATGTGTCGCATTTGATCGAAGAGCCTCACAGCGACTGCATTGGGTCGCGATCGCTCGATTTCCTGACTAGCACTAAAAGGGGGAATCTTTGGGAGTCGACGAAAACTGACCTGCCGGACATGACGTATCATGATGCTTTTTCATAACCAAAATGTTTTTTAAAATTATTAATCGGCTTTTCAATAAAGAACCAAGAGGGAATTCCAATAGCGAATGAAGCTACAACCTTCAAAGCAATTATAAACAGCCAGGGAATTGAGTTAGGTAAATGCAAATGCCAAGATACTATGCCATAGATGGGATTCATGAAATAATGATAAATATAGATTCCATAACTAATTTTACCGATAAAAACGAGAGGCTTCAGTTCTAAAAATTTTCCTGAAAGGCCGCCAAAACCTTTTGCAGCACCACTGACTAACCATACATAGAAAATAGCTAAAATGGTTGGTTTAACCAGGGTATTAAGTAGTACCGTTCCTCTAAAGGCAAAAGAAATGATTGTAAAAGAAATCAGTAATGGCAAGCAAACCCATAGACCGAACTTACATAGATTTCGTTTAGTGTGCTTGAATTGATCGTGGTTGTGCGTGTAGAATGCCAACAATGCACCCAGTCCAAGAGCATCCAAAGATGCAATAGGAAAGACACCAATTTGGATTTGACTTAAGCCTAATCCGTAATAGCCTATAAACCTAAATAAAGGTGCTAGAGCAATTGTTATAAAAATGGCTTTTAATAGCTGTTTTTGAGGTAATAAAAGTATTACAAACGGCCAAATTAGATAAAACTGCTCCTCCATAGCTAATGACCAAAAGTGCGTTGCATATGCATCCCATGAATCTTGGGAAAAAACCATGATGTTGGTTGTGTACGTTAAGTGCCAAAGAAAGTCACTTCTAACCTTCTTGAATAGAATCACAGCAACGGCAAGAGTCAGGTAGTAAATTGGAAAAATTCGTAGAAAACGTCGTATATAAAATCTTTGCAGAGTAAACGCGGTACTTTGCTTAGTTAGGGTGATGATGTCTCGGCATCGTAAGAGAATGCCAGTGATCAGGAAACCGCTCAGTACGAAAAAGAGCGAAACTCCTGATCCCCATTCTAAAGGGAAGGCTGGCTTCCAGGAGTCTAAGAAAGAACCATAAATACTTTCTGGTAGATAATGCTCAGTCATTACACCAAACAAAGCCAGTGCTCTTAGAGAATCTAGCTGAATCATGTAACCTGGGTTACTAGATTGAGAAAGCTTTTTGAATACATCCATGTTTTTTAGGGGGTGGTAGATTATGCATTCAGCCAGTAAGCAGAAAAACTAAGTTTCTTTTTAGTGAAGGACTATTCACATTTGGTAAGACAACTTGTTTGACAAATATAACTTGAAGGGAAGTAAGAAGCGCTGCTCCAGCAAAGACTAATGGATATTTCAAATAAAAAGAAAACGTAATGATTTCTATTAAAGGTATGTGCCACAAATATATCCAAAGGCTATTTCTTGCAATGAACTGAATTGCAGAAGAGATATGAAACCTTTCTAAAACCATGCTTAACTTTTCGGATAAAATCCATATAACGATCGAAACAAATATTGCATATGACAGATAATAGATTTGGGGTGGATATTTGAAGTTCTGGGTTTGTACGGCTTGTCCGGACATGACCCAAAGTGTGATTGCTCCAATAGCAAATATGCTAAGCGCAGCTACAGCAATACACAGAAGTTGATTGCGGTTCAACTCTGGCAAGCGTAATCCTATTGCAAAGACCGCTGCATAGGGCACAAGATATAGGAAAGTTTGTTCAAAGAAATACCCTTGGTATGTATTTAGAAATGGCTTGCTAATCGATAGAGTGAGTTCGTATGCAACGTAAATAGCAATTATTACTGACAGGTATTTGGCATGTGATGTTGTGCGCTGACAAAAAGAAAACAGAAAGGGAGAAGCGATCGCAACAAGTAAAAATACTCTTACTACCCAAACATACCCAATTCCGTCAAGCAACAGATAGCTCGAAGCAATTGTCTGCATGTTGGGTGGCGCGATCGGATATCCAGTCGTGAGGATCACGAAAAAGTAAATTGAGAGAAACAACCAAACTGGAAAAAGTAACCGTCTGACCCTTTTCCATAAATAAGACATATAAGATTCGTATTTATACGATGCGCGAAATGATAAGCCTGCAACTATAACCATGAGCGGAACGTCAAAATTTCGTGCTTGAAAAATTACATCCGGCGGCTGGACATGCGCAAGAATTATCATGGCTAGACCAATGAATCGTAGAATATCAACTCTGCCATCTCGCATAGTAGGGTTTCTTTGATGCATAACTCTTTATTAGAGAATGTTTTAAAGGTTTTGAGGGCTCAAATTTTAGGCAATATAATATGACAGCTACTGACGCAGCTAAGTGTGGATGAGTTGGCGAACCTTGCGATAAACGGTTTTGAAACGAAAGGGCCACCATAAAAGAGCTATGATCTGATAACGTCGGGCAGCGTTTTGGTTGCCAGCCGACTGATAGCGATCGGCAATGTGTCTGTAATGGTGAGCCACAATGGGCGGGCCTGACTGCTTGAGAATTTCCAGAAAATGCTTGTTAAATACTTGCCTGTAGCCTTCAGCCTCACGCACCCTATCTTGAGAAATCGTATCATCACCACGACAATCATAGATAAATGTAGGTTCTGTCACCAAACCAAACGGATAGTATTCTGCCAGCCGAATGACGGTATCCCAATCTTGATAAGAAATAATTTTTTCGTCTAAGTAACCAATTTTTCCCAGTGCTTCTTTTGCAACTAGAAGTCCCGAAAATAATGGTCCGTAATTAGTCAACAGATCTCGATAGATATAGCCGTCTAACTCTGGAGTTCCATAAGCAGTCGTGCTTTCATCTTTTTTTAGAATTAAACATTTGGAATGTATAACTTTTACGCCTTCGCCTTGAGCAGCTAACAGCCGTACTTCAAGACTATTTGGTGTAAAGTAATCATCCGAATCTAAGAAAACAACCCACTCTCCTTGAGCCGCTCTAGCACCTGTGTTTCGAGCCGCTTGAGCCCCTCGATTCGTGTCATGACGAAAATAGCGAATCCTGGAATCCTCTTTAGCAATGGAAGCAACAACCGATTCCGTATTGTCTTTAGAGCCATCATCAACAACTAAAATTTCAAAGTCTTGATGAGTTTGTTCTAGAACACTTCGTATCGCTCTCTCAATTACGTGACCGCGCTTGTAAGCAGGAATAACAACAGATATAAGAGACATAGGTAGATAAAAATAAAAAAGGATATTGTAATGCCCTTCTTAATAGGGATTCAGCGGCGCTGCCGACTAAGTGTCTAACTGACTTCGGCTATCGACGTGGCGGCTCGGCTACCAGGCGACTGCCGCCCGTATATCGGGTTCCAACTCGGCACCAACGCCGACAATCGGTCGCTCTATGGCGGACCAGTTCCCCTCCGGAGACGCTTTGCAGTGCTTCATATGCATAAAGACAAGCGGCTTGTACGTCGACCACCAACGTAGATCGCGGTAGGGGCTGCGAAACACCTCGTACTTCCTGCCATCGTCGACATATCGTGCGAACCGACGGACGAACAGGCGCGGCTCGTAGTCTTCAATGGATCTGTAGAATCCATCCGTGGCGATGTAGTGCTTTCGATCGGGGTGCACGTTGGCACCAGAGATACACATTACTTGTGCAGGCGACTGCCTGAACTCCGCCACTGCGCGTGCGAGTTCAGGGGTGGCGATCATATCAGCATCCCACTTCACCGCATATCCCATCGTGCACCTAGCGAGGCACCAGTTGTAGTAGTTAGCCAGCAGGCTTGGAGAACGCTGTCCGCCGGGCGACCTGGCGAGGTCGACGTTCTCCTGTCCAGCGCGAGCAATCTGGTGGTCATAGCGATAAGCCGTGACTTTCGGGAACCGGGCGACCAAGTTGGAGATGATGTCCGGTGTTGCGTCGTTGGACAGGTTGTCGATGAGAACGATCTCGTCGAAGATGTCAACGATGGACACGACAGCGGCCTCGATAAACTCCTCTTCGTTGCGAACCCTTAGCATCGCCGAGATCGTCTTCCGACCTCGGGGAACCGTCGCGCCCAGCACGAGTCGATACGCTGGGCGAAGGATGTCCCGCACACGTTGCTTCATCATCATTGGCCAGACAGTAACTGTTTCCATTCAATTAATTTCTCCTGTTAACAAAGACCATACTGAATATTAAGGACTAAGTAATTTTTCGCGGTTTCTATTCAATTTTTATCGTGCAGGAATGACAACAGATATAAGAGGCATAAGTGATTCAAAATAAAAAGGATATTCTCTAGTGGGCGTTCATTGTGATAAGGAAAAAAACCTACTATGAATCATTGTGAATCCTACGTGCGATCTTTGATAACACCCTCTTTGTAAAGAACAGTGATCTTCTGATCTGCTCGCCCATTGCAGTCTCGAATCGATTGTGTCGTAGATGATCAAAGAGTCCCACAGCGGCGGCATTGAGTTGCGAACGATCGATTTTTTGATAGCAGTATAAGGGGTAGGGGGGAATGTTTGGCAGGCGACGGAAACCGATTTGCCGGACATGCCGTATTACCGGAAAGTGGGCATCGTAGAGGTGCCATACTGTCATAGGTGTTGGCTTCCGGCTGTCGACGTTGAATATCAGATACCCGCCAGGTTTGAGACTCTGATGCAGTCGATGCAGAGTTGCAGGAATATCGACAACACAGGTCATAACATCGAATGCCGTAATCAGGTCGTATGTGTTTGGCGGAAGTGGGTCGGTTTCAAGATTGTAAAACGTACCCTGTATTCCCCGCTGCTCAAACCGCCAACGCGCGAAGTTGACAGCGTGCTCCGAGACATCACCTAAAGAGGTCTGCCAGCCCAGTGCATTGAAAAAGAGGCTGGCAGTTGCAGCGCCGCACCCGAAATCGAGGTGATGCCCAGTGGGCAGTTGAAGGGCATCTGTAATCATGACACCATGAGGCTGTGTCTGGTTTGCGTGATACCGCAAGGTTCCAAAGAGCCAGTATGTCTGAGCCTGATAAAAGCGGTGAACCTCTTCAGGGATAGTCGATTGCCCTGTCTTACGCCACTCCTCTGCAACCATCTCTGCGGAGTGTTCGCATATCCAGCGGACTTCCTCGATAGATAGCTCAAAGTATCTGCCGAGTTCATCAATGATCCCTTCGTACGGGTCAGTAAAGCGATCGCTAGTGAGACAGTGTCGCCAGATGTCCAGAAGTTCCGGATAGGTACGTTGTGTTGTGCAGCTTGTAGCAGTGGTCATGTGTACGCCCCCTGTGTCTTATAGGTAAGTAAGTTTCAATTCAATTTATTTCTCCTATTCATAAATACAATATTGATGTTAAGGATTAAGTAATTTTTTGCAGTTTCCATTCAATTTTCAGCGCTTTTGACTGATATGGGTCAGGCTACCACAATGCCAGCAGATGGGGTTTGAGGTTTAGCTCCCATATCAGCAAATACATTGACTGCAATTTGCTGCGCCCGAGTATCAACACGAGGATTTGTTACCCAGGCACTATCTAAGCCAAGGCTCCAGAGTTTTTTCATCCTTCTAAGCTGATGCTTTATTCTTCTAAGCCGATGTTTCATTCTTCTAAGCCAAGAACCTTCAGTAGGAGGGTTTGTAACCCAGGCACTATCTAGTCCCCAGACCCACTGAATGGATCCGGTTGAAAAGACTTTGGCACCACTCGCCGCTGTGTAACGTATGGCATTGGAGATATTGGGGTTTGTTCCAAGTGGAAGTGGTGGCAGTATGCTATTGGCTTGAACGAGTGATTGGGATAAAACAACGAGTCCAGGCGGAGTAAAGCCGTTATTTAAAAGCGCATCCCATTCATAACCCACTAAACCCCTAAGCTTGTCTCCATTCTTGAGTCCGGTATTGGCATAGTAAGGATCGGAAGCGTTGCTAACTACGAAGTCATACCCGCTATAAACATTACCGTGATCTGATACGTACCCAACTCCCAGCAAGGCGTTCTCCGGTCGATTGACTTCAGGGCTACGAAACAGCGTAGTTGCGGCTGCAGGGTTCGTTTCAGCAATGGGATCAATTGAAGCATCGGTGCCAATCCCCGAAGTATCTTTGTAGATGCTCATCACGCGATTCGCTTGTCCGCTACTGGAAGGATCAAACCGGACTTGCCAGTAGGCAGCGTTTGCTGTGAAGAAAGCCAAGTTAATACCATTGTCTCGGGCTTGTTGAACGTTATTGCGCTCCTCCATCGACCAGTACTCATCGTGACCGACCGAGAGAAATATCTTCTGGGAGTATAATTGCAGCGGATTTGTACTAACATCCAGATTGGTGTAATAGGAGACATCATAGCCCTGGGATTCTAGCCAGCGCGTCATGTTGTACTCCCATGCCAGCATGTTATTACAGTTGTACCCATCAGTGTTCGTCAGCCCTAAATTAGCTGCAGCATAGGGTCGATCAAAAGACACCTGGCACGCTCGTTGACCACCAGTACTATTAGCGTCGTATACGTTGTAACCGCCATAATTGTTATAGGCTTGAGCCGTGGTAACGGCATCCTGAAAGCCCAGATCAGCCGGACGATTATCATCCCGTACTACAAACGGGATATACGTCTGTTTACCCGTACTACTATCGGTCAGCTTTGCCAAATAGAGACCCGTGGTCCAGTCCGTGCCGGTTTGCAGGATATAAGAGGTATTCCATTTGCACTCAACCAGATTGGTACTAGCATTCGTAATGGTCGGACTCTCTTGAGTCGCTTCATTGAGACCCGTCACACTGGCGATCAGCCTACCACCCATGCCGCCATAGTACCCTAAGCGATAGACCTCAAGACTGTACTGTCCGGCTTGAGCCAGGGAGATTTTCAGATTTAAGGCTTGTCCTTTGTTGATACTGGTCGCATCCCCATAGCCAGTAATCTCATCGTTCGTAGCCAGATTTGTAATCTTCCAAGCGGTTGTTCCAGCTTTTTGATTTTCCAGGACGATCGCATTTTGAGCCGCAACAGTCACCCCTAAACTGGCAACGTATTTGATACTGCCCAATACACCGATGCAGCTCGCTAACATCCGCACCTGCTGTCCGAGTAAAGAATTAGTTAATATTAGTGATTGTGCTGTTTCTCCAACAATATTGGTCCAACTGCCGTTTACTGACTGTTGCCATTGGTAGTTAATGGTTGTCTTTGTCAAATCATCATTATCGAAAATACCCGCGGTTAAGGTATGTCCAGTTGTAGCACTACCCCTGAGAAAAATAAGACAAGCATCTTCCTCTGACCAGCGGCTGAGTAAATCATCGGATATTTTTTCCATAATCTTTACCCATGATGAAGACTTGATTGGTCAACCGAAACTTTGCTCTTTTCAAGTCTCCTTTACAAGAGAGATTTGAAGTTCGGGGAAAAGAACATCCTATCCGTGGATTTATGAGATTACCACTCGGCGTTTCGGGAATAGATCTTTAACGGCAAAACATTGCCCGCAATCTGCTGAGCCTAGCAAAATAGTAGGGCTTACCGTTACAAGCTGCGAATCCGTTGATTACACTCACAACAAATAACCTGAAACAATGTAAAGCCGCTACTACTCTCCGGATTAATTCGTATTTAATTTATCAAACGGTAAAAAGCTTTACATTATCTTTAAAAACATTGACTACGTAGTCTTGCTCTTGCTCAGTCATTTGGTGGAAGAGGGGTAACAGAATGGAGCGCTCTTGCGCTAACTCGCTCTCACGTAACCGATCGCACCTTCCGGGTTCACACCCACACTCTACCTGAGCGATGCCACAGAACCAGGCTTCCTGCTGGTAGGCAGGTTCGCGGTGAGTACACATAATCCCGCGTCGCGTAGAAATACCAACATCTAGCATTGCTTGCATTACCTGTTGTTGTTCACAATGAGCGGGAAGTCGGACACAATAGCTTTGCCAGTTACTCCGCGCCCAAGTTGGTTCTGTTGGTAATTTCAATCCTGATACGTCTGCTAGTTCTTGATGATACCGTTCTGCCAGGTAACGGCGGCGTGCCACAATCTCTGGTAAGCGTTTGAGCTGCTCTCGGCCGATCGCTGCCTGAACGTCAGTCATGCGGTAGTTATAGCCCAGCATGGGGTAGGACTCGAAGATAACCTGCTTGGCACCGTGTCGCACCGTATCTGGTACACTCATGCCATGTTGCCGCAAAAGACGAAATTGCTTGTCCCATTCAGGGTTGTTAGTCGTGATCATGCCACCATCTCCTGTTGTAATCACCTTGCGGGGATGAAAAGAAAAGCAAGCAATATCACCATGAGGCTTACCAATTTTTTCCCACTGCCCATCCCACAGGATCTCACTGCCGATCGCACAAGCTGCATCTTCGATTATCGGTAGAGCGTGCTGCCTGGCGATCGCCAAAATGGCTTTGAGATCGCAGGGCATCCCAATCTGATGCACGACGAGAATGGCACGAGTGCGATCGGTAATTGCCGCTTCGATCAAAACTGGATTGAGGTTATAGGTCTGTGGCTCAATATCCACAAACACGGGAGCTGCCCCACAGTAGCGAATACTGTTGGCAGTGGCAATGTAAGAATGACTAACCGTAATCACCTCATCCCCCGGTTGCACTCCAACTGCCAACAGCGCCAGATGTAGGGCTGTCGTACAATTAGAAACTGCGCAGGCGTGCTTCGCACCGACGTAAGCTGCAAACTCCTGCTCAAACGCCGCAACTTCTGGTCCCTGAGTTAGCCAGCCAGACATAATGACACGGCTAGATGCTGCCGCTTCGGCTTCGCCAACCCAGGGCTTGGCGATCGGGATATTCTGGATGTGCTTAGACATTACTGGCTTCCTTCGTCAATTTCTTCTGTTCACGCCACCAATTTACTAGGCGGGTCAAACCCTCTTCCAGGGAAATTTCTGCTTCAAAACCGAGCACAGACTTAGCTTTGGTTATGCTTGCTAAGCGACGCTGCACAGAATTGACCTTTCGCTCTGGACCATACTCAGGCTTCAGATCCGATCCCATCACCTTTAACAGACTGTAGGCAAGCTCATTCAGGCTTGTTTCTGTACCACTGGCAACATTAAAGACTTCATCCGTGACATCTGCTTTCGCAGCCAGGATATTTGCTCTGGCAATGTCTTCGATATAAACAAAATCCATTGTTTGCTCGCCATCCCCAAAAATTAAGGGAGGTTGACCAGCGATGATCCGATCCATCCACCGAATCAACACCTCCGTATAGACTCCATGAATATCCATGCGAGAACCATAAACATTGAAATAGCGCAGTGCCACGTAGTCCAAGCCATACATATCGTGGAAACTACGAAGTAATCCTTCGTTAAAGACCTTTGCAGCTCCGTAAATTGTGCGATTGTTGTAGGAATGGTGAGACTCAGTGGTAGGGAAGTCTTCTGCCATACCGTAAACTGAGGCGGACGAGGCGGCAACGACCTTTTTAACTTTCGCGTTGACGGCAGCTTCCAAGACATTAAACGTGCCATCTGCTAGAACTTCTAACGCGAGACGAGGTTCTTCAGCACACTGTGTAATTCGGATGGCTGCCTGATGAAACACGTACTCTACTCCTTGCATTACGTCTGCCAGAAGCTTTTGATCCCGGATATCTCCTTCAACCAGTACTACATGCCCATTTGCTTGTGCCCAAGCCAGATTCGCCAGACAACCCCGTGTAAAGTTATCTAGAACAATAATCTCGGATACTCCTTCTTTAACCAGTAAATCGGCAATGTGGGAACCGACTAGACCGGCACCGCCAGTAATCAAAACGCGCTTATTCTGCATATTTCGTACAGCCTTTTGATGATTCTTCTAATGATTCAAATCCTTCCCGCCAACGTAGAAACTTAGCTGGGACACCCGCAACGATCGCATAAGGTGGCACATCTTTAGTAACAACGGCTCCGGCTCCGACAATACTACCTTTACCGATTGTCACTCCGGGTAAGATGACCGCATTCATGCCGATATCAGCCCCGGTTTCAACTTTAACTGGTTTAATTTCTAGATCGGTTTGGGTAATAGGAAGGTCAATCGGTAAGCCAGTGTGCGCTGAACCCAAGACTTTTGCCCCTGGTCCCCATCCCACGTAATCTTCAATGATCAAAGCACGGGCATCCAAATAACTTTGAGGACCAATCCAAACATGATTACCAATCTGGCATGTGCCATCGAATCTGCCTTGAATGTAGCTTTGTGAACCGACAAACACCCGATCGCCAATTTCAAATGTTTCCAAATGCTTAAACCCGACACCGCTGCCAATCTGTATACCATGACCCCATCTTCGGGCACCAGATCGCCAGATCGTTCGCCGCATTAGACCATCAAACTCTCCTTCACCACCAACGAAACGAGCGTATAACTCTAACAATGAGCGATCGTCATATTGGCTCTGAATGTATTGCGCTAACCCAATTTCAAACTCGGGATCTGGCAAATGTTTTTCTAAGCCATGAACTGCTTTAACAACCCTGGCAACACTCGCATCAACCATTGGTTTCCTCACTTACTATATTGCCTACAGCTTCTACCTGCTGAGAGGTAAGTTCTGGATACATCGGCAGGGAAAGAACTTCCCTAGCTGCCGATTCAGAACAAGGAAAAGCTCCTAGTGGGTAGCCTAAGTCTGAGTAGGCAGGTTGCAGATGAACCGGGATGGGATAGTGGATTCCTGTTTGAACACCCTGCTCACTCAGTTTTTGCTGTAGTGCGGTGCGATCGCCAACTCTTACAGCATAGATATGGTAAACGTGATAGCTGTAGGGCATCGCGATCGGGATCTTAACCATTGAATCCTTCAGCAGGTGATCATATTGTGTTGCGTGTGCTCTACGTGCCTCTGTCCATTGATCTAAGTAACGTAACTTAATGCGTAGAATGGCTCCCTGGATTCCATCCATCCGATAGTTATAGCCTTTCAACACATGGTTATATCGGCGTTCCTGTCCCCAGTCTCTTAACATACGAATCGTAGAGTCAAATTCAGCATTGTTGGTAGTCACCATCCCACCCTCACCGTAAGCCCCTAGATTCTTACCCGGGTAAAAGCTGAAGCAGCCAATATCACCAATGCTTCCAACGCGACGACCTTTATATTCTGCTCGGTGAGCCTGAGCAGCATCTTCTATAACGATCAGATTATGACGCTGGGCAATCTTTAAAATTGGATCCATATCTGCTGCCTGTCCATACAAATGGACAGGCAGAATGGCTTTAGTCCGCTCAGTAATTGCAGCCTCAATTTGAGTGACATCAATGGTGTAAGAAATCGGATCAATATCTACGAAAACAGGCTTCGCTCCGGTGTAAACGATCGCGGCGACCGTGGCGATAAACGTAAATGGTACGGTGATGACTTCATCTCCAGGACCAATTCCGGCTGCCAACAACGCCAGATGTAGGGCACTAGTTCCTGTATTAACAGCAATCCCATGCTCTGCACTGCAATACTCAGCAAACTCTTCTTCTAAAGCCGCAACTTCGCTCCCCAAAATAAACTGAGTACTTTCTAGAACTTTGATAACGGCAGTATCAATTTCATCTTTAATACTCAGGTATTGAGAGTTTAGATCAAGAAATGGAATCATGCTACAACCTCTACGGTATTCAGTTCGACTAACTGACCTTGCTTCTTCATCGACTCAGTTGCAGCTTCGAGAATCTTGACGACTTGTAAGCCTGCATCTCCGCCTGTGATAGGGCGTTTTCCGTGCTCAATACAATCAAGGAAGTGTAAGCCCTCTGTTCGTAGGGCTTCGGTCATGTCTAACTTGGGTGCCCACATATCTCCTGTTCGATAACCGATCAACATTCGGTAGACACTTTCGACATCATTATTAACGGTGATTCCTCGGTCATATACTTTGATTTTTTCACTCGGTTCAAGATCATCGAATACAATCATTTTCTGGCTACCACCAATCATGGTGCGTCGCACTTTTACAGGTGCTAGCCAGTTTACGTGAATATGAGCAATCAAATTGTTTTCAAAAAATAACGTTAAATAGGCAATGTTCTCTAGACCACCAGGGACATGGCTGATCCCAGTGGCTGAGACAGCACAGGGTTTGCTTTGCAAAATATAGCTCATGATAGATAAGTCATGAACTGCCAAATCCCAAAGAACATTAACATCGTGTTGAAATAGACCCAGGTTGACACGCACAGAGTCGTAGTAAAGGATATCTCCTAGTTCACCACTGGAGACTAATTCATGCATCTTACGCACAGCACCTGTATAGACAAAGGTATGATCGACCAGCAGCACTCGATCACGCCGTTCCGCCTCGTCAATCAACCGAAGCGCTTGCTCAGTCGTAACGGTCATCGGTTTCTCAACCATCACATGCTTGCCCGCCTTCAGCGCGGCTAGAGCCAAGTCAAAGTGAGTAGAAACAGGAGTGGCGATCGCGACAGCATCAATTTTAGGATCTGCAAAGATATCCTGGCAGTCTGTGGTCACCTCGATCGCCGGATAGCGAGCCTGAACCTTTGCCAGTAACTCTGGGTTGAAATCGCTGACTGTTCTTACCTTTGCTCCAGGAATCTCTGAGAAGGTCCTAACCAAATTTGGACCCCAGTATCCATAGCCAATAACACCAATGTTTACGTTATTTTCCATAACATGTTGTTAAATAAAGTAAATGTACATTTATTTTGATCTACCGACTGTATCGCTTAAGCTACCGTCCATCTCTGTTGAGAGTTTGTCGCGCTGACGTACGTCACCAATCACTCGTGCCGGAACTCCTGCCACAATTGCGTAGGCAGGAACATTTTGTGTTACGACTGCGCCAGCACCAACCAAGGCTCTTTCGCCAATCGTTACTCCCGGTAAAATAGTAGCGTTACTGCCAATGGATGCAGACCGTTTCACTATTGTCTTAATGACCTCCCAGTTATCTTCCACTTGCAAACTGCCGTCTTCATTTGTAGCACGCGGGCAAAGATCATTAGTGAACATTACCCCATGACCAACAAACACTTCATCTTCAATAACAACGCCTTCACAGAGAAAGCTGTGAGATGAAATTTTGCACCTATTTCCGACCTGAACGTTTTTCTGGATCTCTACAAAGCTACCAATCTTTGTCTCATCTCCAACGACACAACCATAAAGATTCACAAGATGTGGATGAAAAATCCTTATGTTTTCACCTAACTGAACATCGTCATTGACTGCCATTACTACTCTGCCTTTTAATTAAACTGATATAAACTAAACTAATATAAACTAAGAAATAACGTAACTACTTAAGCCTGCTTGACTGACAAAACTAAGAAGCTGGAATGCGGCTGAGGACAGTGAATTCACGCTTAAACTCATTTTCCCGTTGACGATTAGAGGCAAAGGCAGGTTCGGGGTCAGGCAGACTCGATAGGAATGGATAAATCTGAATCTCCCACTGACGAGTCAGGGCAAGATGAACCCAATTCCAACCCAACTTGAGATAACTCATGCCGCGATTCCAATGAGTGTCGACGAATCGACGCTTTCCAGAGGTCACGACTTGCGTGCCTTGCAACACAAACATAGCGTCGTCAGGGCGATTACCCCACACAGTTGGGACAGGGCAAACTTGTCTCGCAGCCGGGATGCCTCCAGATTAAAACCGTTTGATTTCAAATCCAAAAATGATTCTTCCACTTGAAACCTCAAGCGATATTGGGCAAAGGTCTGAAGGGTCGTCGGTTCATCGCTGACAATCACCCAATCTTCACCACTTGGGCGGTCATGAGCAAAGGCTAAATAGACATCCCCGTAAGGTCTGGTTTTACCAATGGCAATCGCTGGGGTGAAATAGGCTTGCCCCGGTTGTAGGAAAACAGATGAAACCTGGTGCCATTGCCCGTCTAGTTGAAACTGAAAAGAACGTTTAATCCGAATGCGGAAGTGCCAACGCAAGGTGTCTCGGAGATATTTCATAAACTTCCCATCGGCAAAGCCTCTGTCGGCTAAAAGGACGACTTCCACTGCTGCCGGAACGATCCGTGCAGCTTGTCGCAGCACCCGTTGAATCGCCCATAACTTGACGGTACTGCTGGCTTGTGGGACGATCCGCCAAGCAACAACGACCGTGCGTCCCCGATAGACGACACCGACCCAGATAATGCAGAAGTAATTCCACACCATCGTCGTATCTAAACTCAAATACAGTCGTTTTTTGCCCCATGCTGATAACGCTTGTCTCATCAGAGCTTGGTGAGTTGCAGAGATATCGATGCGACGGTTGGCGAGGCATCGCCAAAATCGGCGTTGGTGGGATTGGGCGTACTGGGCACGACTGTTAATATAGACGCCAAAGCCGTTGAGATGGACGTTTTGGCTCTCAATCATGCCGACCATCATCCAGCAGAGCGTTTTTAAGTGGCGAATATCGCGCCACTGAATGTCACATTGACTCAGGAAAGCATTCATTGCATCATAAAGGCGGGAAGTGGTAGTCATAGTGATTGCCAATTTGTGTGGTAACTTATCAGCTTAAACTAGCCTCTGCCTCCCGCCTAGTCTTTGTCCCAGCCTCCAATAGTTTTGTCAGTCAAGCAGGTACCCAAACTCATGTAACTCACAACGGCGATCGCTTCGATATTAACGGTGGGCAGCGATCGCGCGATGGCAGAAACCTATTTCACAGCTTTGAAGAATTTGGATTGAGTCGGGATCAAATTGCCAATTTCCAGTCCAATCCAGAAATCCGCAACATTTTGACGCGGGTGGTTGGCGGCAATGCCTCCGTTATCAACGGTTTATTGCAGGTGACGGGCGGCAATTCTAATTTATTCCTGATGAATCCGGCAGCATTATTTTCGGAGCAAGTGCCCGTCTCAACATTCCGGCTGCTTTTACCGCCACTACCGCCACCAGTATCGGGTTTGGTTCAGGTGGTTTCAATGCGATCAGCGGTCAAAACTATGCTGATTTAGTGGGTGATCCGAATCGCTTTGCCTTTGCCCTCAGCCAGCCTGGAGCCATCCTCAATGCAGGCAATTTGAGCGTTTCGGCTGGACAAGCTCTATCGCTGTTGGGCGGAATTGTCGTCAATACAGGACAGCTATCGGCTCCTGGCGGGCAAATTACGATCGCGGCAGTGCCTGGAGAAAACCTAGTCCGCCTCAGCCAAAGCGGGAGCTTACTCAACGTGAGTTCGGGATAAAAAAGGGCGGAGTAGATAAGCTGAAAGTGCTTAATTCTCAACTATCTACCCGCCCATGTTTAGTCTAGAAGCTTTGTTTTGCCACGTCGATGATTTTTGCCGTGAGTTTGAGCCACGTTTTCAGCAGCAATCATTGTCAGATGACTTGCCTCGGCGGCGACGCTCCCGCAGCTTGACTTTGAGTGAGACCCTGACCATCCTGATTGCCTTTCACTCCTCAGCCTATCGGAATTTCAAGGCGTTCTACACCCAAATGGTCAAGGTTCACTGGCACTCAGCTTTTCCAGGGCTGGTCACTATCACCGTTTTATGGAATGGATGCCCTCAGCCCTGGTGCCGTTGTGTGCCTACTTAACGTGAGTTCGGGATAAGAAATCGCTGGAAGCCCCGATTTCTCGTTGCTCAGCCCTGCATACCTTCTAGAACCATTATCAACAAGCTCAATTGTTGAGGATATTCTCAATAGTAAGGCTTATTGTCACGCGACAATTAGATAGGCGTTCTTAGAAGACACG
>JBBRCV010000052.1:0-25158 GCA_038204505.1 Elainellales cyanobacterium
CTTTGATTGTCTTCGATCGCCCTTTGAAAGATGTCGCCAGTGATATTGGGTTAACCCACGAAGCTTTTTACCGGAGCTTGGCACAGCTTGAGAAAGAGGGATGTTTAAGTCGGCATCGACGGCAAATCAAGTTACTTTGCTAAAAATATGATTGTAATCATAGGAGAGGCGACAACACAGACCTAGATTGAAGGCTGACAGTCTAGCAGTAAGGCTTTTAGAGATGAGCAACCATCAATATCGGGCAATGGGTTTAGCGGCTGTATGTGTGGTAAGTAGTGTGGGTGCCCTGAGCGTACTCAATAGCAACAGCGTTCTCTCTCAGATAAATCATACAAATCATCAGGCGACAGGTATGCCCATGACTAGCAGGACTCCTACTTTGCCTGGGCAAGATGCCTTTGGAGCAATGCAAGAGGTTGTAGCAATTCTGGAAGCCGACCCTGCTACAGACTGGAGCCGGGTCAATCTTGCTGCTTTACGTGAACATCTGATCGATATGAATGAAGTCACTCTTAATGCTGTGGTTGAAGAGCATGAAGTAGATGGCGGTCTAGAGATGCAGGTGACTGGAACAGGGCGTACCCAAGAAGCGATTCGACGCCTAGTTCCTAACCAAGCAAAAGAACTCAATCAATTGAATGGTTGGCAGGCGACAACCGCCTCACTTTCTGAAGGAGTAACGCTTACAGTCATCAGTGAAGCAGTCCCGCAATCAGAGCATATTAGGGTGTTAGGTTTTTGGGGTTTGCTAGTCAGCGGTAGTCATCATCAGCAACATCATCTAGCTTTAGCGCGGGGAATAATAATGCATTAAAGCGATCGTCTCTAAATTTAAGACAACTTGAGCAACTCGATTAAGTGCCGATCGCACTCTTACAATTTGCGTGGTCACATCTGGACAAGAGCAATCTGTCTCAACAATTTTATAAATTCTGGGTTTGTATTGAGAAGTGAGACTACGGACGCGACAAGTAACAGTGGCAATCTGGTTTTTCAATCAATGTTTCAACCAATGCATTCAAAGTAACCGCTGCTAAAAGTCCACCTCCTAAACTTCCTTGAAGAGTGATATAGGGAGTTTGTGTTTTCATTAACCGTCGCTTTGCTGCGGGAGCATGGCTAAACCCGATCGGCATTCCAATCACTAGAGCAGGTTGAATTTGCCGCTGCTCAATCAGCTTACAAGCAGTCAGCAGGACTGAGGGAGCATAGCCAATGACTAATACACACCCTTTTGGAATCTGTTGCAATCGTTTTTGCCAGAGATCATGATCCCAAAATGCCTGCTCTGCTTCGGTTGCGCCAGTCACATGAGGGTCATTGATCAAGGTCTCGACCGGACACTCTAAATGTGCCAATCGTGTTTGATCTAGCATGGCTGCAATCGCGGGTAAATCTGTGACAATGGTACACCCAGTGCTAAGTGCTTTTCGGGAAGTGGCGATCGCATCTGCACTAAAGCGAACGAAGTTGACCAGGCTAACATCTCCACACGCCAGCACAAGTTGATGCAGTAGATGGACAGTAATCTCAGAGTAATGAGATAGATCGGGAAGTAGGCGCTGTAAAGATTCTGGAAAGGCTTCAGGGTGAGTCTCTGTTTCTACATCTAAATTTGTCCAAATCTCGTCTAGTTTACCTAAGCCCTCTTGGGCTTCTACTTCTAACTGTTTGAGTTGTGCCAGGGCTTTTGCTTGCGCGGTTTGGCAATCACGATCGCGCCCCAGCAATCCTTCTAGCGCCGATGCCGTCTGCCGCAATTGCGTAATTTGCAGTATCACCCGTTGATATTGATGCTGCAATTGAGCCAGTAAGGTTGGATCAGTCGCTGTCTCTGAGTGGCTCTCTAATAATTGGCGAATGTGAGACAACTGAAATCCTTGCTGCTTCAGGGCGACCACTCGTTGTAATTGCTGAACATCTTGCTGAGTATAAAGTCTGTAGTTGCCTTCTGAACGCTGCGCTTGGGGCAGTAATCCCAACGTATGGTAGTGCCGCACCATCCGAGGCGTAACGCCACCGCTAACCGCTTCTGTCAGTTCTTTAATAGTCAGGTGTTCAGTTTTCATAGTGTTAGTTTAACCAAAACATTGACATTGACACTAATGTCAATGTTTAAGCTGAAAAAGTATCCATTACAACTTTTTCAAAAATGGCTTTTGCTGCTCCCTCGACTCCTCGCTTCCCGAACATCCTGAAGGAACACCCAGATGCGATCGCCGCTCTGACTTGCGCTGTCCTAGTTTTCCTAGGTTGGCAAACTCTTAATCTAGGTTGGATTGGAGTTGCCCTATTTATTCTCACTGCTGCCTATGTGGTAGGCGGGTTTGATAGTGCCCGCGAAGGATTAACGACTCTGTTTGCCGAAAAAGAACTAGATGTAGACCTGTTAATGATTGTGGCAGCTTTGGGAGCAGCAAGCTTAGGACTATGGCGGCGGGAGTATTACTTGATTGTGGATGGTGCGATCTTAATTTTGATCTTCGCTATTAGTGGCGCACTGGAAGGATACGCGATGCGGCGAACAGAGCGCAGTATTCAAGGGCTAATGAGTCTCACCACTGATACGGCACGAGTGTTGCTGAATGGACGGGAACGAACTGTAGCGATCGCAGAATTAAAGATTGGCGATCAAGTTCTAGTCAAACCAGGAGAATTAGTGCCGACTGATGGTTTAGTCATAGAAGGGTTCAGTACACTAGACCAAGCTTCAATTACAGGCGAGTCTATCCCTGTTGAGAAAGCGATCGGTGATGAAGTCTTTGCAGGCACAATTAATGGCAACGGTGCGCTACGGCTGAAGATTCATCAACCGCCAGAGAGCAGCTTAATTCAACGGGTAATTCGTCTTGTCCAGCAGGCTCAAAATGAAGCCCCGCCTTCTCAGCAGTTCATTGAGCGATTTGAACGCGGGTACGCAAAAGTCATTGTAATTACAGGTATCTTGCTGAGCATTCTACCTCCCTTTCTATTGGGCTGGAGTTGGGAAGATACCATTTATCGAGCATTGATTTTTCTAGTTGTTGCTTCACCCTGTGCTTTGATGGCATCCATTATGCCGACTCTGTTGTCTGGAATTGCTAATGGGGCGCGGCATGAAATTTTGTTCAAGAACGGGGCACAACTGGAAAAGATTGGGCGAGTCCAGGCGATCGCCTTCGATAAAACGGGAACGCTGACCACTGGAAAACTTCAAGTCGTTCATGTCATGGCAACTCAGAAGCTCGGAGATCAATTACTTCGGATCGCTGCGGCGCTAGAGAGTTTATCAGAGCATCCTATTGGGAATGCGATCGTGCAGGCTGCCCGTCAGCAAAATTTAACTTGGGCAGAAGCTATCAATGGACAAGCTCAAGTCGGGCAGGGAATTACTGGAGTGATTGATAGTCAAACAGCAGTTGTCGGCAAGGCAACCTTTGTTCAAGCACAAGCTAAGCATGTATCCAATTCCCTGGTTGAGCAAAGTCAGCAGTGGGAAGGAGAGGGAAAAACAGTGGTATGGGTTGCATACGGGGGAGAGATTCTGGGCATTATTGCGGTTGCCGATACAGTGCGACCTTCAGCGGTACAAGCGATCGCCCGGTTGAAGCGTTTAGGAATTAAGCGAATCGTCATGTTGACTGGGGATAACTCACGCACTGCCCACAGCATTGCTCAACAGCTGGGAGTAGATCAGGTTTACGCAGAACTTCTGCCAGAAGATAAAGTTAATGTCATTCGACAACTTCAGAAGCAGTATCAGACGGTGGCAATGGTGGGTGATGGCGTCAATGATGCCCCTGCTTTAGCCCAAGCATCAGTAGGAATTGCGATGGGAGCAGGCAGTGATGTCGCCTTAGAAACCGCAGACATTGTGTTGATGGCAGGTCGCCTGGAAAGATTAGAACACGCCATTCGTTTAGGTCGTCGTTCTCAAAGGATTGTCAAGCAAAATATTGTGTTTGCTCTCAGTTTTGTGTTGGTGTTGTTGGTTCTAAATTTTGCTGGCAATATCACGCTGCCATTCGGTGTTCTGGGACATGAAGGCTCTACCGTCGTGGTGACGTTGAGTGGGTTGCGATTGCTCAGAGGTTAATCAGAATACTTTTACCGTCATCCTGCTTTCTTGCCTTATGGACTCTTAGAATATAAATGCCCCTCTGGGGGATATTTCCAAAGTTGATTTGTAGAAATGGATTCAAGAGTATCCCCCCACAAAAAACAACTTTAATCTATCAAAAAGGGAAAGATGAGTACCTTTCGTTTATTTCAAAGTCTTAGAAATCCTGTCTTTGCACGACTCTATACGGCTCAGACCACAAATTTGTTAGGAGATGCCTTGACTTGGGTCGGTCTGGCACTGCTTGCTTTTGAACTGGCTGGCAAGGATTCGGCGATCGTGCTTTCCACAGCGTTGACATTGCGTGTCACTGCCTTTGTTCTGCTTGCGCCCTTGGCGGGAGCACTTGCCGATCGCTTTGACCGCAAACGCATCATGCTCGTGACTCATTTAGCCCGAATGCTCATTGTCAGCTTGCTGCCGTTTGTCACCCAGATCTGGCAAATTTATGTGCTGGTGCTGGCTCTTAATGTCTTCTATGCTTTCTTCACACCAACCTATCAGGCAACCATTCCCTTTGTCACGAATCAGAATGATTATCCCCAGGCAATCGCCCTTTCCAGTGCCACGTTCCAGTTACTAGGCGTTCTAGGTCCTGGTGTCGCAGGTGCGGTAGCAGCATTCATTGGAGCACGTCAGGTGTTCTTTCTCGATGCTGGAACATTCCTAATTGCAGCGATCTTAATTGCGACTCTGCCTGGTCAACTCAAGGTTGAGCAAGTTGCATCTGAGCCGCGCACAACTAGTAGAACTTGGCGAGATATCAAAGATGGAACCACTCGTTTATTTGCAGATGCCCCTCTCCGGTATGCCTTGGCAATGCAGTTAGTGGCATCTGTCACCGGAGCGCAAATTCTGGTTAACACAATAGGCTATGTAGAGGGCACGCTTGAGTTGAGCAGCGTACAGTATGGCTGGGTGATGGGAGCTTTTGGCATTGGAGCAACGATCGCCGCAGTTATCGTTGGATCATTCAGCCAGCGCTGGGCTAGAACCACACTAATTCTGATTGGAGCCACACTAATCACGATCGCGCTGTTGCCTGCAAACCACGCAGAGCTAGGACTACTGATGATCCTGTGGCTGATTGCAGGGGCAGGTCAGACTTGTGTCAACGTATCGGCTCAAACATTGATTGCCGATCGCACTCCTAAAGCGGCTCAAGGCAGAGTTTATGGTGCCCAATTTGCCTGGAGTCATCTTTGGTGGGCAGTCTCTTATCCGTTGGCAGGATGGTTAGGAAGTTATTTCAAAGAGTCTGAATTTCTCTACGGTAGTTTGATTGGCTTGGTACTTCTGGCGCTTGTCCACCTCCTACTTTCACCCAAGGGGAATGAGCAGGTTCCTGGTAGCATCTGGCATGACCACGAGCATATCCACGATGAAACCCATCAACACGACCACCATCCAGGCATCCTAACGAACGAACCTCACATCCATCCTCATCAACACGTTGCAAACTCCTCTACTGGTAACTGTTTACTATAATTCTATAATTTTTGATAGAGAGAACTGTGCTACCCATTTTTTAATATGCCGTAACCGAATTTTCGATAGATCTTCACCTCCCTTTTTGTAATTGATTAATTATCTTTACGACAAATCGATAACCCCAGGCTCTAGTTAGATAAATTAGGAGTAGCCCATTAAGCGTAATTTCAAACTGCTGAAACTGTTTGCCATAATAGCGAGCATCCCAATAGCTAATTGGACTATGAAACCGAGTTGTCCAATCTAATGGAAAAAGCAAGAGTGGTCCGTCATCAACATGGGTGAAAACATCAACGATCGAGTGAAAAAGACAGGCAATCAGAAACCAAAAAAGCCAACGATGGATGGAATTGATATTGCGCCGTTTTCTCCAAACAACCACAATACCCAGCAGCAATAGAAACGGTGCATGAAGCAGGTTGTGAAAGGCAAGCCAGAAGGGATTATGAAAGTATAAATCTGCAAACATCAGGCGCGTGGTTGCGGCTAGGCTCCAGCCCAAAATGAAGTGATAGTAGACAATACCGCCTAGCGAAAGAATCCATAGAGGCAGATCTGGAGAAACAGAACCCAGTAAAAGCGCCTGTTGATGAATAGGTACTCTTGGCAATATTTTGTCTAATGCCGCTGTCATCAAGAAGTGTGAGGGCGTATTCATAGGGCTGGGACAAACTGGAGAGTTTGATAAAACGAAATATCTCAACAATTGACTTTGTTCAGTGTTGAAGTATCAAGAGCATTAAGAACTTTGACTGGTATTAACTTCCAGTGCTTTATTTGCAACTTCCGTTATTTGTTTGGCGGCTTTCTCCTTGCGTTCACTGTAGCGATCGGTTAGATAGTCCACCTGTTCACGCAGCAGGAGGGTGAATTTGTAGAGTTCTTCCATCACGTCAACGACGCGATCGCGGTAAGCCGAATCTTTCATGGTTCCATCTTCATTAAATTCCTGATAGGCTTTTGCGACTGATGATTGGTTGGGAATCGTGAACATTCGCATCCAGCGTCCCAAAAGCCTCAAGGTATTAACTGCATTAAAGGACTGCGACCCACCACTCACTTGCATGACTGCTAGAGTTCGACCTTGGGTAGGTCTGACTGCTCCAATACTGAGAGGAATCCAGTCAATTTGGTTTTTCATAATGCCCGTGATCTGCCCGTGCATCTCTGGGCTAGACCAGACTTGCCCTTCCGACCACAGGCTCAACTCCCGCAGTTCTTGCACCTTGGGGTGAGTCTCCGGCACACTGCCATGAATCGGCAGTTCACGCGGATCAAAGAATTTAACTTCAGCCCCAAATTCTTGAATGATGCGTGCCGCTTCCTCTGCCATTAATCGGCTGTAGGAACGTTCGCGCAGGGAGCCATACAAAAACAAAATTCTAGGGGAATGGTTAAACGTCATCACTTAATGATTCTCCTGCCAGCTTCTGTAAAAATGTGGTCTGAGCTTCTCGCAACTCAGCATTAGGGTTAGCAGTTTGAATCACTTGCATCGCCTTGTCATACGATAACCCCATGTTGATCAAGTAAGCCGCCAGCATTGTTCCAGTGCGACGATTGCCGCTGGTGCAGTGAACCGCAACTCCATTACCTAGTTGATTTTGCTGCTCTATAAACTTCTGGAGTTTCTGAAGCTGTTCGGGGCTAGGTGCAGTCCCTCCTTTTGTGGGCAGCCAGCAGTAAGGAAGGTCTGCTTGCTCATACAAATCAAGATTTGAGGGATCATCCATCACAGAGACGATCGCTCCAACACCCGTTGCTTTTAACTCAGCAATTTCCTCTACGGTTGGTTTTCGCACTCCTGCTAGTTTGCCTGGAATGACCCACCACAAATTTTCTTGAATTGGCTGATTTGTTACTGATTCCATTGCAATCACCCTTATCCTACAGGAGCCATTTCAAGTGATTCAATCAATCGAGTTACTCGTTCTCTCACCTCATCCCGCACTCTCGGAAAGATTTCAGGTTGCTCGGCTGGGTCATCCAGTTGCCAGTCTTCAAATACGTCTCGCGTGACCCATTCTGGCGGTAAATTGACCCCACAGCCACAGAGAGAGATGACCACATCAAAATCTTCTGGGTTGAAATCACTCAAGGGGTTTGAGGTCTGATGGCTAATGTCAATACCAACATCTTTCATGGTGGCGATCGCTTCGGGTCTGACCTGACTTGCTTCCAGCCCCGAACTTGTCACCGCGATCTTTCCGGTTCCTAAGTGTTTAGCAAACCCTTCTGCCATCTGAGAGCGAGCCGAATTCTTTTTGCAAACAAACATCACACGCTTCATAGTTAAATGTCTCTTAAAGTTTAGAATCACAGCCCTGTCGATTTAGGACTTTTGAAATAGCGCCGTTCAAACCAGAACGCCACATTGACGAGCGCAATCAAAGCAGGTACTTCCACTAACGGTCCGACGACTGCGGCAAAAGCAGCACCGGAGTTAATCCCGAACACCGCAACAGCAACAGCGATCGCTAGTTCAAAGTTGTTGCCTGTGGCAGTGAACGCAACACTGGCGGCTTTCGAGTAGTCTGCTTTAACTCGCCACGCCATGTAGAAGCTGAACAAGAACATGACAGCAAAGTAAATGACCAACGGAACGGCAATTCGCAAAACATCAAGCGGAATCTGTACAATCTTTTCTCCTTGCAAGCTGAACATCACCACGATCGTAAACAGCAGCGCGATCAGTGTAATGGGACTGATTTTAGGAATAAATTCTTCGTGATACCAGCTTTTACCCTTCGCTCTCACTAAGAAGAAGCGAGTGAAATATCCCGCTAAGAAAGGAATGCCTAAATAAATGAAGACGCTTTTGGCAATCTCGGCAATACTGACATTCACAACACTGCCCTGCAAACCAAACATCGGCGGTAACACGCTCAGAAAAAACCAGGCAAACGGGCTGTAGAAGATAACCTGAAAGATGCTGTTAAAAGCAACCAGTCCAGCCGTGTACTCGGTGTTGCCTCGCGCCAAGTCGCTCCAGACGACAACCATTGCAATACAACGAGCTAACCCAATCAGAATTAGCCCCACCATGTATTCTGGATAGCTTCTGAGAAATGTGATTGCTAGCAGAAACATCAGAATGGGACCAACTACCCAATTGAGCAGTAGCGATACACCCAGAATTTTGCCGTTGCGAAAGACATCACCCAATTCTTCGTACCGCACTTTAGCCAGTGGCGGATACATCATCAAAATTAAACCAATGGCGATCGGAATGTTGGTTGTCCCGACTTGAAACTGATTAACGAATTGTTCCACACTAGGAACGAAGTAGCCTAATGCCACCCCGATCGCCATTGCTAGAAAAATCCATAGAGTCAGATAGCGATCGAGAAATGAGAGACGTTTGTAAATAGATTGATTGACAGCTTGGCTCATCGAGATCCTTGTAAAAGTTAAAGACAACTACTCAAATTTTGGTCAACCGAAACTGTTCTTGATTGATCTAAAACTTTTGCTCTTTTTGAAGAACTTCCTGAATAGTCAAGTAGGGCTGTGATTTTCCGTCATACGCTGTGCCAACTTCGCCTCTGTAAACATGACCCTTGCCAATTTCATAAGCTGCTGCGGGTAAGGGAATATAACCAACAGTTTGAACAGTGCGTTGCACATTGTTCATGTAAAACGTTACAAAGTTCGCTAAATCTTGGTTCTGCTGAGCTTTTGGCAGATTAATGTAGATGAATAACGGGCGAGATAAGGGTTGATATCGTGCCTTCTCCACAGCTTCACGCGATGGCGCGATCGCCCCTTTGCCCTGACCATCGTCGATCGCAACTGCTTTCAGTTTGTTCTGATTTTGCTCATAGTAGGCGAAACCAAAAAAGCCCAGTGCATTTGGACCGTTTTCAACTCCTCGCACCAGGACAGTATCATCCTCACTGCCCGTGTAGTCACTGCGGAGTTTTGCTCCACCTGTGATGACTTCGGCAAAGTAATCATAAGTGCCAGAGTCTCCACCCGCTCCATAAAGTGATAAGGGTCGATTGGGGAAATCAGGGCGAATTTGATTCCAGGTTTTGATTTTGCCCTCAGCGGCAGGTTCCCACATTTTCTTGAGGTCTTCTACGGTCATCGATTGTGCCCAGGTGTTCTGAGGATTGACCGCAACGGTTAATGCATCAAAAGCTACTGGGATTTCAATAAATCGAATCCCTGTCTGCCGACAGGCTGCAATTTCTTCAGTTGAGATCGGACGAGAGGCATCGTTAATATCCGTTTCACCTGCACAGAACTTTCTAAAGCCACCCGTCGTGCCTGAAAAAGCAACATCTACTTCCGTTCCTGGATTTGCCTGTTTGAAGGCTTTAGCAACAGCATCGGTTAAGGGATAAACTGTACTGGAGCCATCAATTTTGATTGATGTTGTTGTTTGAGAAACTGGGCTTGCCTGGATTCGGCTATCCCCCTTTGATTGAGTAGGCGCACTACAGGCTGATAGAGCGAGAGCGAAAAAAGTAAGGATAGCTTGAGCTTTAAACGTTTTGCCGACTTGAAAAATCATAAGCCTCCAGTCGCGTGAAAATTTGGTGCTAGGAAACTAGATTCCTGAAAATTCACGCTTGTATATAAAAATATTGATATATCTATTAATACATCAATTTTGATTGATGCGTCAACCTGAAAGCTTTAGAAGTTAGAGCAAATGAAATAAAAATTATTGAAATGTCAAGTTTAGAAAACCTACTGAATGAAGCAGGTTAATCGCCACAAGGGGGAGCAGACATGATGGGACTGAAGCGACGATATTCCGCTAGATACTGCTCCAATACGACAAACTGTGGCAAGTTGAGGCTGTAGTAAACCCAGCGTCCTTCTTGACGCGATCGCACTAGCTTGGCTTCCTTCAACACCTTGAGATGAAATGATAGCTTGGATTGTGTGGCTTCTAACGCCTCACACAAGTCACAAACACAGAGTTCTTTTGTCCGCAGCAGATCCAGAATTTGTACTCGAAGTGGCTCAGAAAGAGCGTGGAAACCTGCTGCAACTGAATTAGCGGATAGGGTGGATACCTGGCTCATCAAGTTTTATCGCTTCAATTTTTGTTGAAACAAGACTAAGGGTAAAAGTTCAGTATAGGACTGAGAATCAAATAATGTCATCCCTAAGAAGATCGTGTTCCAAAGGTTATGCCATAGCATTTAGGTACTTTAGACGAATTCTATCTCATTAACCAGATGGAGCCTATGATTTTTTGCAAGGAGATCTTAACAACGCGATCGCTCTTACTAATGACTAGAATCTTTTCAGGCAATAAATGATTGTCTATTGCTGATACAAGTGAAATTTAAGTCAGTCACGATCTTCTTCAAACCACTATATTAGAAGCTCTCCGGTTGTTTGAGTACCCTAATGCCAGCAGTGTTACTCCTTTTCCCCTAAAAGGTAAATTGCATATAATCTGTTCTCATGTCAGGATTTCAGGAATTTAAGTTAGTTTTGCTTGTAAAATTTCAGTTGCCTTGCTATGTTTGAATGCATGGTGATGGAACTCACCTTCTGGCGCGACCAGAGAACCGCCCTCAAGGCTAATAGTTTCTACTTCATGTTTAGATTGATGCTTTGTCAAAGAGCGTCGTTGAAGTATTGACTTTTGGCTTTTAGGAAAACGATTTTCATGCAAATTAAAGTATTTAAGATTAACCCGGCTCTACGGTTCTACAGTCAGACTAATTGGCGAATTGTTTACCGAGCCTTCAAGTACTGCTGGAACACGTCCTAAAGGAGTGGCAAGCATCCTCCCAGCGCTAACTTCAGCAGTTAACTTTCATATCTACAAGGTTGGAGCGTTAGATATCAAGCCTTAAAACGCAACAGCTTTAAAACGCCACGATGATTTAAAGTTTTTTATCTCAACTCACTTTCTATCGACTACTTAATAAAGTTAAACATTTCTTTAAGTCTAAAAATGCCTACCCGCCCTTTCGTCCTATGATTGGCGGTGTGATGATTGCGATCGCAATTTGGGCAGTGGGAACCACCCGATACATAGGACTTGGTATTCCCACCATTATGGAGTCGCCTGACAATAAGCCACTCCTCTATTACAGGCAGTTAGGTAGAAAATAATGTCACGTAGAAAAATCTGCCTGATTGATCTGATGGTTATTGATTCCACTTATTAACGAGCAAAGGGATTGCAACTATGAACTCAGGTGTATTTGTGACCGTATTGGGGGGTGCCAGCGTAGAGTTCTTCGAGACTGCGGCTATTGCTTATGCGATCGCCCGTTCTGGCTATCCAAGAGAAGCAGTTTGGGGAACCATTACGGGACTGATTGCTGTTGGAGTTGCCGCCGCATTTTTAGGGGCTGGCTTACAGGTTATTCCGCTCTACTTGCTGCAAATTATGATTGGAATTGTGCTGATTTGGTTTGGCTGGGGTTGGTATAAAAAAGCTATTTTGCGACAGGCAAACCATAAGCGGGCGGGTTGGATTGTTGATCCTCTGGAAGGTGAAGGAATTCATTTAGAACAGCAGCAGCGACGATTCAGCCGCCTTAACTTTGCGATCATGTTCAAAAGTTCTGCGCTGGAAACCTTGGAAGTTGTGCTAGTTGCTTTACCTTTGGCTTTGGCATCCGGAGCATGGACTGAAGCCTTGGAAGGGACAGTACTAGCGTTGCTATTGACCGTTGCTGTCGTTTTAGCCCTTCACGGTCATTTAGTTAAAGTACCAGATGTTTTGCTAAAGCTCAGTGCAGGAGTTTTGTTGCTGTCCTATGGTACTTTTTGGCTGGGTGAAGGATTGGGATTTAATTGGTTTATCGGTGATTGGATGCTATTAATTCTTATTGGAATTTACACTTTATTCAGTATTCTAGTCATTCTTTGGCTTCAGGCAAGGCAGGTACGTCGTTCAAAAGTGCGATCGGATTAATCACCCAGAAATATAAGATGTGGGACATGAGTTAGTACTAGCGGATTACCACGCTGGTGTAATGGAATAAGTCACAACTTGTGCAAACCTTACAAGCTTGTTTACCACTTGAGAAAACGCTTTAACCAGAGTGCAATTAAAACTCCAGACAATAACCAGAGCAGAACGATCGCCCCAGCAGCAATCCAGTTTTTGGGTTTACCCTGAGATTTCATTGCTGCCGATCGCTCTCTGCACTCAGCTAGGACATGAGGGGGAATGAGCTGAGTCACGAACCAAATTCCCGCTGGCACTAAAATTAAGTCATCTAGATATCCCAGGATAGGAATAAAGTCGGGAATCAAATCGATCGGACTAAAAGCATAGGCAACAATCACAATGGCTAGCAGCCTTGCATACCAGGGAGTGCGGCTATCTTTGCTTGCCAAATAGACTGCGTAAACCTCATTTTTCAATTTCCTAGCAAGCTGCTTAAGTGACTGCATGATTTAGCACGAGCGATGATGAGTGATCCTAAACTCAACTCTACAGATGGCTGCTTTCTACCCAAGCGTGCCAGCCTTCCCTAAAGCCATAGAACACGATTACCAAACCAGCGATCGGGTCAGCCCACCACCAACCGAAAAATTGATTTAGGAGTAAACCTACAAGAACAGAACCCGCGAGGTACGCATCGACCAGAGTAACGCGGGCTTCTGTTTTTAGTACTGCATGATTGAGCTTTTTCCCCGTCTGCGCTTTTCCAGCAGCTAATGCCAGCATCACCAGGAAGGTGGCGGTTAACCAACCAATGCCTAGGGGAGAATTTTCGGGACGGGCTTGAGCTAAAAGCGTACTCGCTGACGCTACCAGAACATAGGTGGCGATCGCAAAGAACGATGTGCCAATTAAACGGAGTCCCAGCTGTTCCCGATGAGGGTTATGACTGCCGCTCAACTGCCAAACCACTACTGTAGAAGCTCCAATTTCAATGAGAGAATCTAGACCGAAACCCACTAGAGCGATCGAACGAGTGGGAAGTGCAGCAGCAATGACGATCGCCGTACCGACCACATTCCACCCTAGCGTTAAGTATTCGAGCAATAGTCCTCGCTGGAGTAGTCGATCGGCTTGCTTTGAGGTGAGAGAATGATTAATTTTCTGCATAACAATTTCAAGCATTGGGGATTGAGTTAAATCCGGTTCGAGGTCGTCAGGATAAGTAGACAATTGTTGTCCTGGTCGAATTGCATGGGTTAGTAAATGACACCCTAATTTACTTGAGGTTAGGTCAGATTAAAGCATAAAACAATGAGTCGGCAGGTTATGTCAAAATCGTTGAGATACTCAGGACGCGTGAATAAGACTTTGAGATTTTTACCCAACAGCGATACAAACTCTTATAGTGAGACTAAGTAAGGCTGTGGACATGCTGTGGACATCAGGAGAATTAGCGATGAGATTAATGAGATTGAAGTACAGTGCGATCGCATTCCTCGGATTGACCACTTTAGTAAGTGAAGTAGCTCTTCCTGTCCAAGCTCAACCTCTTCAACTAGTAGCAGGCGTGGGTCGCTCTAGCCAGCCTACAACTATAGATCTCATCCGCCAAGGTACACAGGAGGCAAAGCAGGGTGACAACCAGGGTGCAATCACTAGCTATACTCAAGCGCTCCGGATTGACCCAAATCATACTGAGGCTTATATCAAGCGGGGAGAGGTTTATCACAACTTGGCGGACTACAACCGGGCGATCGCTGATTTCCAAACAGCGATTCAGAAAGATTCTGGTAGCGCTGAAGCCTACTACAACCTAGGCGAAGCCCAAACTCACTTAGATGCCACCACTGAAGCACTTGCCAACCTCAATAAAGCAATCCAACTGAATCCAAACTACGCAGAAGCTTATAACGGTCGAGGTGTCCTGTATGCGATGGCAGGTAATCTTGCTCAAGCAATAGCAGATCTAGACCAGGCAATCGAAATTGACCCTAACAACGCTGATGCTCACTACAATCGAGGCAAAGCTCGGACTGAATCAAGAGATGTCTCAGGGGCGATCGCAGACTACACTGAGGCAATTCGGCTTGATCCAACGTTAGCTGGAGCCTTTGGCAGTCGAGGTTTGCTGTACGCCGAGACGGGCAAACCGTCTGACGCTATCTCAGACTTACAAAAAGCAGCTCGCTTGTTTCAACAGCAGGGTGATAGTGACAGCTATCAACAGACGCTATTGTTCATTCAGCAGGTTCAGCAGTCGGGTCAGCAGCGATAAATGAGACGCTTGTCTCTTTGTAGAGTAGCTGATAGGCTTCACATTAAACGATAGTGTCGGGGGCTAAAGCACAGGGAATCGGCGAGTCGCCTAGTTCAATTTGCAGCGTTGCATGTTCAATATCAAAGCGATCGTGTAGTCCCTGATAAACTTGCGCCAGGAATTCATCACCGGGATGCCCATCGGTCATCACTAAGTGGGCAGTCAATGCTGTTTCAGTTGTACTCATTGCCCAGATGTGGAGATCATGAACACTCGATACAGCCGATAGTTCAGCCAAATAAGTTCGGACTGCTAAGGGTTCAATTCCCTCTGGGACGGCATCCATAATTAGGTTAAACGATTCGCGCAGCAGCTTCCAAGTTCCAGCAATGATCACAGCAGTAACAATTAAGCTGACGGCAGGATCAAACCATAGCCAACCTGTAAAAACGATGGCAATTCCTGCCAGCACGACTCCTGCTGACACCACAGCATCTGCAACTAGATGGAGAAACGCACCGCGAATCTTCAAATCTCCCTTCCGACCCGATAGAAACATGAAGGCGCTAATCGTGTTGATGGCAATGCCGATCGCCGCAACGATAATTACAGTTTTGCCAGCAACGGAAACAGGGTCTCGAAATCGTTGAATAGCTTCCCAGCCGATGCCACCAGAGACCACCAGCAAAAAGCTGGCGTTGATTAAAGCCGCCAAGATAGACGATCGCCGCAGTCCAAATGTACGTCGGGAGGTTGGTAAACGACGAGCTAGAATGCTGGTTCCCCAAGCCAGAAGCAATCCCAGTACGTCACTCAAGTTGTGTCCTGCGTCGGCAAGTAATGCCAGGGAATTTGCTGAAATTCCGTAGACTACCTCAATTAAGACAAAGCTTATATTAAGTGCAACGCTGACGATGAAGGCGCGGTTTTAATTGGCTGGGGCATGATCGTGGTTGTGTGTCATATATGGGACTCTAGGAGGATGCAGAAAAATTTCTTCGGCAATCTCGGTCTATGGGTCTTAAGTAGGTGATATGACCCCTAAACCTAGTGTTTTACATCATCGTTGACGCGTTGCGCCGATCGAGAGCTTTAGAGAATGTATTCTGAAGACCATCAGATACAAAGCAGCGTCACTTTGCTCAAGCCATTCAAACCAAGGCATTGCCCAACGGGAACCACAATGCACTAGCAACCCACGCCAGAAGCGGGTTGCGATTGTGTTCTTATCTAAGGGGAGACGAGCACTAAGACGAAGTAGACGCACCGCATAGCGATTAGCCGATCGCTCCGACTTCTTGGCTAACACTTGCAAGAATTGTCGATGAAACTCGCACTGTTCCCGTTCTGCCAATCTCCAATAAACCTGGGAGACAAAACGCTCTCGTTGAAAAGTGCGCTGAAAAGCAATACTCAAAAACCATCGCAGTGTAGGTTTATCCATAAGAATCTCCCATGTCAAATTATCGCAGCGTCTCTTCAATTACGATGAGTAGTAAGAATCCAACAAAGAACATCGCTGAAGTGAAAGGAGTATCAGGAACTTCATGAGCTTCTGTTAGAAGCTCTTCTGTTACCAGGTACAGCAATGCAACTAGCCCAAACGCTAGAAAGCCAGCCAAAAGATTACCGGAAAGCCCACCCAGTAGAATAAAACCAACGATCGCTCCAAGCGGTAACAGCAATGCAATTGCGACTGTAGTGGCAATTACTTTTCCAGGTGATGTGCGATCTTGGCTTAACGTAGCAGCGACTGACAAACTAAGAAATAAAAGTTCGATCGTTAACGCAATGGTCAGCAAGATGCCTGCTTTAGATCCAGCGGCAAAACCGATCCCAATAATCAATCCATCGATTAAAACATCGACTCCCACAGTGGTAATTAAACCCAGACTGCCCTCAGCTTTTTCCGCAAATTGCTTGACAGTGAGCATGGCGATAATCCCCAGCCCCCCTCCAATTACAACTGCCCAAACCGATTTTTCATGAACAACCTCTGGAAGCAGTTCCCCTGCGGCGGCAGCGAAGACAACGCCTGCTGCAAAATGCTGAACAATGCTTCTAAGTTGAGGTCCTGGCGATCGCCATGCCGAAAAGATTCCTCCCAGAGTCGCTGCGACTACAGGAATCAAGGTGAACAATAGAACGCGTGTGACTTCATTCAGCAAGAGTATCCTCCTGATGAGATAACAGGACTTCAAACCACAGAACCTGCAAGCCCTCTCGAATGAGAGAAATTGCACCGAGGCTAATGAATAGTGCAACCAACAAACTACCGACTGCATCTGCCCAGAGCCAACCAAAAAAGTAAACCGCACAAGCAGCTAGAATTATGCTCAGGGCGCTTGCCCCATCTGCAAGCCCATGTAGAAAAATGCCTCGAAAGTTTAGGTTATTGCGAGTATGGGGACGCAGCAGTTGAAGGGTCACTCCATTGACCACTAGGCTTAGTGCTGCAATAAGTAGGACAGGTAATGCAAGTATAGGTTTAGGAGTTTGCAGATCTTTTAGGGCTTCGGAGACAATTAAGCAGGCAATTACCCCTAAACTTAAACCGTTAAGCAGTGCGATCGCGGCTTCCATCCGACGATACTTCCGATCTGATTCACCAACAATTTGATGTTGTACCAGCCAAGCAATGACCAGTGTCAATCCCAATACGACTAAATCTGAAAATAAATGTCCTGCACCCGCCAGCAGCGATAAACTATGCCCCCAGAAGCCAACTCCCAGCTCTACTAGAAACAATCCACCGCGCAATCCTAGAATGAACCAAAGACGTTGTGCTTTTTCCGTACTTTGATTGCTCTGGAGTACGGGAATTTTCTGATGGCTCAAGGTAGGCACTGGCGAGACTCCTAAAACTAACGCGTCCTTGTTTCGGTTTCTTGAACTTCTGATGTTTTTCCACGGGAGAAGGTTAACTCCAGCCCTGATAGTTTTTTGGCAATGACCATGTTTATGAATTCATCCTTCCATAACCTATTCACGAGCTACTTTACTCTGTTAGCGCGTTTTTGAAATTTCGTGATCCTTGATAGCTAGAGAGCTGTGCCAACTGTTCCAGGGTTTGAGTTCCACTCAAGGTCTGCCCATTGATCGCCCAGGTTGGATAGCCCTCAATCTTTTTCTCTTTGCAGATAGGAGTTTGCCCCTGGCGATCGGGTGTAGAACACTCAACGTAGGGAACAAACCGAACGGCTTGTTTACCAAAAAGCTGCTTCTGATCGTGGCAATGCGGACACCAGAAAGCCCCATAGAACTTTGCCTCGCTCTGGCTAAGATGTTTAGCTAGTAAAATCTCAGATTCACTAGATGTTGTGGTGATCGGAAGTTCTCCGGGTGCAAGCTGGTTTGCTCCAGCCCCTGCAGGTTGATTTACATTGGCATATACTCCAAGCGTTCCGATCAAAACAACCATTGATACAATGGCTCCTGAAAAGAACAGTTGCCCCAAATCACGCCATTCTCGACCCACGATCGCCAGCACGAAAAGAGTTGCCGAAAAAATTGCAGAAGCAACGCAGTAAACACAGACGACTTTGATCTCAAATGCCAGGAGATGCATTAAGTAGCTGCTGAACACCAACATGGCGGTCGCGCTCATGAACAGGAGTAGCCCTGTCCAATTTTCTAAACCATCTCGGAGTTTTTTTCTTTCAGAAGAATTGACCAGCAAAGGGGCGATCGCCAAGACAACCATGCTGGCGTAAGCAAGGAAGCCAAAGAGCGCCAGCGGTAAGCCAAATACCGTTGCATAAGGGCTGGAAAGAACAATATCACAGCCTTTTGTGGGGCAGCCGCTTCGTTACCCGTCAACTTGCTGTAGGTCAAATAAGCAGTTACAGCGGCTCCAATCGTAGCAAGACCTGCCATGATCAGACGTGACCAGCGGTGAATCCAGGGGGTAGGACGTTTACGAGGCATAAATTCTCAATGGATTAAAAAAACAAGTTCTATCTCATGACTCTAGTGGAATTCAAAATTGCCAGGAGCGCCACACCCACATCAGCAAATACAGCTTCCCACATGGAGGCAACCCCGAAGATGCCCAGAGTAATGAACACTACTTTAATCACCATGGCAAAAATAATATTCTGCCAAACGATCGCATGGGTTTTACGGGCAATCTGCATTGCTTCTGCCACCTTGGAAGGGGCATCGGTCATTAGCACTACATCAGCCGTCTCGATCGCCGCATCTGATCCTAGCCCCCCCATCGCCATGCCGACATCGGCTCTGGCAATCACTGGAGCATCGTTAATTCCATCTCCAACAAAGGCAACCTTGCCCTTCTTACCCACCGTTTGCAACAGTCTTTCAACGGCAGCAACCTTATCTTCTGGCAGTAGTTCTGCCTCAAAGGAATCGACTCCTAGCGTATCAGCCACCCGTTGCGCCACCGCTTTAGAATCTCCAGTCAGCATCATGATGTTCTCAACACCCATTGCTTTGAGCGATCGAATCGCCTCAATTGCATCAGGTTTTGGCTCATCAGCAATCAAAATGTATCCCGCGTAGCGCCGATCAACTGCCAGGTGAACGACTGTGCCTTCTACATCACAGGTATCATGGTCGATATTCTCTCGGTGCATCAAGCGATCGTTACCTGCCAGCACTTCTCGATTTTCTACCTTTGCCTGAATGCCATGTGCCGCAATTTCAGTGTAGTCAGTGATTGCAGACTCATCTATTGGTTTACTGTAAGCCTCTCGAATAGATTTGGCGATCGGGTGATTAGAGTTTGATTCTGCCTCAGCAGCTAAGCGCAACAGCTCATCTGGGGTAAATCCATTGTGAGGGACAATCTCAGAGACCTTGAATACACCTTGAGTTAATGTGCCTGTCTTGTCAAAAGCGATCGCTTTAACTGCCGCCAAGCTATCTAGAAAAGTCGAGCCTTTCACCAAAATGCCGCGCTTGGCTGCTCCTCCAATACCGCCGAAGTAGCCCAGCGGAATACTAATGACCAGTCCACAAGGACAGGAAATTACCAGCAGTACTAAGGCGCGATACACCCAATCGGCACGGCTTGCGCCTGGAATGAATAACGGCGGTAGTATCGCTACTGCCAATGACAAAAAGACCACGATCGGCGTATAGCGTTGAGCAAATCGGGTAATAAATTTCTGGGTTTCAGCTTTCTTACTACTGGCATTCTGCACCAGATCGAGAATGCGGGCAATCGAGGATTCACCAAACAGTTTCGTGACATTAAGGGTTAGCACTCCCGATTGGTTGATCTGTTTCACCCGCACGAACGGTACGAGGAACAGATTCTCCAGTCAATGCAGAGGTGTCTACCTGAGAGTTACCCTCTAGAATTTCGCCGTCTAGCGGCACCTTTTCACCCGGCTTCACGATAATGGTGTCACCCACTTTGACCGTTTCTGGAGAAACCGTTTGAATGCCGTTTGCGGTTTTAAGGTTGGCAGCGTCGGGGCGGACTTCTAGCAGCGAGGAAATGGAGCGCCGAGATTTGCTGACGGCTGCTTCTTGAAACGTTTCGCCAATCTTAAAGAACAGCATCACGCCTACTGCTTCGGGAAGTTGGTGAATGGCGATCGCCCCCAAGGTAGCAATAGCCATCAAGAAGTTCTCATCAAACACTTGCCCTTTGAGAATATTGCGACCTGCGATCGTCAGCACGCCCCAACCGCTGAGCAGATAAGCCGTAATAAAAACAATATATTCAGCGATCGAAAATGGCGTATTGTGCAAAGGTTTTTCAAAGACAGAACCTAAGATAAATAGCGCGATGACAATGCCAATTAGCAGTCCTTCTCTCTTCAAGCTAAATTCGCCATCACCATGACTGTGATCGTGATCATCATTATCGTTGTCATCGCCGCGATCATGATCTTCATGACTATGAGCATGACTATCATCGTGTTTATGTCCGTTATGAGAATCATGCTCAGATGTTCGGCTGAGCGGCTTTGGAGTAACGATCGTGTAGCCCAGTCCAATCACGCTGTCTTGAATTGCTTTCTCACTGACCTGTTGCGGGTCATACGAAACGGTCAAACGTCCAGTCGCAACATCAACAGCAGCCTCAGTCACACCAGATAGCTTTTGCAACCTCGTTTCAATTTTCATCTCGCAGCTAGGGCAGTCCATACCGCCGACTTGCATCTGTTGAGTTTTAAGGGACGGAGTTCTAGCCATAGCAACTTAGAGGTGGGGGAAACTCTCAGGACTCTAACATAATTTCAACGAATGTATGAGTATCTATTCAGATATAGAATGATTCTCATTTTCTGCTTTATACTAGAAGCGAGTTACGGATGCACTGCATCAACGCAGTTTTCCTTTAGCTCAATGTCTTCAATATCTGTTTTTCATCTTATGAAGAAGCCGCACCAAAAAGATCCTAAGCCAGCGCAAAATGCGGATGCTCCTAGCTGTGATACTTACCTGGTGACCCTAGAGACCGTTCGTCAGGTGCAGTCGGAAATTGCATCTATAGAAGAAGTTCAGCAGATGGCGGAATTCTTCGCCGTACTCTCAGATCCAAGCCGTCTACGATTGCTTTCAGCCCTAGCAAAGCAAGAACTCTGTGTCTGTGACCTAGCCGCTGTTTTGAAAATGGGTGAGTCTGCGGTATCCCATCAACTGCGAGTTCTGCGATCGCAGCGCCTTGTCAAATACCGTCGCGCGGGTCGCAATATCTATTACAGTCTGGCAGATAGTCATGTGATCAATCTCTACCGAGAAGTTGCGGATCACTTGGCAGAACCCCAGACCTAACCTAACTTTAGGTTGCAGAAAAATACTATTCTAGTGAGAATTAGAACCCTATGGTGCAACGGTTTCATTCCAGGTGTAGTGTTGCAGAGTACTACAAAACACTATCTGTGAGTAAAGCTACTCGGTTTTTAGGGCGTTCACTGTCCTGCCCTAAAAACACGAGTGGAAAGCAGGACGATTCGTCGAATGATTAGCAGCTAGATCACACCATCAAAGATTGCTTGACCAAACCTGATGCTTCTATAATTGCTGTCCTACAAGCGCACCTTACTCTTACCAAAGAGATTGTTTAGTAACTCCTGGAGGTCTGGGAGATCAGTTCCCAGTCCTGTGACGAAAAAGAAGCCAACAAATAGGCTAAATACTCCAGCCAATGCTCCTACAACAACATAGACATTCCGTCTGGTACTGGCAGAAACAAAGCCAGTGAGCGAAAACGCAGCAACTAGAGAATTGGAAACCAATAGCCCGATCGTAAACGTCAGCAGCAGCAGCGATGCCGTCAGCTTGGTTGTAGCTCCAGCAGCAGTTGCAAGTAACAGCGCCTGCGATCCTGTCTCTGCTCCAACGCCGTGAATGAGACCAATTCCAAAAGCAGTTTTAGGACCATACTGGATCATCTCATGGGAATGCTCAAGGGGTCGTCCTGTAATTTTACTTCTAATTGTTTCCCAAGTACGACCCACTAAAGAAAACACCAACATCCAACGACTTCTCAGTTGAAACGATCGTCCGTAGCGCCAGATAGAATAGAAAATCCATAAGCCTAGGATGATTAGGGTGACTCCTACCAAGCGCTCCATAATTGGGTCAAGCCAACTCGGTAAAATGGCACCTAACCATAAAGCTAGCAACCCCAGCACGACGACTAAAAACGCGTGCCCTAAAGCGTACATAGTGGCAAGGAAGAATCCCTGCCGAAATTCTTGTCGCGCTTTCCGTTGAGTAGCAGGTTTCGTAAGTGTCATTTGTGCTGAAGAGCCTCTAGAAGAGAGTTCACTCTGGCTATTGGCTTTGTATGCCTCTTCAGCTTCATCTGTTGTAATAGCGGAACCTGTAATGTCAGTAATGGCGGCAATATGATCCCAGTCAATCCCATGACGTAAGCCCAGAGCAAACCCCAAAAACAGTAAGCTGAGCAAGCCAACATTTGACATAAACACTCTACTTCCAACGTATTTTTAATATCTGAGCAGATATTTATAGCATTAGCAGTAAATCACAAGCTACCAAGGCTTACAATCCCACGGGGGGGCATTCCAAGCTACTTTTTAGACATGGGTTTAATTCTGAGCCTTACGCGAAACTTGTATCCTGCGAAAAGTTATCCTTCATAGAACAACGTGTCCTGTTCCTCAGTAGTTTTCAATGAGTGCTAAATCTGCTAGACCTTATGCGCTGCTCTCCATTGCAGCAGCCATTCTTACTATTGCTCTAAAGATGGAAGCCTATCGGCTAACAAGTTCTGTAGGGTTATTATCCGATGCCCTTGAATCGATAGTTAACTTGGTTGCCGCTCTGTTTGCATTTTGGGCGTTGTCCTTAGCAGCAAAGCCTCCAGATGACGAACACCCGTTTGGACATACTAAAGCAGAATATTTTTCGAGCGGGTTGGAGAGCGCCTTGATTATGGTTGCAGCCGTTAGTATTGGAGTCGCGGCTTGGCAACGGTTGTTTAATCCACAGCCTCTAGAACAAATTGGGCTGGGACTGGTGCTCTCTCTCGTTGCAACAGCCATTAATGGCGGTGTTGCCTGGGTGCTTCTGCGGGCAGGACGGCGGTTGCAGTCAGTCGCTCTCCGCGCAGATGCTCACCATCTTCTGACAGATGTCTGGACATCCTTTGGTGTAGTCCTTGGACTTCTGTTGGTAAAGCTGACAGGTTGGCTGATTCTTGATCCCATAATTGCGCTAGCTGTCGCTGCTAATATTATCTGGGCAGGTTTTCGACTGTTACGAGAAACCGGATCAGAGTTATTGGATCGATCGCTACCCTCAGAAGAGCAGCAACAAATCAAAACTATATTGGCAACCTACGAACCTCAAGGCATCCAGTTTCATGCTCTGAGAACCAGGGTTGCAGCGTCTCAGCAGTTTGTCACATTCCATGTGCTTGTCCCTGGAAGTTGGACAGTTCAGCAAGGGCATCAGCTTTGCGAGGAAATTGAACTGGCGATCGCCCAAGACCTTCCCAACACTCATGTGATGACTCATTTAGAGCCGTTAGAAGATCCCCGCTCTTGGCAGGATCAAGACTTGCATCGACAGGTTTAGCGCAATCCCTTGTGGGTTGCTACAAAAATGGTCTGTGGATCAACGGGATTCACAGCTAATCCATGAACATGATTCTCGTCTTGCCAGTTGCCTGCGGGTTCAAGCGAAACAGCAGGATTAATTGCAGCAGGTTGAGAAGATACCTGCCCTTGGTGTGAGTTAGGAACTTGATTAACAGGTTGATCCTGAATGGGGTTCTGATTGGAATGCCCTAGCCAGAAACCCAAGCCACCGACTAGGAATAGGGAGGCAGCAGTCGGAATAGTGTAACAGGCGACCATTACGACCATCCATTTCATGTTCATGCTGGAATTGTTTGAATCTGGTTGACTCATTTCCTTCTCGTTATCCTGAACACTTTTTTACTGCTCAATCTAGCCGCCATACTCACTGCTTGTTTGTTGAGTTCTTTTCATCATTGAACTACAGTTCCCTTGAGCTAGAGGAATAGTACCACTCCAAATACTCCATAATGCCAGAGCCGCTCCGGTTGTAAGCACTCCAACCTTAAGCTTTCGTCGGCGATCGCGAATGTGTTGCTGCTGAGCTTGAATTTGCTGCACAGCCTGTTGAATAAACTCTGGAGCAATATTTGCTTCTGTTCCTATCTGGATCAAATCAGGAAGGGAATAGGTTTGGTCATGCTCAGCTTGCAGGCGTGAGGCTAAAGCAAAGACTTCTGGAAGCAGTTCTGGAGAAATACGCGGTTCTGAGTCATTCATAACATGAGGTCTCGTGAGAAGTCTAATTTGAGCTATGGTTCAATCTTACGCCAGAGCTTTCAATCAGGAGTCGTTCATCAAAGAGTTGGCATCGTCAATAAGTAGCTCCTGATGAGAATAGAATTCCTCTAAGCACCGCCAGAACCTGTCTTTCAGAAGTACTTAGACCCAGCATTGAGATAGAAAACTTAACTCATTAGTGAAGCGATCAAGAGCTAATAAAGGAACTTAATTAACCAAGTTTTTCAAGTATTTATTTTGAAAAGACAGTTCTTTAGTCTCATTACTCAAGACATTCAAACACCGTAAACGTCAAGCCTAGGCTTTGATTAGGGCGCTCACGCCTCAAAATTTAGCGACCTGTTTACGGCATCATAGTTTGCATATCATGACAGCAGCTACAGCCAGATGAAGAAGGCTGATTGGTTTCCTGTGCTAGGGCTGAGCCAGTTGCTAAGGTTAACACTGTCAAACCTACAGCAGCGACACCCTGGAGTCTTGGTACGTGTAGACATACTTTCCTCAATTATCACTTGATCTCATCACTGACATAGATCTAGATGAGAGGATGGTTTGACCTTCTACGTCTAGAGTCGGAGAGTTGACGCTTGACAAACCAGAGAATAATAGGCGGGATCAGCACCCACTGAAATAGTGGCAGCAGTCCAGTCCCTAAAAATGGGAG
>JBBRCV010000053.1:0-24837 GCA_038204505.1 Elainellales cyanobacterium
GAGTTCGTGACGCATCAACAAATCTTCAATTTCCCTAAACTGTTTTCCTATGGATACTTCTCATGAATCATTTAGGATTGCTATAGCCATTGAGCAGCCTAGCCATTGAGCAATGCTTCAACAAATTCGTAGCTAGAAAAAGGACGCAGGTCTTCGATGCCTTCGCCCGCGCCAATGAAGCGGATCGGCAGATTAAGCTGCTTGACTACGGCGAGGGCAATACCGCCTTTGGCAGTCCCGTCTAGCTTGGTCAGAACAACGCCGCTGAGTTGAGCAGCTTCAGAAAAGACTTCGGCTTGCCGTAGCCCATTTTGCCCCAAGGTGGAATCCAGAACTAGAAGCGATTCGACGTGGGCACCTGGAGCTTTCTTGTCGATGATACGGCGAATTTTGCTAAGTTCGTCCATCAAGTTCTTCTTGTTTTGGAGCCTGCCTGCGGTATCGACAATCAGCAACTCGGTGCCACGAGATTGGGCAGCGGCGATCGCATCAAACACGACAGCCGCCGGGTCAGTATTCTTACCAGGGTTAGCAATAACTTCGACATTACTGCGATCGCCCCACACCTGCACCTGTTGTACAGCAGCAGCCCGGAAGGTATCGGCAGCAGCAATTAAGCAGCGATAGCCAGATTTTTGGGCAATGTGAACGATTTTGCCAATGGTAGTAGTTTTGCCTGCCCCGTTCACTCCGGTAATCAGCCAAATATTTAGAGTACCTTTTTCAGGAACAAAGGTCAGGGCGTGAGCGTCTCCCAAAGGCTTGTCGAGCATTTCGCGGAGGAGTTGCTTGAGATAGGCGATCGCCTCGGCTGGCGGCAAAACTTCTTCGCGAAGCCGGTTTTGCAACGATTCTACAATAAAATCAGTGGCTGCAACGCCCACATCCGCCTGAAGCAAAAGCGACTCAATCTCCATCACCGCATCTTGATTCAGAGGACCTTGCCCGACGATCGCCCGAAGCTGATTAACGAGGTTGCGACGGGTTTTGTCTAGCCCTTGGCGAAGTTGCTTCAACCAAGTAATTTCTTCGATGGAAATTTGATCGGGGCGGCGACCTTGAGAGGCCAAGACTTCGGCTGACCACAGGAAGGCTTCATCTAATACAAAGTCGGGAATGGTGGAAGAAGTATTTATAGCGGCGGGTACGGCAGCAGGCGCAACTGGCTCAGGTTCAGCGATCGCCTCAGCTTTGAGACGTTCGAGTCGTTCGAGTCGTTCAGCTTCGGCTTGTGCCCAAAAGGGTAAGGGAGCAACGGTTTCGGTGGCAGCAGGTTCTATGGGTTCTGCGGGTTCTGCGATCGCTTCAGGGATCTCCGCTGCATGATCTTCCGCAGTTGCCTCTACAACTTCTTCCGCAACAGCAGCCTCTTCTGCAACTGCCTCTTGAATTTCTTCTACACCAGGCTCGACCTGTTCTATAGAAGCTTCTGGAGAGGGTGCAAGTTCAGCAGATTCTTCAACTGCCTTCTGTTTTTGAATGTTGGTGTAGGCAGCTTTTGCCCAGCTTAGAGCATCCTGGTTAATCGCCGGCTCAGCCGCTTCCTCGCCCGTTCCCTCAACGGCATCTTCAGTCGTCTCCTCCGCCTGAGCTTGAGATTCTGCTGATTCTTCGGGCGGGGACTGGTCGTTAAATTGGCGATTGAACCAATTGAAAGGGGTCATAGAACCTACTTGACTAAATGTTTTTTGTTGGGATAGGCATCAAACACGAGATGCAATTTCTTGGCTGACACGCCGCAGCACACCGTTGATGAAGCGATGCCCATCTTCGCCGCTGTAACGCTTTGCCAATTCTACCGCTTCGTTGATTGCCACTTGTTGAGGAATGCCGAGAAACCACATTTCGGCGATCGCAATTCGCAAAATATCTTGGTCAATACGGACTAACCGATGCACCTGCCAATCGACCATTGAGGTTTCTAAAAGCTGGTCGATTTCAGCACGGCTTTTTTGGACTTGGGTCAAAATTTTGAGGACATAATCTCGCACATCCTGCTGGTTGGCAAGCTGGACAAACTCTGGGATTTCTACGGCATGACCAATGCGATTAATGGCAGTTTGAGCTAAATCCATTGCCTCTTCCACCATTGCCCTTGAGCTTTGCAAATCAGCCGCTCTGGTTTGGCTAGATAAGAGGCGCTCGCTCCCCCGCTCTAGCTCTGCAACAGCAGTTTCTAAAGTTTCTTGGGCTTCGGCGGTGAGAGTGCGGATTGCTGCCACGACGACATCTGGAAGTTGCTGCGTCGCAATGCGTTCTGGCTTGGTGGGAAGCTGACTGATGCTGAGGAGAGCCAGTTCACGGGCGATTCGACGAGCTTTCATAATTGGGTTGGCGAGGTTCGGGCTTGGTTATTGTAGCAGAGTTAAGCAGCGACCTGATTGGTCAATGCTAGAAGCTATTTGAGTGGAATGCGGATGAGTTTAAAGACACCAGATTGGGAGATGAGTTGGTATTGGTTGGGAGTGAGGTGGGTATCTCTGAGCTTGCGATCGCGCACGACGAGGAGAGCGGAACGGTATTTTCGAGTGCGCTTGAGTTTTTTAATGGCAGGAAGAACTGCATCGTGTTCGGCAATAAAGGTGAAGGGACTCTGAGTATAAAACACGAGACTGGGCTTGGTGTAGCCCACCATCATCAGACGTTCATCCGGTTGGCGAACCTGGAGAATAGTGTTAGCAATGTTGCGTAGAGGAAGCTGACGCTGGGCATCGACTAGGGCGACGGTGGGCAAAAGAATAATCAGCAAGAGGGCAACAAAGCTAATTAATTGAGCGCTCCAAATCCAGCGACCCTGGCGGCGTAGAAGCAGGATGAGGCTGGCGGTCGCCAATGCTAGCCAAATGCTTGCCGCCAAAGTAGGAATGCCCAACTGTTGCACTGCCGCTTGCAACTGAGGCAAGTCTTTATCTCCCTTAAGCCAGCGCGGACTGAGCAGAGAAGCTGCTGCCAACAGTAAGGCAAATAAAATACTGCCAATGTGGCTAAGCAAAATACCCCGGCTGCTTTGGAAGCGACATTTGAAGCTATACATAGAGTCCCGCCAGAACAGCGCCACCAAGACAGCAGCGGCAGGCAGGAGGGGAATAGTGTAACTGGGAAGCTTGGTAGCAGCGATCGTAAAAAAGCCAAAAACGACGATGAACCAGATCAGAGCAAAGATACCCAAATGGTCAGGTCGAGGCTGTTTACGCCAATGGTTGACGCGCCAAAACTGGAGACGGGCGATCGCCACAGGCAAATAAGCCGACCAGGGCGCAAAACTTAGCGGCACTACTGCAAAGAAAAACCACCAAGGCGCACGGTGATTGTTAACAACGCGGGAAAAGCGTTCCAGGTTGTGATACCCAAAGAAAGAGTTAATGAAAGCTTCCCCATTCGCCTGAATCACCAGCGCATACCACGGCACCGTCAGCACCAAAAACAGGAGAATGCCTCGAAGCAACCGCATTTCTCGTAACACCGTTCTGACATTGCCCATGTACATCAAAAAAACACCAATAATCAACCCTGGCAGCAGTATCCCAACCGGACCTTTTGTGAGGACTGCCAGAGCCGTCAAAATGTAGAACGCCAAATACCAACGGGCTTGAGCTTTAGGCTGATCTGCTTGAGTTTCAGATTGAGTTGATAGCGCATAGCCAATGAAGAAGGAAAAAAGAGCTGCACCCATACAGCCACTCAGCAGCATGTCAGAAACGCCAGTTCTTGCCCAGGCGATAGTTTGCATATTGAGCGCAATGAGCGCCGCACCAAGCCAAGCAGTGAACCAGGACGATCGCCATAAATCCCCTTTCTCTTGAGCTTGCCCAAAGTGACCAAATTGCTTCAGAGTATAAAATCCTAAACCTGTCAAACCTGTTGCAGCAAAGGCGGAGGGAAAACGAACTGCCCATACATTAACCCCACCAATCTTGAATGCGATCGCCATTAGCCAGTACACCAACGGCGGCTTATCAAACCGAGTCGCGCCATCGAAATAGGGAGTGATCCAATTTCCCGTCACCACCATTTGCCGAGAAGCTTCAGCAAACAGCGGCTCAGTTTCATCCACCAATCCAGTCCCGTCCAACTGCCACCAAAACGCCACGAAGCAAATTAAGGCGACCCACAGAATAGAAAGCGTCCAGGCAACAACAGGTCGGTCTTCCCAATGAAAAGAGGGCTGAAAGGGGCGATCGTGATTCGATGACATGGGCAATAGACAGAGAGTTTTCCAGACCCTACTTTACAGGCAATCTTGGTACAGGCAATCTTGGTATAGGTAATCACAGGCAACAGTTAGGGACGCAACACCAACTGCCACTCCGCCCCCTGCGCTTTCCAGCCTGGAGCCTTCGTCTTACCCACTACATAGGGTCCCCAATAGCGCTGAGAGCCATCCTGAGCAAATGCCACCAAAACGTCTCCGGGTTGAAGCTGTAGTTTCTTTTCAGGAAGAGAAAGAACCAGCCCTTTTCCCCTCCCTTCTTCAGGCGCAAAATCCCAGTGGGCAGGCTGAGCGTAAGAAGTTGACTCGCCTGTTGTTTGAGACAGAAGCGCCACTCGAATCGGATGCTTCGTTTGATTGCTCACTCTCAGACTGCCGATTGCGCCCTCAGCAATCGGGTCAGCAGCAAGCGCCAAGGGAGGAGCCGTCGGTGCAGAGGTAGGCGGCGGCAGAGGCACAACTTCGCCAGGAGAAATTTTATCGGGCGGAGTCGGTTCAAAGCTGATTCTAATAGGCAGCAAGCGCACGAGTAAAAGGATGCCTAGCACTGCTAAAACAGCAATCAATGCGGGATGCAGCTTTTGTTTTACATCTTTTGTCATATCTATCCCGCCTACCTTAATCAGCTCTTCTCTAAATCTAGTGTAGAGATCAGCATCTAGTGTAGAGATCAGCATCTAGTGTATAGATTTGAGCCTTTAGGATGAGACAGGTTGAGATTATTATTTTAATTAGCTTACCGGATCACCATTTTAATAGGGGGTTGGGCGATGCAAAATACACGCCTCAATACGTTGGTAGAGGGTTCGTTGCAGCGATTGACCCAGTGGTTGCGTAACCCGTGGCGACGAATTTCGATGCTGATTATTAGTTTATTGTTTGGTAATTTTCTAGCATCTGCTGTCTCCACGATCGCCGGACAACGGGCAGAACCCGATATTTTGGGGGCTGCGATCGTGGTGGGAGTGGCAGAAATTATTAGCTGGATAACCTATGCCAATAGTCCCCGCTCCTTAAAAGTAAGTCAGCCAAACGTAGTGTCGGCAGTAAACCAGCGCTCTCTGCTCGTCGAGGCATTGAACGGGCTAAAGTTGGGACTACTCTATGGCTTATCTGTTCAAGCGTTCACTTTGGGAAGTTAAGTGATGCCTCAACCTGACTGGGAGAAGCTAGAAAGATCGCTTCCTGATGTCCTTGAACCATTTTGTCAAGATCAGTTGGGCTGGCAAACTTGTCCGCCAGAACTACTCCAAAGCTTTTGGTTACCCCTAGCAAAACAGTTGGTTGCTTGGCATGAGCAGGCAAAGGGCACACTTATTCTAGGCATTCTAGGCGGACAGGGCACGGGTAAGACAACCTTAGCCGTCATTTTGACCCAGATCCTCAATCACTTAGGCTTACAGGTTTGTCATCTCTCACTTGATGACCTATACAAAACCTACGCCGATCGCCGTCAACTAGAGCAGCTTGATCCGCGCTTGCACTGGCGAGGACCACCCGGAACCCATGATGTAGATCTGGGACTAGAAGTGCTTCAGCAACTCAAACAAAAGCATCCGGCTCAAGTCCCTCGCTTCGACAAGTCAGCCTGGGGCGGCATTGGCGATCGCACCATTCCTGAAACCGTCAGCAGTGCAGACATTGTTTTATTTGAAGGCTGGTTTGTTGGAGTCAGACCCATTGATCCAGCATCGTTTGACCGTGCGCCATTGCCTATTGAAACAGAGAGCGATCGCACTTTTGCTCGTGACGTGAACGCCCGCCTAGCAGACTATTTGCCGCTGTGGAATCTTCTTGATCGGCTAATTGTGCTGATCCCCAGCAACTACCGCCTCAGCCAACAATGGCGACGACAGGCAGAACAGCGAATGATAGCAGCAGGTCAATCGGGGATGGCAGCGGTAGAAGTAGACGAGTTCGTGGAATATTTTTGGCGATCGCTCCACCCAGAACTTTTTATTACACCCTTTCTACACAATACTCAAGCCGACTGGGTAATTGAAATTAGCGCTGATCACCGTCCGACAGCTATTCATCATCATTTTAGATAAACTAGAGAAAATAAATTTGGTATAAAGATAAACTCAGTAACACAGATTGAAACCGTAACTTCACTTAAAATATGAATTAGAAAGAAACGTCTGAGTATGTATTTTATGCTACAGGCTAAACTCTTCACCCCTAGGGTTCCTGGTCTGCACAACAGGAATACTCAGAATAAGTTCTAAGGAAAATCACTATGGCTAACCAAAACGGTCGGAAAATAGGCAACTACATCAACGTGATGGAATTGCTAGTTAAAGAAGAAATTGAACTTCAATTAGAAGCACTTCAGGCGCGTGCACCTAGGGCTTTACGCCAAATCAATCCAGTCGAACTTCTAGCACATGCGATGAATCATCTGCCGTCTTTATACGCCACCAGCAAAAAAGGGCTGCGATACCAGCGTCAAATTGGGAAAACCCAGTACGCCCCCCAAATTAAAGATGCCGTCCATCGCGCTTTAGCCACCGTCCTAAACGATCCCCTTCGCACCGACGAGCCGCTGCCACCCCAAAGCTCTGAAGCGCTGCAAGAAACGCTGAGCGAATTGCGATCGCTCTTAGGAAACCCCGCGATCAATTGGGACAATCTGCTTGTAGTCATTGAGCAGGCGCTTAAACAAGCCCAAGAAGGAAACGTTAGCCGTAGCAGCCGTCAAGCCATTTACGCCGCCGCCAGAACACCGGGGTATCGTCAGCCTGCCTCAGAATTGCCTCCCTCAGCCTCATCAGACGATACCGCTCCCCTTCATCTCCCCATAGACCACTCTGGTTGGAACGAGTTCGCCCGTTATTAATATCTTCAATCTCTTAATCCCATCAAACTCTTAATCCCCTCAACCTCTAACCGCCTTTACTAGCTGCTTGACCCGTTGCGTCACTGCCTGCCAGTCGCCCTGCGCGATCGCCTCCTTCGGAAACAATTGACCCGATATTCCTACCGCGATCGCCCCAGCCTCTAAAAATGTCCTGGCATTTTCCAGCGTCACTCCACCCGTGGGGATTAGCGGAATATTGCCCAACGGCGCACAGATGTGACGAATATAATCTGCACCGCCCACCGACTGAATCGGAAAAACTTTGACACAGGTTGCACCCCCTTGCCATGCCATGACAATTTCGGTTGGCGACAGCGCTCCCGGCACAATGGGTATTTGCTGAGCTACGGCAGCCTGAATTAAATCTACGTTGACGTGAGGCGTAAAGAGAAACTGTGCCCCCGCCGCGATCGCCTTCTCCATATCTGTTCGAGTCAACAGCGTGCCCGCCCCAATTACACAATGGGGCAAACGATCGCGCAGATGTTGAATCAGTTGGGCAGGGCGATCGCTATTCCAGGTAATCTCAATCAGCTCCATGCCACCTTCAGCAGCGGCTTTTGCTAAATGGATGCCCAGGTCATACTGAGCCACACGAATAACGGCGATCGCCCGTTGTTGTTGCACCTGAGAAAGCCAGGAAAGATCAGACATGAGCCGCTAAACCCAAAAGAAATTGCTGAAACTTTTTTGAGCAACGGTGTACAAATAGTTGGAAATTGTGGGCACAATCGAACCTGTTTTGTCAGCCTTAGACTTCATACTTCTTCGTGAGAAGGGTATGAAAAATACGTTGATCTGTAAACTTTGTACACCTCTCCAGGCAGATTCGACATCGTTATCAGATTCGATATCTGGCTGGATCCGCTATCGTTATCAGAATACAGGTTATGACATCCAGGCTCTCTTCACCCCCGTCATCTGAATCTAATGAATCTATTGCGTTCGCCTGATGTGTCTCTTTACGAACTCGCAACCAGCCTTGAACAAACTCCCCAGACCTTGCAAATTAGCCCCACGACCTTTAAATCTCTGGTGGGAATTGTTCTAGATCTGTTGCTAGAGCACAACCTTGCGGCGACGATTTGGCTGAAATTGCCCAAAGGCGAAGTTTGGCAGGCAGAAATAGAGCGGTTTTGCCAATCGGCGATCGCCCCCTACACCCTCTACAGTTTGCATACCTACCAGGAGCGAGTCAAAACCAACATAGCTCCCAGGCTACCCGTTGCAACCCGCCTATCTGCCGACTGGAACGGCTTAGACACCCTTGACTTGAACACTGGCACCCCAGCAGTTGCCGTTTTAGAAGAAACCTCTCAGGTCTATCACCTTCCCCTCGCAGCCGAAAGCCAGCTTAAACGAGAATATTTCATCACCGTTGTATCTAACGAATTCTGTGGCTCAATCTTGGCGCATCGTCCCCGTTCAGTGCGTCCTCGCGCAGAGGGCAACGGTATGGATCTGCCCGATCCTAAGCTCGGTACAGACGATTTAGAGCAAAAGCATCCCCTGTTCGGGATGCTCTCTTTTGACCGAGCGATGGTACAAACGGCGATCGAGGGCATTAACCAAGCCATTCGATATGGGCAGCCCGCAACCCGACCCGATGCCGAAATCAAAGACCTTTTAGTGACCTGGGATCAGCTTATTGTTCGGGGCGTTAAACCCATCCTTAATCCAAAGATGGTGAGCGACCTTCTGGCTAGACAAGTGCAGCGGCAGGAAGAAATTTGGCGGAGCGGGACGGCGCAGCGACGACTAGCAGAATCGTCAGTGGCGTTACGCCGAGAGAACGAAGATCTGCTCAAAGTGCTGCACCAGAAAGATGAATTTATTAAAAACCTGGGTCAGGAGTTACGAACGCCATTGACCACCATGAAAACTGCCCTTTCCTTGTTGAACTCGCCTGCCCTTAAGCCCCCACAGCGGCAACGGTATATGGAAATGTTGAGCAAAGAGTGCGATCGCCAAGGTTCTCTGATTGCCGGAGTTTTAGACCTGGTACAAATTGAAAGCTTCCCTAAGCCCGTGCCCATGGAGGCGCTTCGCCTCAGCGAAATTATCCCCGGTGTCGTCAGCACCTACCAACCCCTTGCCCAAGAAAAAGGCATTATGCTGGCATACACTATCCCCGAAGATCTGCCGCCTATCTCTTGCTTTAGCCAGGGGCTGAAGCAAATTGCGATTAACTTGCTGCACAACAGCATCAAGTTTACTGCTAGCGGTGGGCAGGTGTGGGTACGGGCAAAGCAGCAAGGCGACACTGTTCAACTAGAGTTCCGCGATACGGGCATTGGCATTGCTGCAACAGAAATTCCTAAAGTTTTCGATCGCTTCTACCGCATTCGCCAAGGAGGAGACGATGGCAATGGCGTGGGGCTGGGGTTGGCGATCGTTCAGCAACTACTCATTCGCTGTGGCGGGTCAATTTCGGTGAGAAGCAAGCTGGGTGAAGGATCGGCGTTTTGCGTCATGTTGCCGATCGCGCGATCGTAGGGGCGCAACTAAATGGATACTCTATGGGGAATGGATATTCTGTCGGGCAGGTATCTTGCCTGCGTCCTATCGCAATAAGCGCAGCCGAGACAGTTCTCCTCATCTTCAATCCAGCAGCCCTCTACTCACAAGATTTCACGTCTGAGGTACGGCTGTAGCGCATCAGGAATCCGCACACTCCCATCGGGCTGCTGGTAATTCTCCAAAATTGCCGCCATAGTTCGCCCCACGGCTAGCCCTGAACCGTTGAGAGTATGGACAAATTGTGTGCCCTTTTTCCCAGCTTCCTTGAAGCGAATATTGCCTCGCCGCCCCTGAAAATCGGCGCAGTTAGAACAACTCGAAATTTCGCGGTACTTACCCGCAGAAGGCAGCCAGACCTCCAGGTCATAGGTTTTGGTAGAAGAGAATCCTAAGTCGCCTGTGCAAAGGGCTAAAACTCGGTAGGGCAGCTTGAGGGCTTGCAGAATTGCCTCAGCATCGGCTCTCAGGCTTTCTAGCTCTTGGAACGAAGTATCGGGCCGCACAAACTTGAACAGCTCAACCTTATTGAATTGGTGCAATCGAATTAATCCACGGGTATCGCGCCCATAGCTCCCGGCTTCGCGGCGGAAGCAAGGCGTGTAGGCACAGTGATAAATGGGCAAAGCTTCGGCGGCAATAATTTCGTCGCGGTAAAAGTTGGTAATGGGCACTTCGGCGGTAGGAGTTAGCCACAGGTCATCGCGATCGCACTTAAAGCTTTCTTCTGCAAACTTGGGCAACTGCCCCGATGCAGTTAAAGACTGCGTATTCACCAAAATGGGCGGCAATATCTCAACATAACCCGCCGCAATTTGAGTGTCTAACATAAACTGAATCAACGCCCGTTCTAGTGCTGCTCCGGCTCCGATCAGGGACACAAAGCGACTTTGGGCAATTTTTGTAGAGCGCTCGAAGTTCAAAATTCCTAGCTTTTCGCCAATTTCCCAATGGGGCAAGATGTTGGGATTTGTGGGCAAATACTCATCACCCCAACGACTCACTTCAATATTCTCATCTTCGCTTTTGCCGATGGGTGTAGTTTCGCTAGGCAAGTTGGGAATGGTCAGCAAAATCTGCTCGATCTGCCCCTTCAGGTCACGCTCTTGGGGTTCTAGCTCGCTCAGTTGCGCCTTGACCTGGTTGCCTTCATCGCGGAGAGACTGGATTTCTGGATCTTGGGGACTCGTGCCAGACTGAATTTTTTGCCCTACAAGCTTTCCCACTTCGTTGCTGCGGGTCTGGAGCTGCGATCGCCTTCCTTCCAATTCTCGCTGCTGTTGATCCAGCTCCAGCACAGGAGAGAGGTCAAACTCGCCTCGCAGCTTCAGCCGAGCTTGAAACGATTCTGGGTTTTCCCGAAGTTGTTTAAGATCAATCACGATAGTCCTTGGGTCTTGAGTCTGGGGTCTTGGCTGACCCAATAAATCAGAATAACCTGAGTCTGAGAAGATTCACCGGGAAAAGCCCGACGATTTTTAAGCTAATCCTGTCGGTGTATCAGGGTCGCGCTTCCCTGTGCAGTGGCTAATACCACCACCTCACTCAAATTGACATGAGCCGGACGAGTTGCACAAAACACCACAATTTCGGCAATATCTTCAGGCGTTAGCGGCGTTACGCCTTGGTAAACCTGTTTGGCGCGATCGCTGTTACCTTGAAATCGCACCTGGCTAAACTCAGTTTCAACCATACCAGGATCAACAGAACTAACGCGCACAGGCGTACCCAGTAAATCCATCTTCAGCCCTTCTGACAACACCCGAACGGCGGCTTTTGTCGCACAGTAGACGTTGCCGTTGGGGTAGGTCTGGTGTCCAGCGATCGAGCCAATGTTAATCACATGCCCTTGGGAACGACTGACCATGCCAGGGACAAGCGATCGCGTCATGTACAGTAACCCTTTAACGTTCGTATCAATCATTTCTTCCCAATCTTGCACATTGCCTTCATAAAGCTTGTCTAAACCCCGGCTCAAGCCTGCGTTATTAACCAGAATATCGACCGCAGACCAGGGGGCAGGCAGGGCGGCAAGGAGCGATTCGACTTGAACGCGATCGCGCACATCCAGTTGCAATAGATAAGTTTGGCAGCCTGATTTTGCTAAATCTTCAGCCAGCTTTTCTAGGCGATCGAGCCGTCGTGCTGCCAGAATTAGCTTGGCACCCGCTTGGGCAAACGCCTGGGCACAGGCAGCCCCAATGCCGCTGCTGGCTCCCGTGATGAGAACTATTTGGTTTTGGATTAAAGCCATGATTGCAGTACCATAATTTTTTGTGGTGTTTGCTTCCATAAAGGCTTCAGCAACTACTAATTTTAAGATACCAATTGAAAGCTTGAGGATGCTGGTTAGGCTACAGCGAGTTCGTAGTGGATGGCGAGGATTTCGTCGGGTTTAAGGACTGCCATAGCGTACTCTCGTCCTTGAAGGTTGGCAAACTCAACGAGGTAGCGATTTTCGGTGGGGTAGATCTCGACGATGGTGCCGACTTGTCCAATCGGTAGAATCGGGAGAGTTTGGTGTTCGGCTTCCACTAGGGTGAGGCGATCGAGTGGGATAGGTTTGAGAGTAGCGATGGTGTCGAGGAGATTGAGGTTTGCCATGGTTTAATTTATTTGATAAATGCGGAAACTAGACGGGGGTTGGGATGGGTGGATTTGAGTTCCCAAAGGGTGCGGAGAACTACTTGGTCTGTATAAGGAATTGTCCAGTCAACTTTGAATAAGGTTCCAAATTCTGTAGGGTTTTGTTGGATGATCGTGCCTTCAACGGCAGCTTTTTGAATCAGTTGACGCAGGTCTTCGGCATTTTCGGCAGTGATACCCAAAGCTGAGGCAAAAACTCTGGCTTTGTGTTTCCCGGAGGAGTGGTTGGGGTTGAGGCAATACCCAGTTAGCTTTTCGAGTAAGATTTCGGCAAATTCGCCGTTGGGTAGTTTCATGATAAGGCAAGCAACAGGAGGGAGATAGGGAAGGGCGATCGCCTAATCCACAAGAAATGGTCAAGCCATATAACGTCCAACCTCCCCGTTATCTTCTAGCCAAACAACGATCGCAATGCCCGCACCCTTTACTACCGCCCAATGCTCTTGCTTCTAGCTCAAATCCAAAAGCTTCCAGTAAAAACTTCCAGCGGCAATCCCTGATTTTAAGATACCCATTCATAGATTGAGCTGCTTTTAGAGGGTCAGAAGTGAGTTTGGCGATCGCCAAACTCAGCTTGTACTGAAACGGAGTCAGCCATTCTAGCTGCCCAGCGCTATGGAGCAGAGCTAATGCCACTGCCCCATCTTTAAACTGGCGCGCTACCTCAGTTGCATCGCCTTCAGTTGGAATTTTCTTCAACAACCCTTGCGCTGTTTGGAGTTGCTTGCGCCCCTGATCGAGAAAAAACTTTTGGCGTTGCTGATCCTCAGGATCGAGCCATCCTGTGGGTTCACTAATTAGCGTCAGCGCCTCCGCCGATCGCCCATCCCGTCCAGCTCTACCTACCTCCTGCACGTATTCCGAGAGTAAGATCGGCGCATGAAAATGGACGACCCATCTCACGTTTGACTTGTTGATGCCCATGCCAAAGGCTGAGGTGCAGACCACAAACTGAAGGGTTCCGTCTAGCCATGCGGTTTCCATAGGGCGGCGCTCGGATGGACTTAAGCCGCCATGGTAAGCCGCTGTTTTGAAGCCTTGGGTTTGTAGCCAATCGGCAAGCACTTCTCCATCCTTACGGGTGCGGACGTAAACGAGTCCTGATTGCTGGAGTCTCGCCTGAATGTATTTCATTAGCTTTTGACGGCGATCGCGCGGTGTCCAAGCAATTTTCACTCCAAGGTAGAGATTTGAGCGATAAGGACTTTGACGAAATCGCTGAGGTTTTTCAAGCTGTAGGACTTGTTGAATGGTTTGTTGGGCAACCGGATCAGCGGTTGCAGTAAAGGCGGCGATCGCAATCTTTGTTCCTAGGGGCTTTGTTTTTAGCAACTCTGGGCGCACAGATCCAAGGCGGCGATAGGCTGGACGAAAAGTTTCTCCCCATTGCACCAGACAATGCGCTTCATCCAGAATCAGTCCGTTGATCACTAGATCAGGATGACAAAGCTTTTCCCAAACTGGAGGACTGAGGAGGGTTTCTGGCGAAAGATACAGGAGGCGGAGACGAGCTAAATTTTGGAGAGTACGGAAGCGATCGCTTTTCGATTGTTCACTGTGGAGTAAGGCGGCTGGTAAGTGGCGATCGCGCAATTCCTGCACCTGGTTTTCCATCAAAGCAACTAAGGGCGATACGACCAGGGTTAACCCTTCAGACAAGAGGGCTGGAAGCTGAAAACAAACCGATTTACCACCGCCTGTCGGCATTACGACCAAAGCATCTTGGTGGTTCAGCAGGCACTGCACAATTTCGCCCTGGGGATAACGGAAATCGGAATAGCCCCAAATCTTTTGAAATGCAGACTGAACCGACTGCCAGTTATTTCGATCGTGTAAATACATTGCGGACAGAGCCTAACGTTATTCAACACCCGACAGCATAGCGGACTCGTTTGAATTGGATTGAGAAATTAGATTGAGAAATCCCCGGCTTTTTGAAGAAACCGGGGAGCTTTTCGCTGTTAAAGCGCTATTGGCTGTTAAAGCACTACTGACGGAGGGCTAGAACCATTCTGCGTGGAAGGTTCCAGGCTTATCGATGCGCTCAAAGGTGTGGGCACCAAAGTAGTCGCGTTGAGCTTGAGTGAGGTTTTGGGGAAGGCGATCGCGCCGATAGCTATCAAAGTAGTCGAGCGAGGCGCTGAACGCAGGCACAGGAATGCCCAACTTTGCAGACACCGACAACACTTCCCGCCAAGCACCTTGCCGATCCAGAATAGTTTGTTTGAACTCTGGAGCTAGCAATAAGTTGGGAAGGTTGGGATCTTCTTTGTAGGCATCCTTAATTTTGTTGAGGAAACCTGCGCGGATAATGCAGCCGCCTTTCCAAATGCGAGCAATTTCGCTGAGGTTCAGCCCGTAGCCAAACTCTTTAGATGCTGTGCCCATCAACGCCATCCCTTGGGCGTAGGAACAAATTTTAGAGCAGTACAAAGCATCTCGAATCATGGTGATAAAGGCTTTGGGATCGCCCTCATACTTGCCATTGGGTCCCGTTAGCTGCTTCGATGCCGCCACCCGCTCCTGCTTAATAGAAGACATAATGCGGGCATTCACCGCTGCAATAATGGTGGGAATACTCACACCCAGTTCCAGCGCTGTCATGATTGTCCAGCGTCCGGTGCCTTTTTGTGCTGCTGCGTCCATAATCGACTCCACCAAAGGCTTACCCGTGTCTTCATCCATTTTGGTGAAGATGTTGGCAGTAATTTCAATGAGGAAGGAATTCAGCTCGTCGGTGAGGTTCCATTCTGCAAAAACTTCGTGGAGCTGTTCGCCGTTTAGACCGAGCGTATTTTTTAGCAAGTCGTAAGCTTCTGCAATGAGCTGCATGTCGCCGTACTCAATGCCGTTATGCACCATTTTGACGTAGTGCCCTGCACCACCCGGACCAATGTATGTGACGCAAGGGCCGTCATCCACTTGTGCCGCAATTTTGGTGACAATTGGCTCAATTTCTGCATATGCCGCTTTGGTGCCACCAGGCATCATGCTGGGTCCATTGAGTGCGCCCTCTTCGCCACCACTAACGCCCATGCCAATGAAGCGTAAACCAGTGGATTCGAGATCGGCAACGCGGCGATCGGTGTCGGTGTACAACGAGTTACCGCCGTCGATAATCATGTCGCCTTCTTCAAGGAATGGCTTGAGTTGGTCGATAGTGGCATCGACGGGGGCACCCGCCTTGACCATGATCATGATTTTGCGAGGGCGATCGAGGGATTTGACAAATTCTTCGATGGAATGAGTAGGGTGAATGTGCTTCCCTTGTCCGCGTTGCGCCATAAATTCGTCGGTTTTTGCCGACGTGCGATTAAAAACGGATAACGGGAAGCCATTGCGCTCAATGTTAAGTACAAGGTTTTCACCCATTACAGCCAGACCAATTAGACCAAAACTCTGTGACATAGGGCTTATCTCTCTGCTTATGAAGGTCAATTTAATTCAGGTGGAGCAATTAAATTTGGGCGTTATCCCCTTACAGAGTAGTCAATGGTTGCGAAATAGCGGGCTAGCTGAAAGGTTTTCTTTATCTGAAAAGTGCTGCTGCTGACATTTTGACTGCTGAATGGGTATCTGGACTACAAATTCTGCTCCTTGACCAGGTTGAGAACAGCACCACAGTTTCCCCTGATGTTTTTCTATAATTTGATAGCTAATGGCTAAGCCCATTCCTGTACCTGCGCCTACAGCTTTAGTTGTAAAGAAGGGATCAAACAGCTTTTTCTGAACGGCTTCAGAAATGCCCTTGCCGCTGTCGGTAATGTGGATGGCAACTTGCCACCGAGACAGAACTTGAGTGGTGATTTGAATAGTGGGCGACCCCGTGGGGGTATCTTGAAGCGACCCCTTGCGGGTATCTTGAAGCGATTGCCCCTGGTCTTTCCAAGCCTCATCGATCGCATCGATCGCATTAACCAAAAGGCTCATCAGTACTTGATTAAGCTGCCCTGGATAACATTCTACTTGAGGCAAATCGCCATACTCTTTTAAGGCATAAATTTCGGGACGGCAGCAGTTGGAGTTGAGGCGGTTTTGCAAAATCAGCAGCGCGCTGTTAATGCCCTCGTGAATATCAACGAACTTCATATCTGACTCATCTAACCGCGAGAAATTTCGGAGCGATAGGACAATTTCTCGAATCCGCTCTGAGCCTGCTTGAATGGCGGACAAAATTAAGGGCAGATCCTTTAGTAGAAAAGCAGTGTCAAGTTGTACGATCTGGGTCTGAATCTCTCTAGCTGGAGCCGGATAGTGCTTCTGGTAAAGATTCACAAGTTCCATGAGGTCTTGAACATGATTTTTAAGATACGTGATGTTGCCGTGAATAAAGTTGACGGGATTGTTGATCTCGTGGGCGATCCCGGCGACTAATTGCCCTAAGCTAGACATTTTTCCGCTTTGAATCAGATGAGTTTGGGCTTGTTGCAGAGCTTGCAGCGTGTGTTCTAGCTCTTCAGCTTTAATGCGATATTTCGCCTCAGATTGGCGGAGGGTAGCTTCTTGGATCAACGACTGCTCAAGGCGATCGCGCTCTCGAAAAGATGCCACAATTCGGTCTAACAGTCGACAAATCACGCCGCCAGCCGCTCCACCCAAGAGCAGTAAAGAAACCCCCAAATACTTCAAGCTCAGAATGCCCTGCTGATAAACCGTCCGTGGAGTTTTTACCCGCAACAATGCCACAGGCTTGCCATAAATATCTTTGAGGAAGGTGTAGCCTGCAATGAAATCTTGATTAAGGGGGGCAACAAAGGTAGTGTTCTTTTGAGAAAGTGCCAATCGAGCTATTTGAAAGTCTGCCGACAGGTGGAGATCATCAATGGGTTGCACTGTCAGTGAGAGGCGAGTGGACTGCGTGAGGTTTTTGACTCTGACGGTATTGAAATATTGACCCACCATCATGCTACCTAAAATAGGTCCCTTGCCCTCACTGGTTAAAACAGGGCTAGAAGCAATCATTAGTAGCCCTTCTGGCAATTTAAGAAATCCCTGATGCTGACTCTTAGGGTGAGGGTTTTTGAGGAGCAAGTCGGTTGCAGTCAAGTAACTTTGCAAACTCCCCACAAAAGGAATTGATCTTTTCTGTATTGGATCAAAACCTCTACTGCATAAAATTTGACCTGTCGAACGGGCGATCGCTGCAAAATTCATATTGCTAGTAACAAACGTGGCATCAGTAATAGCCGTTTCACAAAAATCCGGGTTTTTACCTTGGACAAACTGGTAGTTGTCATCCCAAGTTGCATAGTCTAGTACCTTATTTGTTAACAGCTTCAGTTCGTTGTTAATGGCATCGGTAGCTCGCGCCACATCTCCCTGAAGTTGATGCTGCTCTACCTGGGCAAAGCTGTTGAGCAAAATTGTCGAGGCGATCGCATAAATCGCGCCCAGTGTCCCCATCAGCGCAATTCCGATAACCAAAGATAATCGATGACTCTGCATGAAAAGATCTGAGATGAATCTGAGGGTGGTTTGCTCTTCATGAAGGATGCCCAGTTTAACGAGACAGGGTTCACCTTTATTAACTCTATAAAGAGCAAAAAGCTAGTAATCAGTTTCATAGCTTTTTGCAGCAGGCGGGATCACGCAAGGCAGTAAAATACTCCTGTAAATTCTCAAGGAAATCTGATGTCTACTGAATCTCACCCCTCGTCCAGCACTACCGGAGCCGATGCTATTGATGTGGCGATCGCCCAGGGCATCGACTTCGATGGCTCTGCCATTCCCCCCGCCAAGCTTGATCTGTATACCCAAGTCATGGGGCTAGAGGCAGATCGTCAGCGCAGCGGCGTTAGTAATACGATGCGATCGCGCATTGTCCGGATTGGTGCTAAGCACATCGCTCAAGCCGAACTCGACCAAATGCTAGTCAGCGCAGAATTTGCGCCGCTTAAGGAAAAAGAAATCGCCTTTTATTATGGCGGTAAGTAAGCAATAACCAGAGAACAGGGAAGGATGCAACAGTCAGCAACTTCGTAATAAATTTATAGACTTGGGCGTTAGAACTGGAAAAAACTTGTCAAGACTATGTTAAGAAGCTGAACACCATTTGCTAGATACCCCCTTAATGGCTTATGTAGTAACGGCTTATGTAGTAACGGCTTATGTAGAAATGCTTGTTCAAACTGCTTTTTTGCCCAATCCCATTTGACCTAGCTCCCCGTTTGACATAGCTCAAGGTGGGACTCTGGTTCTACCCTCTGCCTTCTGTTGCCAGCATGAAGACAGATTCCAGCCCCTTAGATTCACTGAGGGAATCTGACATGGACAACGCCATCCCTGAACTCTCTAGTATTAGTCGCCAATTTATGAACTTAGATCGTCCCAAAAAGCCAAAAATGCTCGTTGTCGATGATGAACCCGACAATCTTGACCTGCTCTATCGCACCTTTCGTCGTGACTTTAATGTATTCAAAGCAGACAGCGGCATCACGGCTCTAGAAGTTTTGGCGGCAGAAGGAGAAGTGGCAGTCATTATTTCTGACCAGCGAATGCCTGAGATGAAGGGGACAGAGTTTCTGAGTAAAACGGTTCCCCAGTTTCCCGATACAATGCGGATTATTTTGACTGGGTTTACCGATGTCGAAGATTTAGTCGAGGCGATTAATTCTGGGCAAGTTTACAAGTACATCACCAAGCCCTGGGACCCCAATGAACTTAAATCTGTGGTGCGGCGGGCTGCTGAAACCTATGAGCTGCTAAAGCAACGTACTGAGGAATTGCTGCAAGCGCAGGCGCATACTGCTTTGTTGAATAACATTTTGCAAACAGTACGCCAGTCTGCCAGCGTAGAGGCTTGTTTAACGCCGATCGCCACTATCTTTGGCACCAGCTTTGGCACCGATGGCTGCATTTTGCAATTAGTAGAGGGCACCTCTTTAACGGCGCAAGGTAGTCATAGCACCAGTGGAGAGTTAAAGAACTGGCTAGAGCTAGAGCCTTTGACGCAAACCGCGATCGCCACCCAGCAACTGCAATCTATCATTGACGATGCTACTACCAATCCTCTCTACGCCGAGGCAGGCTTGTTGGCTCACTTAATTGTCCCTGCGACCTTCCATAATGAAGTTCTAGCCGTGCTATCCCTGCAATGGAAGTCGCCCCGCTCTATGTCAGAAGTTGAGTTAACAATGCTCCATCAAGCCGCGCAACAGGCAGGCATGGCGCTCCACAGCGCTCACTGTCGTCAAGCAATTGCCGTCTAGGGCGCTAGGATTGAGAGGTAGTTCAAACTGTTAAACGTGACTTCTCCTCAAGCTCAAGAGATTCAAGCCATTTTTGACCGGATTGCCCCAAAGTACGATCAGCTTAACAATGGGTTGAGCCTGGGGCTACATTGGATTTGGAAACAAATGGCGGTTAAATGGAGCGAGGCGCGTCCTGGCTCTGTTTGTCTGGACATTTGCTGCGGCAGTGGTGATGTAGCGCAACTATTAGCCAGGCAAGTAGGTACGACAGGTAAGGTCTATGGGGTGGACTTTTCTAGTCAGCAGTTGGCGATCGCCCAAGCCCGTGCTCCCCATCTTCCTATTACCTGGATCGAAGCTGACGCGCTCCATCTCCCCTTCCCTGACCAGTACTTTGATGCCGTCACCATGAGCTATGGCTTGCGGAACGTCGTAGATATTTCTGCCAGCCTACAAGAAATTCGACGGGTGCTTAAACCAGGGGCAAAAGCGGCTATTTTAGATTTTCATCGTCCCCAAAATTCTCAGCTTCGAGCCTTTCAACAGTGGTATCTCGACCATTTTGTCGTGCCAACCGCCCAACGCTTAGGACTTCAGGAAGAGTATGCTTACATCAGTCCTAGCCTCGATCGCTTTCCTCCGGGTTCTGAACAGGTCAATCTTGCTCTAAAAGCCGGATTTGAGAAGGCTGTACATTATGCGATCGCGGGAGGAATGATGGGCGTTCTAGTTGGGGTAGCGCCCCCGTGCCTACCCAACAATTGATTGCCCCCGTGCCTACCCAGTAATCGATCGCCTTTGTACCTGCCCAATCATCGATCGCCCCGCTCGATCGCTTTTGTGATTCACTTCGCCTTTGATTATGCCCTTCGCTTGCCGTTCTGGGTAGGCACGGGGGCACTACCCCTTCACTGTTGAACCTTTTACCCCAATCTCCTGCTTTGGATCTTGCACACCTTTGGCTACTTCTATCGCCTCCTATCGTGGGTGGCATTATTGGTTATTTCACCAACGATATTGCCATTAAAATGTTGTTTCGTCCCTATAAGGCGATTTATATAGGTGGACGTAAGCTGCCTTTTACTCCGGGTTTGATCCCTAGCAATCAGGAGAAGCTGGCTCAGCGAATTTCAGATACCATCATGGGTTCGCTGCTAACGCCGGAAGAGTTGCAAAATTTGGCGCGTAAGCTTCTGCAAACTGAACGCCTAGAAATGGCGATCGCCTGGTTGTTGAAGCTCGCTTTGGAGCAAGTGCAAGGGTTTAATCAACAGAAAACCGCCAAGATTGTTGCCAACATTCTGCGGGATTTGTTGGGGCAATCGCTACCTCGAATGCTGAAGGTGTTGGCACGGCGCGAGGATTTTTTAGAACCGCAGTTGAACCAGCTATTTGACCAAGTATTGCTAGAACTGCAATTAAGTGAGGTGCAGGCAAAGCAGCTTTCAACCTGGTTTCTTTCAGCGGTACTGCCCCCAGATGTTTTGAGACAGGCGATCGTCGATTTCTTGACCGATCGCAACATCAAAATTATCGACGAAGGCTTCCGGGAAAGAACCAGTGGTACTTATTGGGTCGTTGCAAATCTATTTGGAGTTCGCAATGCTCTTACTCGCCTCCGCACTTATTGCTTAGACGAAAGAGAAACCAGCAATGCCCGCATCGAAGAGTTAATTAAAGCTCTCAGCATTCGAGAACGGGTACAAGAGTGGCTGCAAAATCTTTCGATGCAAAACCTGCCCGTCTCCACCGTGCGGCAACTTCGTAAAACTCTGCGAGACAGCATCCGCGATTATCTACAAAACTCTGGCACGGAAATGATTCAAGGGTTGAGTGAGTCGATCGAGTGGGAAAACATCGCCTCCGTTTTGCTCAATCGCCTCCGCACTTCTGAAGTGGTGACCAGTTCCCTAGCTCCGGTCAGCCAAGAATTAGCCTTAGTAATAGAGCGCTACTTGGAACGGGATTTAGAAGCGATCGTTGCTCAAGCAATTCCCATTCTCAACATTGATCAGGTGATTATTAATCGGGTTAAGGCGACTTCGCCGAAGGAGTTGGAACTTGCTATTCAAGGAATTGTTAAAAGTGAATTGCAAGCGATCGTTAATTTGGGTGGAGTTTTAGGGGTGGTGATTGGAGCGTTTCAATCGATTAGTTTGTTGTTGCAATAACCATTTAATTAGGGTGGCGATCGCTTAGGATGTGCTACTAATTTCTACAATCATTTCTCCCTATCGTAATCTTTCTAATGCATCAGGCAACGTGACAATGAGAATCTGACGCAAGTAACGATTCGTAACATTGCCACAAGTCAGCCAAAGAATTTGGGGTGGTATTCCTAGCCGACATACCAAGTCAACGAAGTCACTATCTTTTGTCATGATGACTGCACTAGCGGCTCGCGCTGCTTCAAAAATTTCGATATCTCTTGCGTCTCTTAACCCAAGTTCTCGTAGTGCAGTGGCTTCTATGAGAAAAGTGTTAGTGAGCCAAATTTCCAAAGCAGGTGGTAACTGAGCATCAATCCAAATGTTCATGCTGTCAATCGAGGGAAATCAGTGCGCCGTGCGGCAAACAGTAAACAAGCTTGAATGTCTTCAGGTTCTAAGTCGGGGAAGTCTTCCAAGATTTCAGTGGCGCTGACATTTTCTGCCAACATTTCTAAAATATCGCTCACCCGAATTCTCATGCCTCGAATGCAAGGACGACCGCCGCACTGACCGGGAATCTGGGTAATGCGAGTTAATAAATTATTCATCGATCGCCTCCAGCCGTTTGACGACAAGTAAGATTCTCTCATCATACAAAAGTGGAGCTAGTTGCGATCGCGGGGAATGTCCAAGTGATTATCTCTTCAAAACCTGGATGACCAGAATGTCAGGAAAGGTGAGTGGGCGATCGCGCTGGTTGTCCCTTCGATTAAGTTGCATCCTCGACTCAAATAGGACTTACGCATTGACAGAATAACCGACATAGCAGTCGTACTTTTCAGCCCTTTCAGCTTTATTTTTTCATTTCTTTTTTAGGAATTTAAATCCAAAGAAAGGCATTGCAAAAGGCTGAAACGACCTATTCTCGTTACTTCATAACATGGCTAATTTGTACAGTGCGTAAGTCCTATCAAATTGTTTCTCACGATAATTCTGATGGGTAAACTAAGTGAAAAAAAGAAATGCAAATGAATGACCTGAAGAAAGGGAACACTACTTTGAGTCAACCCAACTAAGGAACAGAAATATGCAAACTCTAGAGAAGACTTACTTTCCTTTCGTTATCGCCAACATAGTCTTTTTCTCTATCGCTGTGGTTCCCGTGTTTGGTTTGATATACCTCACTTGGTTTCTTTTTATGCCTGCTATTGGATTTAGTATTTGCAACTTTATTGTGGCGAGGGATGGACGTTACGGAACTAAGCCTTGGGATCTTATAGTGATGATTTTGGCTTGTGTTGCAATTATTCCTGTGTTGGGATGGTTAGCAGCAGCAACGGCTCTAGCATTTTGTATCACAATTTTAATAAAATACAAGAAGTGGAAGAATCATCATGCACAGTAAGCTTGAGCAGAGAATTATCGGTAAGTAGCAATGGATATTGGCAGAATCGGCAGCAGCTTGTGAAAAGTTTTCAGCACAAGCTACTGCCCTTTTTAGTTGTGATGACATGATAACCTTTACCCTTTCCATCGTATCCATCTTGATTATGATATACATTGTAGTTACACTGTAGGTCTAAACGAATTGAGATTTGAGTGGGACGATCGAAAGGCTCGATTTAACGAGAGAAAACATGGCATCTCGTTTGATGAGGCAGAAACTGTCTTTTATGATGAAAATGCACGGTTGCTTTATGACACAGAGCATTCTTCGGAAGAGGATCGATACATCCTGCTAGGCATGAGCGACTTGCTATCTTTGCTAGTAGTTTGCCATGTGTACAAGGAAGATGAAGAAACCATTCGTATTTTCTCGGCTCGTAAGGCGAACAAACGAGAGCAACAACAATACCGGAGTTTTCTTTTATGAAAGATGAGTATGATTTCTCCCAATCCGTAAAGAATCCGTACATCAAGAAGCTTAAGAAGCAAGTGACGATTCGGCTTGAAGAGGAAGTTGTTGAGTACTTTAAGGGTTTAGCTGAAGAAACAGGTGTTTCTTATCAAAGCTTGATTAATTTATATTTGCAGGACTGCGTCAAAGCGCAGCGAAAGCCCTCATTGGAGTGGGTGCGTGAAGCTTAGTTATTACCAAGTCAGGAAATTCTGGTTCCTAAAACGCCTTTCCTAAGCAATGCCGTGATTCCTGAATTCTTTGGATGCGGGTGAGATGGCGATCGCTGATAAAATAGGCGCAAGTTTAGCGCGAACAGCTATGGATCAGCGACTGGGCGATCGCCCTAATGACCAAATCCACCAACGCCTGCGAGTTTTGCCAGGACAGGTAGAAGCCTTTTGTCAGCAATGGCAGGTGATTGAGTTGGCTGCATTTGGTTCAGTCTTACGCAATGATTTTCGAGCAGAAAGTGATGTGGATCTTCTGGTAACATTTGCCCCTGAAGCTCGCATTAGTTTGCTCGATTTGGTAAATATGCAAGATCATCTCTCTACTGTGTTTGGGCGATCGGTCGATTTGATTGAAAAGCGATCGATCGAGAACAGTCACAATTGGATTCGCCGTCAGCAAATTTTGAGTACTGCCACTGTGATTTATGAACCGAGACCCAGCAAGTTTGCTTGATATTGCCAGATTTGCAGAAGTAATCTTACAACTGACAGCAGGCTTGGACGGGCAGAGTTTTCAGGCTGATTTGAAAACTCAACTAGCCGTGCTGTATGAACTGACAGTGTTAGGAGAAGCAGTTAAGCGACTTTCTTTAGAATTCCGCGATCGCCACCCGAACGTTCCTTGGCGTAGCATGGCTGGAATGCGCGATAAGCTAGTCCACGATTCTGACCAGGTTGATGCTCAACGGATCTGGGAAGTCGTGACAACTAGCATTCCTGAATTACTGACTCAAATCACGCCGCTTTTGAGTGTTCCTAATGAATCGACTAGGACTAGAGAGGGCAAGAGTCAGTAAGGGTAGTTTTTCCGGTAACTTCTTAAGCCCAAAACGAAAAGCAAGAGACACCCCACTGAGTCATCTCTTGCTTTTTTTGTCACAGCCTCATCCCGATCGCTTGCTGCAACTTCTACGCTTCTTTGTTCAGAAAGCCTTGAATTTGCTTGATTGCAATCTTACCAATGTTGTAAAAAGCCCAGCCTCCTGCCAGTAGAACAGGCAGAAGCACCACCAAAATTCGCCAATCCATAGTGTCCATCCTCCCAATAAAGATTTGTGAAAAACTCTCATCTTTAACTTCTATTTTGCGATGAGTTGAGACAATTTTCTAGTCTTTCTTAAATCCAATATCTGT
>JBBRCV010000054.1:0-24723 GCA_038204505.1 Elainellales cyanobacterium
CGGATAATTGAGCCGCAAAGCCAATCCAGTCGCAGTCGGCAAAGAGCCGTAAGGAATACCCGCAATGCGATCGAAGCTCAGATCTTGAAGAATCTCCGTGTAAGCAGTCAGGACTTGATGAAATAGCTGTGGATTCGAGATAATTTTGCGGAGATCGATGTAATAAGGGAAAGTCGAGCCAGAAGCTTGAACAAACTCACCAAACAAAATGCAGCCGACATCATAAAGTTGCAGAATCAAATCGAAGTGTGGCTGCGGATTCAAAGTACAAACATCCGCGAACCAGAGATCACAGTGAGAATCTGCCTGAGCCAGTTGCTCTCTAGCTTGATTAACCTCCATCTGGAGAGCCTGAACAGACTCAGCCATCTGTTCCCGGCTCAACCAATCTTGAGGCACCGGAATTAGTAACCCTCCGCCATCAGAGCTGAGACCCGCTGCCAAGAGTTGTGCCACGTCTATCTCTTCCTGCCAGATGCTCCGAGCCAAGATCAGTCGCTCTGGGGCGATCGCTCTCACTTGCCGCAAGACCTCCAATGACGTAGTGCCCACCTCCAACGCCACCTGCTCCGGTGTACCCCAGGTTCTCGCGGCTTGCACGACCTGCAAGTAAAGCGGATCTAAAACGGGGCTTTGTTGCAAAGCGATCGCCGCACGATTAGACGTACAGCACAGCACAAAGACTGCCTTATCGGGATAAACCAGAAAAGGAGCCACCTGATCCTGTCCGCCATAAGGACTCAGCGTTACCGCGTCCACCCGCCACTGCTCAAAGATTGTCTGAGCCAACAGCGTACTGGAATTGAGATCGCCAAACTTAGCATCCAAAATAACTGGGATGTGAGGCGGAATGGCGTTTAGAACCTGCTGAAGCAGCTCTAATCCAGCCGTCCCCAGCGCCTGATAAAAACCGAGAGTGGGCTTATAAGCACAAACCAGACCCGCCGTTTGCTCAATGACCGAATGCAGCCACGCCTGAAGTCCAGCAAACAAATCTAGATCGTCACGAAAGCGATCGGGCAGCAACTCTGGATTAGGGTCAAGACCGACGAAAAGCAAGCTGTGATTACAGAGGATAGCGGTCTCTAGTTTAAGAGTGAAACTCATGGGGATTCCTGACAGAATAGAGCATCAAGCGATCGCCAAAGCAAGATTAAGTAGAGCTTATGGTTAGCAAAGCTAAAAGCCATTAACACACATCTGAAAAGGCATTATGACTTTGTAAACTGTTTGTTATATTTATTGTCTCAATACACTTCTCAATGCCCTTCAGGATAGCGATAACTTTTTGCTGGAGTAGGTGGGACTTTCAGTAAGAAGGATTGCCACAAAATGAGCATCAATGTGTAGCCTGGAAGTAATCACTATACTTTGTCTTATGGCACACTTCACCCAACGCCGCCCCGAAAACGTGAGTGGTGACTTCTACGTTGATTCTACTTGCATCGACTGTGATACCTGTCGATGGATGGCTCCAGAAACTTTTCATGAAGCAGGCGATCAATCTGCGGTTTACCATCAACCGAGTCACGAAGCAGAACGTTTAAAGGCAATGCAGGCATTGTTGGCTTGTCCGACTGCATCTATTGGAACCGTCGAAAAACCGCAAGATATTAAGCAGGTACAACACAGCTTTCCTATTCCCATTACAGAAACCGTATATCACTGCGGCTATCATGCCGAAAATTCCTATGGGGCTGCCAGCTATTTAATTCAACGAGCGGACGGTAATGTTTTGGTTGATTCACCGCGCTTTGCACCTCCTCTGGTAAAAAGATTAGAGGAGATGGGCGGCATTCGTTACCTATATCTGACTCACCGAGATGACGTGGCAGATCATCAAAAATTTCACCAGCACTTTGGTTGCGATCGCATTCTCCACAAAGACGAGATTGACCGCTCTACTCAGAGTGTTGAAATTCAATTATCGGGTATAGATCCAATTCAGCTAGAACCCGATCTGTTGATTATTCCCGTTCCAGGTCACACTAAAGGACACACGGTATTACTCCACAACAACACGGTTTTGTTTACAGGTGATCACCTTGCCTGGTCTTCTGACCTCAATCATCTGTATGCGTTTCGGGGAGTCTGCTGGTATTCTTGGACAGAACTCATGCAATCGATGAAACAACTGGCAGGTTACTCGTTTGAGTGGGTGCTACCGGGGCATGGTCGTCGTTATCATAGCGATCGCCAAACCATGGCAGAGCAAATGCAAAAATGCCTGGTCTGGATGGAGACGCAGTAGATCAGATTGCAAAAGTCATCATTGGTAAAGTAGAAAAGTTGTATATTGCGATCGCAATTGGGATTGCCATTCTGACTATGCCACTTCCTCTTCTTTATGAGTGGCGATCGTGCAATCCGAAGTAGGGTGAGCAATGCAGATCAAAACATAGCCTGCTGCCATTTGATCGTCATCGAGATAAGATCCTTCTGATTGGTCAACTGTGCCTTCAACTAACTTGCCAGTGCAGGTTGAGCAAACGCCCTGACGACAGGAAGAAGGCAACTCTAGTCCCTCGGTTTCAGCCGTTGCCAGAATATACTCATTTTCAGGAACATCGATGGTTTGATCGACTTCTTCAGCTTCATTCATCAACCGGATCTTGTAAGCTGCCATGTTTCTAAACCTCTGAGTAAATGTAGTATTGACGCGCATCCACCAAGCAGATTAACGCAACAACTCAAACGGTTTCTCTATCAAGAGACTAGCGAATGTGAAAGAGCTACTCTTTCGTAAGACTGACATTTACTTCGTTCATTCTGCACCACAGACAAAATTGCAGAGAGAGGTTGATTTGCAACTTATCTATTGAAGAAAATGTGAGAATTGACTGACATAAGCCGTGCTGAAGCGCATAGTTTGATGTGATACTTGCTCAGTCTTTCAGCAGTGCAAATATCATTTTTACATCAGCATCTGAACGAACCAATCCCCAGAACCGAGTGAGGAAATCTTGAACATTGACTACAACATCGCTCCAAACTATTACAGCTCGTTCTCCTAAAACTACAAGTCCAGTCAAGTATGTTGATTACTTGACTGGACTTGATAACTATCAAACGTGTATCAGAAGACGCTTTAGTAAGACCTATCTACAGGTCTATCAGGATATAACTTATCGATCGCTTCTTGAGCATCATCCTTAATATTTTCTACCGTATGCTCGACAGCCGCTTCTCGCTGTTTCTCCTTACCTTCTGCTTTGTCTCTAGGATTGCCAGAGACTTCCCCGATCGCTTCCTGAATTTTGCCCTCAATGTTTTTGGCAGTTGCATTAACTCTATTTTCAGTACTCATTGCTAAACTCCTTTGTAAATTTATCAGCAACTCCCAAGCAGTTGCAACTGACGAAGGATGATGCTTAACAAACTAAATCTAGCAAGCTGATAAGGTAATTTGCCTCTACCGACAGTCTGAATAAAATGTCATTATATCTATCTCGATCTATATCATTCGTTAGAGGTAATGCTTCTACAGACTCGCCACCGAACCACCATCTACCCGATAGTTAGAGCCGAGGACAAAGCTCGATCGCTCAGAGCAGAGGAAGCCAATCACATTTGCTACCTCTTCTACTGTGCCCCGCCGCTTCAGTTCAAGGTTGGGGCGATCCTCTTGCAAGAAACTGGCGATCGCTTCGTCAAAACTCACACCCATCTGCTTGGAGCGCTTTTCCATCATTCAGAAGCAATCAGAACCACTCGCCCCCAACCCGCCGATCGCATTGAGGGAATGAAAGCACGACAGACGCGCACGGCTGCCATCAAGTCAATCTCAATGGTTTCGTACTAGTCTGCGTCACTCAGTTCCAGAAATTCGCTTGTCGCTCCTGTGATGTCAGCCGCATTGACGAGGATGTGGACAGTGCCAAAGCGATCGAGAATTTGACGTTGAGCCATTGGAACGGCTTCCTGCTTCGTCAAATCAGCCTGCACACCAAACACATCGCCAAATTGTCTAATCTCTTTGACTGCTTGCTCCAACGGTTTTAATGCTGGCTGAGACGACGAGGGGTAGGCAGTGCCTACCCCTCGATCGCACCTCCTATTAAACTTTCTTCATCTCACTAAACCGACTATGCGCTGCTTCAATATCTGCCTCCATTTTCTGAATAATTCTGGGCGATCGCGCTCGAATTATGGCAAACCAGCCTGCTCCTAATGCCAGATATAGCAGGAACAGATAAGGAAACACGTTATAGGGTGCAGCCGGAATTGGGAAAATTTGACTGAGGAAACTATTACCAGCCACACCAATACTGCCGAGTACCGGAATTAACATGAAGATAATCGCCAGCACAGACACCACAATATTTGAGAACCGCAGTTGCCCTTGACGCGCCAAGTAAATTGGCGCTGCGAGTGAAATCAGCAGATAGGCAACGAGAAATCCGTAGGTGGCGATCGTCCCTGCATAAGCATAGTTGTCGAGCGGTTGCACTCCAAACATGGTCGTTACCATGGGAATTAAGAACACAATTAAGCAAGAAATCGTTACCGCCACATAGGGCGTTTGATTCGTGCCATGCGCCTGTCCTACCCGATGATGGAAAATACCGTGCTGTCCCATAGAGTACAGAATGCGCGCCCCTGCATTAATGCAAGCTAATGTGCAAGCAAATAAACTCACCATAGCGCCAACCAAAATAATCAGCCCAAAGAATCCCACACCTGCCGCCGCTGCCAAATCGCTAGTGGGTGCAGCGCTTTTATTAAACGGCGTAGGTAAGCCAGAGAAACCAAGCACCTGAACATAAGACATCAGCACAAAAAATACGCCACAGCTCACCGTACTAAAAATGACGGCACGAGGAATATTACGCAACGGATTTTTTGCTTCACTGCCCAACGTTGTGGCGCTTTCAAATCCCACGAAGCTGAACACACCCAACACTAACCCGCTGACAATGCCGCTAGGTGGCGTATCACGCAGCGTTAGTTGATCCATATCAATGACGTAACCTTTCTTGAATAAAACAATGATTCCTAGCAGGATAATCATCGCTACCGAAGTGACTTCTAAAAGCAACATCAGCACCGTAGAAAGCTGAATATCTCGATAGGCAATATACCAGGCAATGCCAACGCAAATGGCAATCAAAAAAATCGGCGAAGGAGCAATGCCTAGCGGGGCTAATAGGACAGAGCCATAGTTGGCAAACCCCGCAGCAACGGCGATCGCAGTGAACAGATATGCCAACATCAATGCCCAACCTGTAATCACGCCTGCCATCGGTCCTAATCCTTTGGCAATGTACATGTACAAAGAACCAGGGGCTGCCGATCGCCGAGCAAACTGATTAATGTTCATGCCTACAAACATTAAACCAACAGTTGCAATCAAATAGGTCAACCAAGTACCATTGCCTGCACTAGCAAATACCAATGCTGCGTTAACGGTTGGTGTTACTGTAGGGGCAATATTAGCGACTGATTGCGCTAACACATCGGGGAACGGTAAGCAATTAGAACGTAAACCAGTGAGATTTTCTTGATCTATCGTGTTAACTGACATGTTCAAGACCTCTTAGAAGAACAGAGAATATCCACTAATGACACTTGTGCTTCACCGAGGACGGCACATCATTGGCAGGATTTTCGTTGAAGAAATTTACAGGCTTCAACATAAATCCTAAATAACTCACAGGCATCACAGGCCAATCTTCAGCACGAGGAATATGCAGGTGCCCCAGAGTATACCAAACGACAACATCGGTATTAGCGATCGCGCGATCGGCTTGTGTCCAAGCGGGCAACCCTGCTCCACCCGGATGCTGATTGGGATAATCTCCGGTTGGGTAAGACTCTTCAGGGCTATAAGGCGTTACCCAGAGATGCTTGGTCATGTAAGCACCCCGCTTCGTCACGCTGGCTTCAGGATGGGCAAAAGGTAAAATATTTTCACCCGGCACCAACTTATAACCCACAGGTTCACCCATTTGATTAGTGACATCAGGATTAACAATTTTCCAGTAGCGCCCCGCAAACGGATCGACAATACGCTGTGCTGCCAACTCATTTTCTAACAATGTCGCTTTTGCATAAAAGGCATTGCCATAGGGATTATCAGTTCCCATCGGTGCCGCTTCAGTATTCACCTCATAAACAGAATTGTTTTGTCCATCCACGGACATATCTAACCGGATACTGAAGAAGTGCTGATGATTAGGAGCGTAAAGCTGAGGCGCAATCAAGGTACCATATTGAGGTTTTTCATCAGGCAGGGCTGCGCCCGTATTCATAATGCCTGTTAGCTTGATCTCGTATTGAATCGAGCCATCTTGATAAAAATACCAGTAATAGCCATATTCATAATTGCCGACTGTAGCAATAAACGAAACTACCAGGCGGCGCGATCGCCTTACTTCCGCCTGATTTGTGCGCCAGTCCATGTGCTTCCACAGAATGCCAAAGTCTTCCTCATGCAAACAAATGGCGTTCTCAATCACGGCAACATCGCCGCTGCTATTGGTGAGAACTCCATCAAAGTAATGAATTTCGCCCAAACAATCGCAGCCCAACTTCAACGAGTTGGTTAACATTCCCAAACCATATTCACCTACATCAAAAGCATTCTTTCGGCAGTTCTGCGGTCTGGGATCACCGTAGGGAACCGTCATTTCGACCAAAGATGCTCGGTACAAAATTGGGCGTTCTTGCCCCTGATCGGTGTACGACACAGTGTAGAGAACTAAGCCTTCACGAGGGGTAAACCCAACGCGCATCTTCCACTTTTGCCAACTGATTTCATGACCATCAACCTGAAAACTGGCTCCTTCAGGCTGCACAATTTCTAGCGGCTTGAGGTCTTGACGGTAGTTTTTGACAAACTCAGGCAAATAGTTCCCAGCTTGAGGCGGCAACGGCACTACGCCATAATCTTCAACGCGCAGCACCTCCATTTTGTTGAGATCAATAACTGCAATCACCCCCTCAATCGGTCGCGCATAGCCATTATCATTCGCGCTCGATCGCACCCAAGATAGCGCTCGTGACAAACGAACGCCCTGCTCATCTCCTTCGTAGTTCCCGGCTGACCAGGGATCAACCATCACCAAGTCAGGATCAGTAATGCCGCGTTTCAAAAGCGCTGCCTGAAAGTCAGGATTCGCCTTAACCGCAGCTTCGCAATCAAAAAACTCATCTAGCACAAATCCGGGCTGAACGTCTGGAATATGCTTCCAAGACACAATAGATTGATTGGTAATAGAAACGATCGCTTCATAGGTTTTTGCCGTCTCATTGTCTAGCAAAACCATGAAAGCTTGACGTTCAATAGAATCGCCAGAACGGTATGCGAGAACACAATCTTTCGGCGGCTCCTGCAATGCTACGGACATAAATCGAACGCGATCGCCTAGCGATCGCTCTTGTCTCACCGCCGTTACTGCCACTCGGATTTCCTCAGCAGTTAAAGGTTCTAGGGGATGGAGCGTTGGGGTGGTTTTTGCAGTTGTATTTACTCTTTCAAATGTAGAAGTCATGAAAATTCTCCTTCCCCGAAATTGATGTTCTGGAGGATTAAGGGTTAACTCAATTTCTCAACAAACTCAAACCGACGTTTAATGTCTGCCTGCTGAGTAAACCAAACTCGTCATAATAAGTTTGTGTATAGATATACGATTCGATGGAATTGTGGATGCAGCGAGTCAACAGGGCGATTTGGGTTGGGGCAAGTGAGCGAGTGAAATGGCTTAGCTCAATAGATCTCTCAACAATTCGCTGCTTACAAGAAGCACAATCGACATTACCAGCACCAACCGCTACGATCAGGCGATCGCCACTAGCTCCACCTCAGACTAGCAAAACTCAAACGATCCAAACTCAAACGATCCAAACTCAAACAGTCCCATTTCAGCCCACGCAAGCGCAAGTCGTTCGAGCACAGCAGCAATTGGGCGCACAAACCACGGAACGGGAAGTGCGGATTGTTTTACCAGCGGATGTACTCTTTGATTTCGACAAAGCAAATATTCGACCCGATGCCGCAGATGCACTCCAGCAAACACTGACTGTTATTCGGTACGACAAAGATGTGCCCATCCGCATTAACGGACACACCGACTCAAAGGGAACAGATGCCTATAATCAAACCCTTTTAGAGCAGCGATCGCAGTCTGTTCAGCAATGGCTGATTACCCAAGGCAACGTTTCTGCTGCGCGCCTGACCACTCAGGGATTTGGAGAATCTCAACCGAGAGCACAAAATACCCAATCAGATGGCTCAGATAATCCAGTCGGTCGCCAATTGAATCGGCGAGTAGAGATTGTTATTCAAAAGCAGGCATAAGTCTATTAAATGAATGAGTTTGACCGTTTCGGTAAGTAAGCCTTACTGCTCATCCCAACTATCAATTTATTCAGGGAGGTCTTTCCAATCACCTCCACCAATAGTCAGATATTTATCATATGTAACCACAATATAACCACAACCTGAGCGGGAAGGGGTTAGCACAAGTGTTGCTTTATCGTATTGTTCAGAGATAAAGAGAGTTTCGTTTATTGGGAGCAGCAGGCTCAAGCTAGTCAGAGCAAATCATTCAATAGCTCTGCTCTATCAAACGGCATTTATCTCTGTAGTGATGTGCCTTAACCTGACTAACAAGATCATGTGAGGACACTCATCTGACCAGACCTGTAACCAGGAGGATATGTGGACGTTGAAGAACTTTTAGCCCAATATGCTTCAGGACGGCGGGACTTTACAGCAGTGAAGCTGAGTGAAGCCGACTTAGAAGCAACAGATCTGAGCAATATCATTTTGAACCGTGCAGATTTGAATGGTGCAAATTTGAGTCAAGCTAATCTCAGCCATGCCAGTTTAAGTCGGGCAGATTTGAATGGAGCCAATCTAAAAGGTGCAAATTTGAGCGGCGCAAACCTGAATGGTGCTATCTTAGAGGGCGCTATTTTGGAGGGAGCAACATTGGATAACGCAGACCTGAGTCAATCGGAGATGGCGCTATCGAAGTTAATTGAAGCAAATTTAAGTCAGGCGAATTTGGCGGAAGCTAACTTGAATGCAGCAAATTTAGACAGCGCTGACTTGAGTCAGGCAGACTTGGCGATCGCCGATCTCTCTCAAGCAAATCTACATCAAGCAGATTTAGACCAGACAAACCTCAGTGGTACCAATCTAGACGGGGCGAACTTATCAGGAACCGTTCTAGACGAAGGTGATTGAATCGTCAGTGCTCCCCATGCTGAAAAAGCCATTAGTCAGCAGAAAGTATGATGCATCTAATGCACATCTCTAATGCGTCTAATGCAATGGAGAAGAAGCCTTTCAACAGGCAATGAACCCACCAATAACCTCGTACCGATCGAGGCAGAGAAAATCTCCTAGCACCACTCCCTACATCTCTTGCGTTGTGGTTGCTTGATTAGAGGTTACTAGTTGTTTACCTACTAACCAGAGGAAGATTGGAATAGTGGTACTATATCGAGTCCAAAGCCTACAGGGTTCCTGCAATAATCGGTAAAGCCATTCAAGACCCAAGGAACGAATAGCCTGGGGAGCGCGTTTATGAAGCCCTGCATAGACTGGAAAGGCACCTCCAAGACCAATCATGACTGCCTGCACCCGATCCTTGTGTTTGGACATCCAAAGTTCCTGCTTTGGGCAACCCAATGAAACAAACACAAGTCCACAGCCACTCTCATTTAGCTTTTGAACGACTGCTCGATCCTCATCTTCTGATAAGGGACGGAAGGGAAGTGGCTCCATACCTGCGACTTGTAGATTCGGAAAATCTTGCTGTAGCTTTGACCGCATCTTTTCCAGAATGGATGCTTGAGAGCCCAGGAAAAAAATGCTGATGTTTTCTGTAGAGGCTTGTTTGCACAGTGCTGATAGAACATCTAGCCCAGCGACTCTGTCCTGGCTTGAAGCTCCCATTAGTCTCAACATCCAAACCAGAGGCATACCATCAGGCGTTACCAGATCAGCATTTTGCAGCACAGGCGCAAATTCTGGATCTCGGTAAGCCTCTACTAACATATGAACGTTTGCAATACAGACAACCTTGCTAGTTAAGCACTTAGCCCATTTCACTATGAGAGATATCTGGTCATCGAATAGAAGAGCCGTGACAGGGAGACCAATTACATACTTGAGGGGAGGAACATTTTCTAAAAGCATAATGCTGCGACCTTAGGTGATCCAGAAGTTCGATTAAAATTTGCCGGGAACAAAAGCCAATGTCCTCCAAAAGTACAAAGAGTGTTCAAACTCTGTATGGGAGTCATCTTGCTAGATACACCTACGAAAACACAAGAGATTTGGTCAGCAAGGCTTGAGAGCTTTCATTACTTCCTAGTGCCTAACAATTGGCGGAAGGTTTCAAAGTTTTACGTAACTACTAAATATTATTTTTCTAAAGGGATTAGAAAAATATCGCAGATCTAGGCAGTATTTGACTACTAGTATCTACGTAAGTTCACGATATCTTTACGAAGAGTTTAATCAGAGTTAGCTAGCAGATGAACTATCACTTTAAGCTCTAGGGGCTTTGGCTGGTCACCTAAGCTATCCGGAAGCGACAAGATGTGAATAAGTGTCCTAGTCAGTGAGATTACTTAGCTTCATAACACAAATGAGGCTAGCTTCATAAGTAAATGAGGCTAGTGTGAACAGTCCAAATGGGGCTAGCCTGACTAGAGATAAGAAAAATTTTCTCTACCTGAACCTTAAATGATTTTTGGTTCTATGATCAATTCATCCACTAATTCTGTTTTGCCGATCGCCACCCTGCCATTAGGCGGCAGGAGCGTGGAGGCTCGACGATCGCTCGGGCGCTGGCAGAGTAAAGTATTGAGGAGTTTCTGCGGCACACTGGGTAGGCAGCTATCTGACAAATTAACCGCTACAGGTCTAGACCATTACCTGATTTTGTGCTAGTTCTCTGGGTTCTCAGCCGCGATCGCGTCGTCGATTTCTTCTGTGTTTTGAGCGTAGTAAGTGCGGGCTGCTTTCAAATCATCTCTAGTCAACTGGGGGTAGTCGCCCAGCAAGTTTGCCTCTGAGCATCCCTGCGAGTACAAAGCGATTAATTGCCATACAGGAATTTGCGTTCGACCGATACAAGCGGCTCCATTGCATATTCCGGGAGTCTTTCTAATTTTTGTCGTTGCCATAGCTTAATCCTAATGATCTAGTTGAGTTTGTCAGTTTCTGGTTAGGACAAGGGGCTTAAGCCGCTTGTTGCTGAGTTGGTGATACAGTGTCCTAATGCAAACGCATAGTGCCGTAGTTGATTTGGGACAGAGAAAATAATTCACTATCCTTATATTTTACGACTTTATATTTTACGACGCAGCATGGCAGCTTGTTTGAGTGGACTCACCTATAGAGTTGATAGCATATCGACTGTTGCCTTGTCCTATCTGTAACCATTTTTCTGACTTTATCTTTGTTGATTAATAGATTTCATAATTATGTCAACTATGTTAAGGAGTTCAGAACTAGAAACAGCAAGACCCGGCTTTTCTTAAAAGCCGGGTCTTGCTACTTAAACAATTATTGCACTGGGTAGAGCAGTTACTGCATTGGATATGAAGCCAAGTGCAGCAGATCCCGGACAACACTAACGCCATTTAGATCCCACAGTAGATAGGCGATGAAGCCAATCATAGCAAAGCGTCCATTCCATAGCTCGGCTTGGGGCGTAAATCCAAATCGGAATGCATTACGGTCTTGACCATTGTACGCATCGGCAACACTGGGGCGATCGGTTGTAGCTTTCATGGTTGGTACTCCTAATTAGTAAAAGATGACTCGAATCACATCCCTTGTGAACACCTTTAACCTAAATGTTTAGAAGTGTAAATGTTATCTGTCTATAGTATTAAACCTAAGCTGTTCGTCAGAGCAAAATAGTTAGACAAAAGCAGATACCCGTAGACTTGGCAGTGCTGGGCAGCAAACCCCTTGTATGAAAAGAACAAGACTACTTAGATACGTATTTCTCCTCGCTCTTTGGGAGGATGCGATCGCCCTTACAAGTTTATAAAGTACGCATACCTAGAAAAGTGGCTACACCTAAGAAATGTGCCATTGAGTATACTCTGAGAACCTGTAGGCGATGCTGATTGGCAAAGTAGTCGTAAATTAAGGAAGAACACTCTTATGTCTCAAAAGAAACAAGTTAACGAAAATGCGAAGAACGAAGATCTTCAATCCTATCGGAAAGATAGTGGAGATCAGTTAAGCACTGACACCGGAGTCATAATTGATGATACTGATAACTCCTTGAAGGTTGGCGATCGGGGTTCCACCCTGCATGAAGATTTTCAGTTTCAAGAAAAGTTGACTGCATTCGATCGTGAACGCATCCCGGAACGCGTAGTTCATGCGAGAGGTTCTGGCGCACACGGATATTTTCAGCCCTATGAGTCAATGGCAGAGTTTACCAAGGCAAAATTTCTGCAAGATCCCTCTGTTCAAACTCCCGTCTTTGTGCGCTTCTCAACTGTAGGTGGGTCGAGGGGTTCAGCAGACGCAGTGCGAGATGTGAGGGGTTTCTCAGTCAAGTTTTACACTGAAGAAGGCAATTACGATATTGTAGGTAACAATATTCCTGTCTTTTTCATTCAGGATGCAATTAAATTTCCTGACATTGTTCATTCCATTAAGCCCGAACCTGATCATGAAATGCCCCAAGCTTCTACCGCACATCCGAGCTTTTGGGACTTTATCTCGCTCGTACCAGAATCCATGCACATGATCATGTGGTTACTGTCCGATCGGACTTTACCCAGAAATTTCCGTAGTATGCAAGGGTTTGGGGTTCATACCTTTCGCTGGGTTAATGCGGAAGGCAAATCCCATTTTGTCAAATACCATTGGAAGCCTGTAACAGGTGTTCATTCCAATCTGTTCGACGAAGCCCAAAAGCTAGCAGGAAAAGACCCTGACTTTCATCGTCGTGACCTGTGGGAATCCATTGAAAAGGGCAACTATCCAGAATACGAACTGGGTGTACAAATCATTACAGAGGAAGACGAATCAAAGTTTGACTTTGATATTTTGGATTCAACCAAACTGATTCCAGAAGAGCAGGTTCCGGTTCGTCCTATTGGCAAAATGGTGCTGAACCGTAATCCCGATAATTTCTTTGCAGAAACAGAGCAAGTTGCTTTCCAGCCTTCCAATATAGTGCCTGGGATTGATTTTAGCGATGATCCTCTGTTGCAAGGTCGTCTCTTCTCCTACCACGATACGCAGTTGCATCGATTGGGTAGCCCCAACTTTAACCATCTACCTATTAATCGTCCTGTTTGCCCGTTTAGCAACAACAATCAAGATGGACGGATGCAGATGGAGGTGAAAACATCACGAGTTAACTACTCGCCCAACTCTCTTGGCGACAACCGCCCAACTCCATCTCCTGATGCGGAAGGAGCTTTTGTCCATTATCCAGAACAGTTGGAAGGAACTAAGAAGCGGGAACGCAGTCCTAGCTTTAGTGAACATTTTAGTCAGGCAACACTCTTCTGGAACAGTCTTTCAGCGAGTGAAAAAGAACACTTGGTGGCAGCATCGCACTTCGAGTTAGGGAAGGTTAGCCAACCAGAAATTAAACAGCGGATGCTCGATCGCTTTAACCAAGTTGATCACGATCTAGCAAAGCGAGTTGCAGAGGGTTTAGGAATGCTCGCTCCCACGCAACCTGTAAACTCTAATCATGGTCAAAAGTCAGAAGCTCTGAGCCAAGAGAACACGACAAAGACTGCAAAAGGTCGCAAAGTAGCGATTTTGGCAGCAGAAGGAGTTGATGGAGCACAAATTGTGGCACTGAAGCAGGCTTTAAAAGAAGCAAAAGTAGAAACTGAAATTGTGTCAAAGTTTGGTGGCATGATCAAAACTGTTGAAGGTCAAGAAATTATGGTTGATAAAACCTTCTTGACAGCCGCTTCTGTGATGTTTGATGCCATCTATGTGCCCGGTGGTAAAGCCAGCATTGACACATTGAAAATGACTGGAGATGCATTGAACTTTATTAACGAAGCCTTCAAGCATTGTAAGCCGATCGCGGCAACAGCAGAGGGCGTTGACTTGTTGCAAGCCGCTGATTTGAAGGGTGTTTCGCTAAGCGACTCGGCTGTACAAGATGAACAAGGTGTGATTGCAGCTCGAAAAGCTGATGCTAGTCAAGTTGCAAAAATGTTTGTTCAAGCGATCGCCCAGCATCGTTACTGGAACCGTTTCCAAAAGGCTAAAGTTCCTGCTTAAGCTGCTGATGCCCCTACCAGGGATATAATGGCTTAAAAACAGCTCCCCTGTTGCTTGTCAAGGCAGCCAGGGGAGCAGCCTCGCACCCTGCAACGTTTTAAGCACTTAACCCCAACGGCAGCCCCAAATTAGAGCAGTGATATGAGCCTGGAACGTAGAATTGCAGGATTAAATTTACCGCATACCAGAAGTGATGATCATCTGTGTCGTATGCTTACAGCGGTATTGCAGCAGGATAATGGTTTAGTTAACTTCCCTGCTCAAGAGAATTACTGGCAAGCACCATTTTTCAATTTGCATCAGGTTCAGGTGTTTCAGGAAGCCTGTGATACAGAGCAATCTACGATTCTCAAACTTGCTAGTCAGAGCTTGCTGGAGGAGGCATATTTTATTGAAAAAGCAGGTGTTGGCTATATGGCAAAAATGGTGCTGCTAGCGGATAGCCTGGAGGAACGAATGCTCTATGGACTGTTTACGGCGGATGAAACTACACACCTGAGTCAACTCTGCCACTTTTTACCACAACCAGAGTTGACGGTTGGTAGTAATCCCTTTTTGCAGCTACTGGCAGACGTGGTAGAAGGAGATGATAAAACAGTGCTGCTGTTTGTCGTTCAGGTGGTGCTAGAGGGCTGGGGATTGAGTCACTACCGCCGATTGGCTAAATGCTGTAGCGATCGCGCCCTCGCTGCTCTGTTTGCGAGTTTTTTGGATGCAGAAGCCCGTCATCACAGCACAGGTAGACTGTTGTTCAACCGAACGTCTATTTCAGCAGCCAGTCAGACCGCAATTATTGAGGTGCTGGCAAACTTTTTATCGATGGTGCAGGTAGGACCGCAAAGCGTTCTGGCTGCCATTGAACAAGTGAAGGGGCATTTATCGCGATCGCAGAAAATTCAAATTTTGGCAGAGCTGGATGCTGAAATTCATAGCGGAACTCGGCTACAATTACTGCGATCGCTGATGCGAGGAGAAAATGCCGGGGCGATCGTACAACTGTTGGAAGAACAGGGAGGCTTTGAACCATTACCCCCGCATCGGTGTGTGTAGCTTTATGATGATCAGAAAAGATTAGGCGATTTCCAAATCAGAACATATCCGTAGGGCAGGCATCTTGCCTGTATTGAAAGCAATATGCAGGCAAGATGCCTGCCCCACAGTTTCCGTCACAATTCCCCAAGAATCAAATTCATTGCAAAAATTGTTTATGAATCCAGTCATTAGTGAACTTTCAGATCATTCAACTGCCTATCGCAAGCTTCAAATCAACTATGCGCGTAATCAACAACAGGATCACACGGCGTTGATGGACAAGGCGGCACAGAATTTTCATTATGAAGATTGTCGGGACGAATACTGGAATCCAGAAGAGTTTTCTTTACTCTACGGCACACCGCTATGGGCGGGATCAAGTCGATCTCAACGAGTAACTTTAAATCAGCTTTACTGGGTCGCTTACTACTCACAAATTATCTCTGCTGAAATTGCCACGATTTTCTTTAATCAAACCAGCGCAACGGGATTATATGCTCATGAGGGCTTTCGCCTGGTTTGCGACATGTTGGATCTAGAGTCGTCTCAGGAACGCGCCCACATTCATGCGTTCCGCACCATTTCTAGTCAAGTTGAGCAGGCGCTGTTTGAACAGCCCATTTTCACCTATCCCATGCGCGGACCCTTCGCAGAGACGATGGTGTATCCGGACACCAATGCCCTTAAAACCTGGTGGAAGAAGCTGCAATTGCAGTATTTCGGATTGATTTCTGCAACCAACGCATTCTTAGCTTGCCAATATTTCACGGTGCGCGGCGTGCGGACGCTAAACGGAAAATTGGTGCAGCACAAACTCAGTCAATACTGCCAGAAGTATCCTGTTTTAGACGCGGCTCCTATTCCCGCCCAGATTTCCTATTACCACTTTCTAGATGAGAGTTTTCACTTTAATAGCTCTACAATTCTGTCCCATGATGTCGTTAATTGTCTGGCTCCACCGACTTCTTTTGAATCACTGGTTGCCAATTTAGGATTACAGGGATGTCAACGCGATCATTACCACTTCTCGGTCGCAATCAATGGCATCTTTTGGTACGACCCAGCCCTGTATTCTAAAATTTATCAGGTGTTGCGATCGCCAATTTTTAGCATGGGTTCTATAGATGCCAAAGTCATGATGCGGCGCTGTTTTATAGAAGAATCAGAGGGGTTACACCGCAGTTATCAAACGCACCAGGAAGCGATGGAGTCCTACAAAGTTTATGTCGAAAAAATCGGCTACCTGTGGAAGAGTAATCGTGAGATGTCAGGGATGGCAGCTAATTCAGTTTCCCGATATTTAGCAACCCAAAAGAGAGCCTTGCAGATTTTTGAGCGACAGGCTAAACAGGATTCGTAAAATGTCTACCCTTTGCACAGTTTCCTTTCCCGAAACGAAAAATCCTCCCATTTCGCTAATACCTCACGAGAATTTATCTGAACATCTGACTATTCAAAATTCTCCTGTGTTGTTTGGTTGCCGAACGGGAATTTGCGGCACTTGCCTGGTCGAAGTTATCGGTAATATTCCTTCCCCAAGGTTAGATGAACAAGAAATACTTGATATGCTGGCTTCTGACTCTGTGAATGCACGATTAGCGTGTCAATTATCTCTCACAGACGATATTGAAATTCGTAAATTGAAACAATAATAAGCAAAACTAAGGAGTATATATTGATTAATTTGCAATTCAGAGGCAGACGGCTACTATGGAGTACAACGCTTGTACTGGTAATGGTTGTACTGGTCAGTTTAAGTATGCCCAAAAGCGCTTTGGCGCAAGTTACCCAGTCAGACCAAGCGGCGATCGCGCGTACCCGTGAAATGGCTGTGACAGCAATTAACACCCGCGATTTTTCAAAAATTGAACCTTATTTGCATCCCTCCTTCACGATCACAACGGTTGATAACCAAATTTTTCACAGTGGGCAAGAGTTTGAGAAATATTGGAATCAGCAGTTGACCGGACCGATAAAAAACATTGCGATGGACGTGAAGGTAGACACTGCCAGAACGTTTCTTTCTCCTGAAACTGAGATCGCTTATGGAGAGGCGATCGCCACATTTTCCTTTACCGATGGCAATGTGAGAATAATGCCGATGCGATGGACCGCCGTTGTGCAAAAGTTTCAGAATAAATGGACTCTCCAGTCCCTGCATTTTTCCTCCAACTTGCTAGATAATCCAGTATTAAATACGGCTCAAAAGATAGGGCTTGCTGGCGCGATCGCCGCAGGAATGGGTGGTCTTCTGTTGGGAGTAGTTGGGACACTACTGTTGCGTCGTCAGCTTAAATCACCTGTTGAGACATCGTAAATTCTATGGGAAGTCTTCATCAGGCAGGTAACAGCGCCAGCGTTCATCATGGGTCAGCGTTGGAGCGCAGACACTACCGTCAGATCAAGGCAATCTTGGTGGTTCTGCTGGTCTGGGGGATTGTGAGTTTGTTCCATTGGCAGCCAGAAACGCAGTGGTTGATGGCAGGCTCAACGATAGTCATGGCGATTCAAACCGTGCGGATGCTGAGTGCAAAACCGCATAATCTTGTGGTGAAAGAGAATGTCGACTTACCTCACGTTTCGATTTTGGTTCCTGCTAAAAATGAGAGCGCAGTTTTGCCCAATCTGGTTCATAGCCTGTTCCATCTAGACTATCCAACCACTCATCTAGATATCTGGGTTGTAGACGATGGCAGTACCGACACAACTCCCCAAATCTTGAGGCAGCTACAAACTCAATTTCCGCCGCTCCAGGTTCATCGACGAGAATCAAAAGGCGGAAAGTCAGGAGCACTTAATGCAGTCTTTCCCTTGACGCGGGGAGAGCTTGTGTTAGTCTGCGATGCTGATGCCGCCGTTTCTGCCGATTTCCTGCGGCAAACAGTCTCTCTATTTCACGATGAAGCGATCGGGGCAGTACAGGTACGAAAAGCGATCGCCAATGCGGGTAAAAACTTCTTAACCCGTTGTCAACGAATGGAAATGAACTGTGACTGCTTTCTGCAAACCCATCGGATTGCGGCGGCTGGAATGACGGAGTTGCGCGGCAATGGCATGTTCGTTCGTCGGGAACTGCTAGAAAAGTGCCACGGTTGGAGCGAGGATACCGTCACCGATGATTTAGATCTCACCTTCAAGCTTTATCTGGCAGGAGCTGAAATTGAATTTGTCACTACTCCATTTATTCAAGAAGAAGGGGTAACAACTTGGAAAAATCTCTGGCATCAGCGCTGTCGGTGGGCTGAAGGAGGCTATCAACGTTACCTGGACTACTTTCCCCAAATTTTCACCCTGGGTTGGACAAAGGAAATCGATTTGCTATTGTTTTTTCTGTTGCAATTTCTGCTCCCGATCGCCCTTGTTCCTGACATACTCTGGACTCTCTTTTACAGCGATCGTCCGGTTCTGTTGCCGCTTCAGATGCTACTCAGCCTGATTCTCAGCGTTGCCTTTATCGGTGGACTTTACCAGTTTCAAGGGCTGCGAGGCTGGCGATTGCTTTGGGCAACGGTTCAAGGTTCTTTTTACATGGTGCATTGGATTCCGGTCATGATTGTGACCACGCTGCGGCTATGTCTGAAACCGCAGCAGCTAAATTGGATCAAAACTGAGCATCAGGGTCGAACAGATTGAGGGCAACACTGATTAAGGGCAACACGATTGAGAGCAACACGATTGAGAGCAACACAGAATTATGCTGGATTTACTGATTCAAAATGGATTGATTTTTGATGGATTAGGGTCTGCGCCTGTACGGGGAGATGTGGGGGTACAAGAGGGTCGGATTGTGGTAATAAAGCCATCCTTACCTGCTGTTGCCCGTGAGATCATAGATGCCTCTGGTCTGTGGGTAACACCCGGATTTATCGATATTCACACCCACTACGATCTAGAACTAGAGATTGCCCCAGGCTTGAGTGAATCGGTGCGCCATGGAGTAACTACTGTGGTAATTGGCAATTGCAGTTTGTCTGTGGCGATCGGTGCACCTCAAATGCTGGCAGATATTTTTCAGCGGGTAGAAACTCTTTCTCATCGGCTGATTGAGAAATGGCTACAAAAAGCAATTTCCTGGCATACCCCGGCAGAATACCTGGATCATTTGCGACAACTGCCTCTCGGTCCCAATGTTGCGCCTCTGTTTGGACATAGCGCCTTGCGATCGCACGTCATGGGATTAGAACGCAGCCTTACTGTTCAGCCTTCGGAAAGCGATCGCCAAACTATGCAGCAGATTGCCGCCGAGGCATTGGATGCAGGATTCATTGGCATTTCGATCGACATGTTTCCCTGGCACCGCATGAGCGGAGAATGGCGAGGCTGCTCAATTCCGTCCCAACACGCCGAATTTTCTGAATACGCCATGCTTGCCAATCTCTGTCGCCAGCGGGATCTGGTTTTTCAAGTTACCCCAAATCTTCAACGACTGACCTCTTTTCTAGACATTCTTCGCATGGGTACGGGTATTAGCCGCCCCCCCTTGCGCCTGACCGTACTCTCAGCCCTGGATGCCGTTCACGATCGCCGCCTATGGCGATTATTCGCTCCCCTCCTCAATATTTGGAACCGGATTCTAGGCGGCAATGTGCGCTTTCAAACCTTAACCGAATCCTTCACTATTTATTCGGACGGTCCCGTTACTCCTCTGTTTGAAGAATTTCCCACTGGAGCGCAGCTCAATAGCTGTGAATCTCGCCAGGAACGACAACATCTGTGGCAATCTGAAGCCTTTCGTCGTCAGTTTCGCCAAGAATGGCTCAATAACTGGCGCAAATCATTTCATCGTCAGCTAGAGTTGATGGAGGTTGTTCGCTGTCCCGAATCAAGTTGGCAAGGGTTGAGCTTCGCCGAAATTGCCCACACCAAGCAACAGGAGCCAGTCGATTTCTTTATTCGAGCGTTACAACATTACGATACGGAGCTACGTTGGGTTGCGTCGGGAGCCAACGATCGCTTAAAACCTCGCCTAGCAATGATGCGGCATCCCTACATCCTGCCCGGTTTTACTGATGCGGGAGCCCATGTCCGCAACCTTGGCTACTACGATGGCGCTCTATCGTTGCTCAAGCAAGCCATCACCACAAATTTTCTCTCTCCTGAAGCTGCCATTCACCGCGTCACGGGAGAACCCGCCCACTGGTTTCGTCTCGATACAGGAGTCCTTAAAGTGGGTGCCCAAGCAGATCTCGTCCTCCTTAATCCCCAAGCCCTCAATCAACCAATCAGCCCACAAGTAGAAATATCTGATCCGCTCCTGGATGGTGAACCCCGCATGGTCAAACGTAACTCAGAGAAAGTCGTACAAGCCGTTTATATTAAGGGAGTTAAGGTTGTTCATCAAGGAAAGGTTTATGAATGCCTGGGTCGTAAACGTTTGGGCACCGTCTTATCTCCTACATAGCTCAAGATATCTGATGAATACTTCCAACATTACCGCCAATCAGCAGTTGCGAAATCGAATTAATGAGCAAGTTTTGGATCATCCGTTTACAGACTACTGGGATATTTTTATCCTTAAGCACCAGCATCCCATTAATATTGCGCTTCACATCATCGGCATCCTGTTTTTTTACGGCTTGCTCTTTCTAATCTGGAAGTTTCATAACTTCTGGCTGCTCTTTGCCTTGCCTTTAACCCAGTTAGCAGGATTAGCAGGACATCTTCTGTTTGAACGGAGTTATATTGATCGCCAGGACGCTGTATTTTCTTGGCGAGCTTCTTATTGTTTAGGTCGAATGTTGCTAAGAGTTTTGATGGGTAAATATCAAGAAGATATTCGTCAACGACAAGAGATATTACGGGACTATCAGTCATGCAAATCTTCAACAACTGGAATGTAATTGCAAAGGGCTGGTATATTGCTTGTGCCAGTCAGGATCTTCGCCAAGGTAAGGCAAAGTCTCTAGAGATTTGTGGGCGAAGAATTGTCGTGTTTCGAGGTGAGGATGGGCGATCGCACGCACTTGATGCCTACTGTCCTCATTTGGGAACCGATTTAGGGCTGGGACGAGTTGAAGGAAACTGGATTCGATGTGCCTTTCACCACTGGGCATTTGACGCAACGGGACAGTGCCAAAATATTCCCTGTCAGTCAGAAATTCCTGCTAAAGCCAAACTGCAAGCCTATGCCACTGAAGAAAAGTATGGGGCTATTTGGGTTTATCCTGAAGCCGAAGCACCAGAGGGCGTTGCTGAATTTGATGAGCTGAAAGGTAAAGCGATCGCCACTCAATTGGACACGGCTTTTGAACGCAGTTGTCATCACCATATTTGCATGATGAATGGCATTGATGCCCAACACTTGAGAACTATCCATCATCTCTCTATCAAAATGGATCTGTCTTTGCAGCAGAATGAACGAGGCACGCAAATGGACTTCACGATGCAGGGTAAATTTCCACAGACAACTTGGCGAGAACGTCTAGGACAAAGATTTTTAGGTTCCACTTATGAGTATTCGATGCGGTATGCTGACGGCTGCATGGGCTTATTAACTATGATGAAAAACGTCCGGCTGTTTCCCTCGCTCCACATGATTTTTGCGTATACTCCCATTGCTCCCGGCAGAACCCGCATTCAACCCATCTACGTAACAGAAAAACGTAAGGGAATAGCAGGCTGGTTTATCAATTGGTTTCTGCTAATTTGTACTCGATTGGCTTACTATATGCTCAGGGATGAGGACGGCAAAATTTACGACAATATTCAATTTAATCCCAACGTTCTTCTGAGCATTGATGAACCATTAACGCAGTATATGGAGTACGTAAACCAGTTAGAACCGTCTTGCTGGTCACGCACCAATACCTGAATCTTTAACGCGCTAACTTGTGTGTGCAACGGCTTTTAACTCCTGTAAAAGTGAAGTGTCAAGCGGTGCTGTTGATAGAGTCGGATGCTTAATGCCTCCCCAGATACTTCCGCTGTGAACGCGATGTAGGGTCAAGATTTCAGGAATTTGATGAGAGATAAACACTTGAGGTAGCGTCAGTTGCCCCATTAATCTGGCGCGTTGATAATGATGGGAGTAGGATAGTGCGTTATCTAACCGTTGCGCGATCGCTTCTGGCAGTTCTGTTGCCTGATCCAATAGCAAAATATAATGGGGTGGGGTGGCAACGGCAACCAAACTTTTGAAATGGGTTTCTGGCAAATTCAAATTGTTCAAAACATTCTGCACAAACCCTTCGTGTAATTTTTCACCCACTAAGTCGCTAATGGCGTGACTGCGCCCCAAAAACTCTAAGCAGGGAGTGTTGAAATACCAATGAGTGACACGGACGCGATCGCCCAGCCGATAACGGTACAGCCCCCCTTTTTGCGACAGAATCAGAATGTAGGTCTGCCCCAAATTTAATTCATGCAGCAAGTGCAATAAACCTGTCTCATCTTCAAACTCAAAAAATACTTCATCCAACACTGGAACATAACCTTGCGCTTCGATTAGTGGAATGGTGATGGGTGCTTCCGTTGCCAACAAGCCTTTACCTTGCACAAACACGCCCGGAAATTGCGATCGCAGTCCCTTTGCCTGATCTGCTGCATTGGCGCTGTCCCAGCAGGAAATTAGCTTTAAGTTTGACCAAAGTTGAGTCCAGGAAATCGTTGGTTCAGCTAGTAATTGCAGCCGATTTCGCGAGATTCGATGCTGTAATTCTTGTTGCAAAAGCGATCGATTTTCTTGAATATAATTCAAATGCACCTGTAAAAAACTAGGACTCCAGACAGAAATTGTTTCCAGTCGCTCGGCTTGTAATAATGCCAGACAAAGCTGATGTTTAAATGCCTGTGCATTATGCAATTGATGAAGTTTGTTTGGCTTCACTAAAAACGGATGCAGTAACCACTGTAGCCATGCATCTAGGTAATCTGAGTCGTCTTGTAAAACAGTAGTCTCATCAGGATTCAGAGCCGATAGCTGCGGCGAGATGCAGGCATACAGAATTCCTGTTGAAAATTGAGGTCCGTGTTGGATCAAATCCTGTGCCCAGACGCAAAACATATGGTTAAACGATCGCCGTAAGGATTGTGTGTAAGGAATCCGTTTTACCGCTCCGCAACTGCCAGAAGTTTTCTCATAAAATAGAATCGGTTCAGGTGTTAGCCGTGCACTTAAAATCCAGGGTTCTAACTCCTCATAGTTAGCGACGGGGACATTCTGCCAATCTGCAACTGAACGAATGCTTAACGATTTTCCATATTCACTGGCAACCAGGCGATCGCAGATATCCTGTTGTACCAACTTTTGAGCAAGTTCAGGCTGATCCAGTGCTCTATAAAATCGGCGGGCGGCTGGTGTTAGGAGTTGCCCAAAAAGTTGAATTAGTCCTCGCACGATTTTACCTGCTGATTGTTTACCTGGCGATTATTTACCTGCTGATTGGGATAAAAATCTGTCTCGACTGGAACGTAGGTGCCCTCCTGAATTACAACACCAGGGGCAAGGCGTGATCCGGCTCCCAGAAAGACATCATTGCCAATTTTAACTTTTTTGACATACAGCATCAACTCTTGCTTCCGAGGTTTGATAACGTGGGGATAAATTCCTACCCGATGCCCAATGACGACGCGATCGCCAATTTCTAGCAAGCCGCGATCGGCGATCTCCAAACCCGGAGTCCAGTAAACGTTTCGCCCGATCCGGGCACCCCAAAGCCGCAACCAGATCGAAAATGCTCCTGGAATCAGCCTTAGCATGGCTTCCAACGCTGGAATGGCAATGTAGATTACCTGAATTTGATGGCTGCCCCACCAGGGACTATACCCCTTGCTACGCAGATAACTTACGCCTTCCTGCACAGGATAGATCCACTGATGCAACCAGTAAACTAACACAGGTAACCCATAGAGCGAGAACAGGATCGCAAAGAAACTAAGAACGCCAGGTGAATGAGCGAAGTAAACCAGCGAAGCTCCAGTCAACAGCAACACGATAGATGGAAAAAACAAAAGAATTGTACTGATAACTGTCATGCAAAAGGAAACAGAAGTTTTTGAGTCAATGTTAATGGAGTTGCAATCCCGATCGCTGGGGGCAACCCGTCCCTCTGATCATAGGTGCTATGAAGCCTGTCCCAAAGCTTGAGATTAGCACCATAGTTGCAATAATGAGCTTCCCTAGAATGATGCCAAGCGTGATCCTGTGGCAGAATTAGCCAGGGACACAGACAGCGATGGAGCCAGCTTTTGGTAGAAACGGTTGCTCTGCTATGCCGCCACAAATCCAGAGCAGATGTTAGGCTGACTCCCAGTAAATAAGGTGTTGGATCTGCCAACACGTACAAGGACAGCGGATGCACCCATAAATAAATAATCAAAAAACTAGTCCAAAGCGTATTGCGAGAGGTGCCTAAGCCATCCATCTGGGTAACAGTATGATGCACCTGATGAACTTGCCAGAAAAACTTACTATGCAACAGACGATGATTCCAGTAATACAAATAATCAAC
>JBBRCV010000055.1:0-24667 GCA_038204505.1 Elainellales cyanobacterium
CGCAATCGCACCACTGTCAAATCGGTCTTCACTGTCAGGGCATTATCTCCACTATAAAACAATTAGGCACCCTCAATCGGTGTGTTTCTTTCATCCCAAACGAACGCTACTCCGTTCCTTAAATGCTGAGATCTTGCACCAGTCTCAACAAGGGGTTGCCAAAGGAGCAAAAAGCTGAAAGAAAGGGCGTAAGAAAAAGCATCAGACGGTTATGGCAACCATCGTTGAACATGCCCAAGGGCTAGTGTATAGTCTCCTCTGCTTGATGCCTAGTGTGTACCAAAAAGCCAGTCTGAACGCTCTATACAGCCTTGTTCATACTAAAAGTATCTCAAGTTTAATGACACCCTTTTACTTAGGAGAATACTATGAACTATACATTTCGATTTTCCTCGAATGGTCAAATACCAGAAGGTGCTCAATCGCACGGTCGAGAGGCCGATGGAACACCTTTATGGGTCGCCCGCTCACCTATAAGATCTGATCCTGACTTCCTCGGTGGCATTCATCCAGGAAAGGTTCACCCAGGTTTTAACGGAGCACTTATTCCATTCGGTGGTATGGAGCGGCTAGTAACCAATTACGAAGTTCTGATGGAACCAGGTATATGGATTGCTGGTTCTGGCGGTCAAATTCCCGATGGAGCTATCGTGTGTGGACGCGAAGAAAATGGCGATCCTTTATTTGTTGCTCGAGCAAATTTCGAGGGTGGTATCCATCCCGGAAAAATTAGATTTGCCTTTGGTGCTGCATTGATTGGCTTCGGTAATCTCGAGAATCGTGTCAATGACTACGAAATTTTGGTCTCACCGGTGGAAAGAGCATGACGGAGTAACTTCAAGTCGGAGCCGCTCGTAGAGCCGCTAGTTCGCGCTCACTAATGACGAGTTTGCAGTGCTTGCTCTTGAGGTGAATGAACGACCCCGCCGCAAGCGGACGGGGTATCAAATATCCCTTTTTTAATTAGACACTTACGCCCCAAGGGGCGGGGAATCTACCCTCTACGAGATTGAAGTCGGGCTCTTACGCAGTTTCGGTGATCTGGGTTCTTGGAGTGTTCTAAAACTCCAATTCCCTCGCAGAAGCACTCAACGATCGTGCCCAATTTCACCAAAAGAGCGTAGGAGCCCTTGTTTGTCGCATTTTGATACAACTTCACCAAAAGAGATACTGCTGGCGAAACATTGCTTAACACTCAAATCTCTTGAAATTTCGTTGTTGATCAACCTTAAACAGTTAAGTTCTGTAATTTAATCAATGCTAGAGTCATGGTTGCAGATGTAAAGAAAAGTTTCGCCAGCAGTATCAAAAGTTGTCAAGAGCCAACTTATCGCGGTACGCGACACAAGTTCCCCCGCACGATCGCCAAAGTCGGATGATTAGCGGGTAAAACTTTTTCTAAGATAGAGAGCGATCGCTCATACAATGGCTCCGCCTCGCTGTAGCGTCCCTGAGATTCGTAGAGTCGTGCCAGATTGTTGAGGCTAGTGGCGACAGCGGGATGGTCGGCTCCCAATTGTCGTTCAGAGATGGAAAGCGATCGCTCATACAACGGCTCCGCCTCGCTGTAGCGTCCTTGAGATCGGTAGAGTAATGCCAGATTGCTGAGGCTAGTGGCGACAGCGGGATGGTCGGCTCCCAGTTGCTGTTCAGAGATGGAAAGCGATCGCTCATACAACGGCTCCGCCTCGCTGTAGCGTCCTTGCTTATGCAAGTAATATCCTGCCTCATTTAGCAACAACCCTATCTCTGGCGTATCCACTGGGTTAACCTCTAGCCGGGCTGCAATCGCTTGTACATGGGAGACTAACTGCCCACAGACCTGCCAGTTCTCAGTCTTAGAGGCAGTAGGAAACATGGCATTCAAGGTGGCGATCGCCCGTTCCAGCCAATCTTGCTGCACCACTGCCATCAACCCCTGCCACACTACTTCCTGCACCATCCGATGAATGCTGTAGAATCCCCCATCCCGTTGAATCAGCGAAAAGTTTGCCAATGCCGCCAACCCTTCCGCCAGCATCAACTCATCCGCACCCAACCCCAACTCCGCCTGCTGCAACAGTGCTTCTGGAATATCATCCGCTGCCCACACCGCACTCACCTGCAGAATCTGCACCGCCAAGGGCGATCGCCGCCCCACTTCCTCAAAGTTCAACACCCAAGTCGTCGCCACCGATGCTGGATAATCTCCCGTTTCAGGCTTTTGCCGCTCTAACAACGCTAATCTTTGCTGCTGATAGTGCGCCAAATACACTCCAAACCGCACCTGCATCTGATCGAGGTATGCCCCTGCCTGCTCCAATGCCAAGGGCAACCCATCCAACTCCTGCGCCAATTCCCTCACTGCTGTCAACTCTGCCGCATCTAACTCTAACCGCTGAGTCCGATCGACCAATAAAGCGATCGACTCCTCCAGCGACAGCTTCCCAATCTCCAGCGGCGCTTTAATGCCCACACTGACAAACCGCCGCGCCCGCGAAGTCAGCAAAATCCGTCCGGCATGACGACGCGGCAAAACTGACTTCAGCAGTTCCGGGTGATCCGCATTATCAAAAATCAATAGCCAGCGATCGTGCATCTCCAGCCACTGCCGCACCTGCATCGCCAACTCATCCAGGGTTGCTCCTGCTAGACCCAGCGATCGCCCTATGCTCGCCAAATCGGTGACCGCACTCAACTCTGTTTCCGCCTTGACCCAAAACACCCAGTCATAATCCACCGGAAAATGACGATAGGCATATTCCACCGCCGTTTGCGTTTTGCCAATGCCGCCTAAGCCCGCGATCGCCGCCACCTGGCTCAAAGCTGCAACGCCTGTTCCCGTTAGCTCAGCATGGAGAGCTCGTAAGAGTTGCGATCGCCCCGTGAAGTAAACATTTTGCAGATAAGGCACCTGAAACTTCGCCTTAATGTCAGCCGCAATAATCCTTTTTGCCTCGGCAATCGGGACGGAATTAGCATTAGTGCGATCGCGCGTAATACCCTGGATTAGCAGTTCCATTGGGTCAGGATCACTACGCCGAAAATCAACCCAGGTAAACAGCTTGAGGAACATCGGCATCTCAGTTGCGGCAGGCGCATCGGCTAAAAACACCGGCATCACCCGCAGGTCATGTTCGACAAACCGTTGCAAAAAGATAGAGATTTCAATGTGCTGCCACTTGCCAATGCCATGTTGTCCCACAAACACCGCTACCGATTTAAGCTGCGACATCTCCCGTTCCTGGGTGTCTCGCCAATAGCAACCAGGCGGTAATTGTTCTTCGTCAAGCCAGTACGAGATATTGTGCTGTTTGAGGCGATCGGCGATTGCCCTGATCGCCGGCTTATCGACGCTGTTGTGACAGAGAAAAACGTCAAAGTTTGGAGTTGGGGCAGTGCCGAGCGAAGAAGTCATCAGGAAAGTCGCAGCTATTCCTCCCAGATTGTGGCATGTTGCTAGACTTAGCGTCCATTTCTAGCCAAAGTCCCTGGCGAACCGTACCCAATCTCAGATTCTGAAGGACTTCGATAGAACTGAGGTTAACTCTATTCTTCAGTCCCCCAAATGGTATTGAGTCCCTGAAAAATTAACTTTTCACATCTATATCGTTATTATGAGTTGATATAGATATAGATATGTGATAATAATATAGATACACATTATTTTTTTACTTAATAAGGTCAGCATGAGCGATAGCAAATGGCTAGAACAACAGCTTAAAAAAACCTACCTTCCCCTAATTGCTACCTGGAAGGACGACCCAGCAGGCAGAAGGAAGGCTAAACAGCTTTTAGGGGACTTGCGATCCGACGGGACTAAGCGAGGCTTAGTCACACTTTCACAACAAAAAAACTGTATGGCACAGGTAAAACGGGCCATAAAAACTGAATTTGGAGAGGATCACTTCGCACTCAAATACATCACCTTTACCACCGATGAATATACAGAGCTCAATATTGCAGCTCAGGCAAAGGTTTCAGACCGCAATGAGAATATTCAACACATCGAAGACCCTGACGCGATCGTGGCTTCAGCGGTTCGCCTGCTGGAGTCAAGAGAATGGGCAGAGATAGCAGCGGGGTTATCTGTATTGACAGGTAGAAGAGTAGCTGAGCTGGTGTCTACAGCCAAGTTTGAACCTAAATCAAAGTGGTCAGTCGTTTTCACTGGAGCCAAGAAGAGAGGCAGCGAAGCGGTTCCCCTAGAGTTTGAGATACCCACTCTGACCACTGCTGCTAAAGTCTGCCATGCCCTCGACAAACTGAGGAGAGAGCTGCCTGAAACTAAACAGCTCGATTCCGCAACGATCAATAGAAGCTACTCTCAGGCAGTTGCTAAAGCTTGTGATACTCATTTTTCAGGGCTAATTCCGCTCAGGAGCGGGAAGGACAACCTGTACACACACATTTCACGGTCGGTCTATGCAACGATCGCCGTCTTTTGGTACTGCCCACCCTCTGTCAACGACACAGAGTTTAAGGCTGCCATTCAAGGACACTACGCGATTCTGAGTGAGAAAAATCCTGAAAAAAGGCGATCGCTCACAGCTGGTCGGCATTACTCAGACTATGAGATTGCCGATCAAGTAATCGCTCAACACAAAGGCAAACGAAAAGGCATCAAGTTAGGACTCGGAGGCATTACCGCGATCGACGCTTTCAAAAAGGTAGAAGTTAGCTCCCCAGTAGATGCCGTGGCGCCTGCGACCCGAAAGACAGTTCAGCGGTTACGAATCTGGCAAGCAGACAGAGAAGCACTGGAGAGCATTTTTGAGGTGCTTCAGCTAGCTTCGGACAGCACTCAGATGGAGAAACTAGGGTATTTAGTCTCTTGGATCAAAGAGCGACTGGAGAAACCGCTAGAGGCTTCTAGCGACGTTAACGAAGTCAGCACCACTGATGTTCCGACGCAGGAGGCGATAGAACCCATGGCAATAGAACAGGTTAAGCCAGTCGTAACAGATGAGGTTTTAACGGTTCAGCCCTTTCTCTCCAGCTTAGAAGAAACACTGAAACAACTTACAGAGGTCATCTCTGTACTAGCTCAGCAGCAACAAGCAGGAACGATTCAAGCCGTAAGTGCGATTGCCCCTCTTCCCTTACCTGCTCCTCAAGCTGAAAAATCTGCCAGCCCTAGCAGCACAGCAACTAAAGCTAAGCCAGAAGCGCAGACCCGAAAAAGAGGGGATATCGCAGACGAAAAATTGGTAGACATCATGTATCGTATATTTGCCTATAACGATGAGGAAGAACGCATACACTCAGAAAAATGGGCAGTGACGATCGGGATGCTGAAGCAGTTTGTCAAAAGCCAGCCACGGCTTCAAAAGTTTTTGAAAGACCACGAGCCAGAGCTAACTGCTCATTACAACAAGCATGAGATCGACAGCACCACCCAAAACTATAAGCACCGGGGAACTAACATTACTGATTTCATTAAGTTTGAGTAATCCACCTCATCCCTAATTTCTCACAAGATTCTCTTTTCAGAAAATACCTTGTGATTGATGCTTTAAGTAAACACATCATTGAATATTCAATAAATTTAGCCATCAACATGAGATATATCAAAGAATCGTAAAATGTGGAATCATGAAATCGTCTAACTGCTCAAAAATAATCTCTTACCGTGCTAGCCGACGCACAAATCAATCAATCTATGAGACAGGTCAGTCGACTAGACGAATACGAACAGAATCGTCATTACATGAAAACCGGCGATGTTATTGTTTTCTCCGGTAACAAGGGGGCCGCTAATTTTATCAAGTGGGCCTCGCGCGCGCAGTACAACCATGTTGCTTTAGTCTTGGAGACAAATTTAGGGGGTGGTTTTGGCAGAAGCATTTTAATTATTGAATCAACGCCTGTCTTAGAGCCTAGGGATGCTGAGGGTAGGAAGGCAGTCATAACCACCGGCAAAGCCGGTGGCTTGGGGAAGCCGCTCAAAGCGGCAAATTGGCGGTGAAGTAAAGAACCTGAATCGGTCAGCCTCATAGATTCTTAACCTGTGGGGCATCCCAATTAAGGCTTTCCGAACCATACGGAACTGTCAAACTGTACGAGTCCCCCAGCAAAGCTGGGGGTTTACATCGATTAATCAAGGGTGTGCAGATCAATTGGCTATCTAGAGAACTAGATTTGTACGATGGCAAAGTTTGGTGGCTCCCGCTCCAGCAACCCATTGCCCCAGAACAACTTGTGAAGATGCAGGCTTGGTTGAGGCAAACCTATAACCAGAAAACACAGTTCGACACACTGCAAGCTTTAGGCGCTGGTTTTGATTTGCTAGATCGCTTTGGGCTAGCCAACTCGCCCAATCTTAAGCACCTATTTTGCTCTGAGTTGGTCACGGAAGCTTTGCAAATTGCGGGGGTAGTTGACCCAAGCCTCAATCCTTCTGAGCAAACGCCAAAAGATGTAGTCAATTTTCCCTGTTTCCTGTCTCCACCTGTTTTAATCAAGCCTTGAGCCAGAGTCGAAATTTCCAAGGGAATCATACAACTGACAGCTGATTGTTGCCATTTATCGGTAGGGCAGTAATGTCGGTTGTGTCGCAAAAAACCCACTTTTTTGAAAAACCTTGCTAGGTCTGGCGTTTGACCTTTCAGAGATAGGGATACTTGGCAGAAAAAGACAAAATAGCATTCTGGCACCGATGGCTCAAGTAGAAGTCCAAACCTTTGTAACCCTCTATTGTTAGGACTTAGCGATATTTTTAGACTCAACTGGGTCAAGGAACTTGCTGAGATCGATGAGATGCCGAGCGAGGGTTAATCGAGTCATTTGCGGCTGTCTCTATCCCTGTAATCCTGACAGAGTAAACGTTCTACAAAAGGTGGTTTTTTTGCGACACAACCGTGCTGCACTAATTCTGCCGCTTGCGTCTCCACGTCTGTCAACCGTAACCCCTTTGCCTCCAGAATCGACTGTCCCTCGACTCCTTGCACTCCTCACATTTGCCAACAGCGCACAGGCAACGCCATCCCTTCCATCGCTTGCAATTCCTTCGGCTTTTCTCGGCTCGTCACTACTACACAACTTTGATGCGATGACTCCCCCACCCGCCGGGGCAATTCACTATACGCCTCATAACCTTCCCGATACACCCCCGCTTTGCCTTCTTGCAGAATCGACTCCGCATTATCCAAAATCAATAGACAGCGGTGATTTCGCAAATACTCCAATAACTTGTTGATGCGAGCAGACAGCGATTCGGGCAAGTTTCGTTCTGTGTCTTGCTGATTGGAAAGGAACTGAATTAAACCTGACAAAATCTCCTTGTGCGGTGGCGCTTCTCGCAGCGATCGCCACACCACATACTCAAATTCTCCCTGAATCCGTTCCCCTAGCTTGGCAGTCAGAGATGTTTTACCAATGCCACCCATCCCCAGCAGTGCGACTAGGCGACAGCGATCGTCCAATATCCATTGCTCCAATGTCGCCAGGTCCTCAGCCCGTCCATAGAAGATGGAAACATCTACAGCTTCACCCCAATCTACCTGCTTCTGGGCAGTGACTTCGGCTCTCTCTAGCGGCTCTGCATTCTCTACATCCGATCGGGGCAAGGTGTAATCATCGGGTTGTAACTCTAGGCTAAAAGCCTAGAAGAATTGCTCCAATTTACCTTCGTCAGCACCCTTCTCTCGTTGCGGAACTTTAGCCGCAGTGCCAGGGTCTAGTTGGGTACGATCGCTTAGCTCTACCTGAGTAAATCGCTCTCCATATTGTTCTTGCTCTTCGGCTGCCCGAATTGCATCCCGCAGTCTCTGCCATCCTTGAGTAGACAGAATTACACCACCTCTACGTCTAGCTCTATCTTGACTCATAGATGCTCCAAGGGCTAACTCCAAGTTATCGAAGTTAAGACAATTTTCTGGAAGATAAGGCGCTGTTCCTGATTTTAGGGCAACATTGTCGGACGGTCAGCGAATTTCCACGAAAATCTTAATTCTCAGTCAGAAGAGCGCTTACCAAGGGCTGAAATCTCTTTCTACTATTTGCTCCTTAACTTCGAGCTTAACCCCCAGATTTTCCCTAGATTCCAGCGAGTAGAAACCTGAAACTAAGAGCATTCCAAATACGAAGGAGACAGCGCCATGACGACCCGATTAGTTGCAATGCCTGTGATGTTTAACCAGCCTGTTCTGAGCAAAGTCGATGAGGCGATCGCCCCAAACCAAGCCGGATGGGTAAAATTCCAGGGAACCTTCTGGCAGGCTCAGTTTTATCGGTCTAACTGCCAAGTGACGGTGAAGCCAGGAGATTGGGTGAAGGTGGTGGGTCGGCAAGGGATTCGGCTGTTGGTTGTACCCACGAACGGTATCAACCAGGGTCGGGCTTGTGCTTAAGCCTATAACCCGTTGCCATATGCATCAACTCATAGGTTGTTAGCTCAGAGTCATCCAAAATAGTTGTTCCAATGGTTCGTGTTTCTCGGTAAATGACGGGAATCTCACGGTAGATGTCGGGACAAAAAAGAGCCAGAGAACTTGCAGTGAGAGAATTAGAGAGCTTTATCAGCAAACTTTGGAAAATCTCACGGTACGTGACCAAAATTTTGGCTCTTACGCTCTTTTGGTGAAGTTGAGACTGGAAGCGCTTTGAACCCTTGAGCTTACATTTACTTCTTCAACGATTGCACCTCTTTTCACCAAAAGAGCGTAAGAGCCCGAATAGCGCAGTATGCGATAGCAGTCTCTAATACTATCCAGCAACCACACGCCTCTACCAAGACCAGCAATTGAGTATTTTTAGTATTTTTGGTTAGCATAAAAGTTTCCACATGGCAATATTTTGTAAAAGTATGTTATATTAGTTTACATAAAGCTACAAACACAAGGCGCAAACACCTTATGAATATTCGCCAACAACTACCGCTTGAGCACCAGTTTGAGCTTCAAGTCTTTGAAGGTCAGGTTCGGCAGCTCTCCCAGGAAGATGCTCATGAATTGCTGATTCAGTTGCGGGAAGCGATGCTCCATCAAACAACGACCTTTCGTGAAATTCTGAAGGAATCATGGGGTATCGGCAAAAATGTTGATACGACTCTCAGCTTGCTCACCGATGGCTAATCTCTAGTCCAACGTTAAGCTCTGATAGGGTTGGATACAAGGATGTCTACACAGCAACTCAGGTTCAATGACCAGGCTAGGTCAGGCAATGCCAGGGGCTTTGCAGTTGTCTTCTTCTTATTAGGAGCCCCTCAGATCTACAGTTTCTTGCGGCAACGGTCGAGCCGAAAGTCTACTTTTGGGGTGCCCAGAGCAGCAAGTTGGTTAATTGTGATGCTGGCAGGCGTTTTAGTGCTTTTAGCCGTCTAAAGTGTTTTATCTTCTTAAAGGTTCCGTTGAGTTTTCTCGTTCCTCAAGAGGTTTGTATCGCCAGCGTTCAGACTTTTTGTTAGATATTCTTTTCAAGATTCAATCAAAAAATTGATCTACCCTTCTAATCAGGCTAATGGGTTGGGGTGGGAAAACTTCAGGAGACTACTATGCTGAGTAAATTCAAGGATTCGTCCCTTCCTCTTTTCGTTGAATCTAGTTTGACTATCGTAGCTTTCCTGCTGTTGATCTGCTTGTTCTAAGTCAATAGTGAGAGTGCACCTGCTGAGTTTGATGTTGCCAAGCTGCATTAAAACGGCATTTGGAAAGATTGCAGTTTGTCTAATTTTCTAGAAAATCCTGAATCAGGTGCCACCATCGCTGCTTGCTTTGCTGGGCTTAACCATACCCGCTTCACATCCCGATGCTTACCCGAAGCAGCTAGAGTCCGAGGCTTCCCGTCTAGCGATCGCCTCTCCTCCAAATATCGGTAATGTTCTAGACCTATGGATCAAGATTTGAGAGAGGTTGCTTTGTCAGCTTCGTAGAAGTCTCACCCGCAGGTCTAGAACACTACCGGATTTTGCAATTGGGAGTCCCACTCATTGCCTGTATCTTAAAAGAATAGTAGGATTTGCTTGAAGCCTGTAATGGTTTCCCTGCTTGATATAAGCAGCTAACGAGAACACACCCCCTTTTAGTCTAATGAGGTATGGTAAAAGCCCTGAAGCATTTGCTATATGCTGATCTAAGATCTTGATTCGTACCTCACTAGAGTGGGAGACGCTGTAGGAATTTCAAATATGGCTTTAGATCAACTCGAGGCGTTCTTAAAGAAAATGCAGTCTGAACCTGCCCTTAAGAACGAGGTGCTCGAAGCATCAACTGCAGATGATATTGCGCGAATAGCGCTAAAACTTGGTTTTGAATTTTCAGGTGATGAATTACTGAGAATGTCAGGAAAGAAATTTGGCGGAGTTACTGTTATAAAAACCGATCTTCCTGGAGAGTATAATTAAGTGCTTTTTGAATGTTTGATTGTACGAGCACAGAAGGAATAAACACCCTATTTGCTTCAAATCAAGAGTATCTTTACTCGAACTACTCCCTTTCAGGCACATGGTTAGGTAAGCTTGATATAGTCATGTCAGTCATTCCAGCAATTTAGCATACCTAATCTTTTAGTGGAAAGGGAGTAAACGCCCTCTTGAGCAGCTCTCATAACTCTTCATAGTCGTTGCCCATCACCTGCAACAGACATTCTCCTGTTCCCAACAGAGAATTCCTCTCCCCGGTTAGATCATTACACTTTCGGCAACGCCCCGGTTTTTATTACCCAACAAGTCTAATGTGCTTTTTGGTACTTGGTGTCCTATCTGTGGTAAGAAGAATAGACCGCTGAGTAGGCGAAAGGTATCTGAACAAACGCCACTTAATAATTGCAGTGCAACAGATTGAAGGAAACTGCTGGTGCGGAGTTCAAGTTAAGTTGACAACATCAGAAATTGCAAATCCCTCAAAGCTTGGGCTACAGAGGGACATGGGGTATTGGGTGTTGAGTAGTGGTTCTTTTGACTGCTAGGTTAAATTACTTGCGTTCTCAACTGCTTGCTTTAACTCTTCAAAGGTAATATTACCGTCTTCGTCTGAATCATACCGTGATAGTAACTCCTGGGAGCTACTGGTATTTGTTGCTGCTGAGATGACTGCACTTAAGCCAGGACTTAACATAAGCTCACTAATAGAGACTTTACCGTCTTGATCGCGATCTAGGGTATTAAAAAGAGATTGAAGCTCTTGCTCAGTTGCCATAAGTTTCTACCTGAATTAATTTTTCAATTTCATATCTCATTAATAGACTACCAAACAAAGAGAGCAGACTGAGGCTACTAATTAAGACCCGCTCTCTATTAAAGGAGCGGGCAGGGCTGTTTCATTGTCGTTAGAAGATATCTAGAAGCCCTAATTTTCTGTTTGTGAGATTCAAAACCTTCGAGCACGCCGAACGAGATAATCAGCCTCCAATTTTCTGTTTCCCACAATGAAACAGCCCTGAAGGAGCGGGTGGTCTAGACCTGTGGATACTGAGCTTTATAAAGCTGACGACCGCTGCATTCTGAGGTTTCGATCCACAGGTTTAGACCACTACCGATAAAGTTATAGCCCGTGATAGAAGCAACGGTTTCGACAGTCAGATTGAGCTAGAAGTTGCGAAAGCCCTCTGGTAACAGTATGGGTAGCTTTCTTGTCAAAAACTGTCCAGACTATTGCATCGGGATGAGTTTGAATTTTGTCTTTTTAACTAACTATCCTTTCAGCACAGCCGTGTTAAAAATCTTATCGTGCCAAGTTTCTCGCCGTTCATCAAAGAAAAACCAGAGATAGCCCAACCCAAATATTAGACCACTTAGGTAATATCCCAATGAGCCGCGCAAGCCTGCCATCAAAAAAGACAGTGAACGTTGGTCGGTTTTGACTACTCTAATGTTCATCAATCCCATCCCGATCGAGCGTTCTCGACGACTCCAAAAGTAACCAAAATACAAAAAATGCTCTAACGAAAAAACTAGCATAAATACAATTATTCCCAAGGACAAGATTAGATTTGGTGCTTGGGTTTCACGGGCAGCATAGACTCCACTGAGCAAACCAAACATAAAAACTGCCAGCAAATAGATAATTAAAAGAATGGCTTGATCAATTAACCATGCAATAAACCGTTGAAGAAAACTTGCTTGATCCACTTTTATACTTCCGAATACTTTCTACAGTCGTCTTGATTGTAGAACCCATTGGACGTTTTTTCTCTGTTGAAGTACAGTTACGGAAAAAGCCATAGCCAGCAGCCACGCCTTACTCTAGCAGCCTAACAGACAGAGAGTAGGAAATCCTTGAACCTCTACTGCCTCAAATACTATCAACGAAGAAACAGCCCCTGTCCCTCCAATTGGACAAAAAGAGAACTCTTGGATGGCATCAGAGATCAACTCAAGAATGGTGATGATGCCGTTAATGGATGGGGCATCTGCAATCCGCGCCCTGCAAAGCCTCAATCCCAGAGTCAAAGTGATTGCGATGAGTGGTCTAGCAACAAATAGCCCGGTTGCTGAATCAACGGGCAGCGGGGTCGAAGCATTTCTACCGAAGCCTTACACGGTGAAAGAATTATTGCAGACCTTACACAGAGTTCTGGGATAGTCACTGCCTTTGGCAGAGAAGCAAGCCTAATTGGGTTCTTACGCTCTTTTGATACCGTTGGCGAATTCGTGAGAGAAAATTGTAAGAAATTGTTGCTAACTTGCAATACCCGACTTAAGCTTCAGGATATTAGCCGCCTAAAAGTCTCTCTTTTCGTTGATTAGTTGTACCTTTATACAGCTAATCAAGCTCTTAGGCACCAGGAATTTCAATGTCTAGAATATTTGTATAGCAGTCGTTTCCAAGATCTGTGGCACTATTTTGTGCGGATCTCGGCTTGACCCCACAACTCATCCTTGTGTCGCCCGATGAAGTGATAAATGTATTATCGTCTGCGTAATGTCGCGGCGTTTGCAGCATCAACTGCCAAGCTTCTCCAGCATCTAGTAAATTGAATCGATCGGGATAATGGGCAACCAACAGCGATCGCACCATTGGATAGTAATCAGAGTTTAACCCAGGGAAAATATGATGCTCAGTGTGATGAGAAAAGTTGAAATGCAAAGTGTCAAAAAGGGGCAGAACGCGGAGTGAAACACTATTGATCAAGCAATCATTAACGCTTGTCATCCGGCACAGTAAATGGTTTGTATAGATATAGAAAATCAATCCACTGTAACCAATCCAGATCGGCAAGAAGTAGCTGAGCAGCAGCTTTATGGGGTGAAAGTCTAAGTACATAAAAATGCTCAGATGTATTCCTAAAATCACTAAAAATTCTATCCCAATCGCTCGCCGCTCTTTTGAACTGACCCTAAAATCCGCTGGAGAATAAGTTGCTTTGCCATCGTTAAATAACAAGACTGAGATTAAGTGAGTCAACGCATAAAAGCCCCACGCATACGCCATGCCGATCGCCAAAAACAAGGGCTGAACCTCGATGGAAGGAGCAAAGAGATTTTGAATCCATTTTCCCCAGCTATGGGGTTGAGCAAAAAGATAATTCCGATCAGGGTCTTGCAAAGAGTTCGTTTTATTGTGGTGCTCCCGATTGTGCAGCACTTTCCATAATGCAGGTGGCATCCATAACATCGTCAATCCGAGCAGACTGATAGCCCGCCGCTGCCAGGGGTGTTTTAGGGCGCTACTGTGCAAAAAATCATGGGTGCTAAAGAGCAACGCAATCACACTATTTCCCATTACCAGAGCTAGGAATAAATAGAGATAAAGAAAATATCCTGGCCATTGGTCAAGCCGATCAGCGATCGCCCAACCCAAGATCAGAATCGCTATATTAATTAACAAAATCCAGACCTTGCTTACATCTGGCAAAAAGGCTGCGGGCGGAAGTAAGGGACGAAGTTTTTTGGCATATTCTGCTTGACTCACCCAGGTCATTTGATCGTTTAGAGTGTCAGATCGTTCGTCTACTATGCTTAATACTGGGTCATCTGAAGTGATCGCGTCTAATTGGCTATTGTGAGTATCCATCGCTCCTACCTCTACTAATTTTGCTAAAGCAGTTGCTGCACTACTTCCCAAGGTGCAATGCGACCGCTCACAGTGTGAGCGGTCGCAGAATTAAGCGTGAACCAATAGATATTGAGCATTGCCTAGCATCTCGCCCGCGCTAGCTTCAAAGTGTTGTATACAGAACAGCAAATACAGTCTCCACATCCGCCGAAACTTACCATAGCTCATGCCATAGTTAAGACCTTGAATCTGGGCTTGATTGTCATCAAAGTTTTTGAGCCATGCCCTCAGCGTCTGTGCATAATTGGTGCCGTTAATGTACCACTGGCTCATGGTTTTGAGATCTTGATTGATCTGTGGCAGCACATCACAATTCCATACGCGCATATTGGGAAAAATGTATTGATCGATGAACGGATGGGTAATGTTACAGGGCAGTTGAGTGCTGATGATGTGAATGAATACCTTCCCTTGCTCTTTGAGATAAGTTGCCATTTTCTGGCATGATCTCGTCAAATTGCCGATATGCTCAAACAGCCCGATCGCGATGATTTTATCGAATTTTGTCTCAAACCGGACTTCATTAAAGTCTGCTTCGAGGAGCGTGAAGCGATCGCAACTCAAATAACTTTCAGGTGCTTGCATTTTCTGACGAATATATTCACATTGCTCGTGGCTCAAGTTCACAGCGGTTACTTTGATATGAGGAAATCGCGCCAATAGGTAATTTGAGGCACTCCCCCAACCACAGCCTAAGTCTAAGATCTCATCTCCATCTTCGATGCCAAGTTTCTCGATGACATCATCAAGCATCTGCATCTGAGCTTGCTCTAAACTGTTGGCTCCTTTTTCCCACAAAGCCATCGTGTATTTGGGGTACATCAGTGTACCCTCTCCCAACATGAGTTGAAAGAGGGCTCTGGGTAGGTCGTACTGAATCTGCATCAAATGTTGGGGCTCTTCAGCGAGCCGCTCGCTTTCTTGGGCTAGCCATTCGTAGGGCACCAACAGCTTAGAAAAGTATTTATAGTTGATCTGTGCAGAGGCATGAAGCAATGCGTTTAGGGCTGCATCAGGAATCTCTAGACCATTGATGTAAGCTCCTGCGCCCGTGGTAGCAAGGATGTTACTAAAGGCGATCTCAGCCCAGGCAAAAATGGAATGCGTTGTATTTTTCTCTGAAGACATCTGCTTGTAGAAATCTTGTGGATTACTAGCAAAACTCATGAATAGACCTCCATGTAAATTACAAATTTTCAACTGACTGAGAGTAACTCTAAATCAATACTCCGGACAGTTTTTTGAACGAGTCTATAGGGCTTGTAGAGCTTTTAGTTCGAAGATTGAGCGATTTTTTCAAAGTTAGCCTTACCCCTAACTTTAACAAAAGGTCCCGCCCACAACTGGATAAAGGTTTGAGCCTCAAACTCTCCTTAAAATCTGTCCAGACTATTGTTAAATTCTAATCAGAATAGAAAAGGAGGATTGCCAAATAGGCTCAATTTCTATTAAAACTTAACCCCTCTGGACTGAAAGTCCAGAGGTTGAATTGGGACTGAAAGCCCCACCTACTCCAACAAAAAGTTATCGCTATCCTATTCGATGGATGCCGGTGATGCTCCAAATACTCTGCGACCATCTCCTCAGTCAAATTCCCTGTACTCCACGCTCTATAGCCGATTGCCCAAAAGTGTTTCCCCCAATAGCGCTTCTGCAATTCAGGAAATTCCTGTTGCAGCAACCGTGACGTTCTACCTTTCAGCCGCTTCACTAAGTCACTGATTGATTTAGAGGGGGGATATTCAATAGGCATATGCACATGATCTTTACTCACCGCTCCTTGCAATATCCGCACATCCTCCCCATCACAAATCTCCATGATCAACTCCCGACATCGTTTCTGGATCTCACCCTTGAGAACTTGATAGCGATATTTCGTCACCCAAACCAGATGAACCGTGAGTCGGGTAATCGTATGATTGCCTCTGCGCTGCTCTACCATAGGTTTTCGCTCCAGATTACCATCGGTTGGGGCAACTAGAAAATTACGCTAGAAATGAGTAGCAGCTAAAGCCTCCCACTGAAAGTGGGTAGTTTTGCACTAGCGCGTTGGGACAATAAAACTGGAAAGACGCAGGTATCGTGATGTTTCTTGATGAACAAGTTTGAGTGTCAGTGCGATCGCCCTAACCAAGAACTTACGGTTTTTGGGCGATCTCTTCCTACCGATCGCTTCCCAATTGCAGCCTCACAAGGATTCAGCGGCATAAAGAATCTATGCAAGCTGTGGGAAAGTAGAAGAAACAACTCAACCCACCTTCCCACAATAGGAGGATAGCATGAAGATTCTCGCCATCGACCTGGGTAAATTCAACTCGGTTGCCTGCTCATTCGACACCACAACTAACCAAAATGAGTTTGAAACAATCGCCACCCAGCGCTGGGCATTAGAGCACCTGCTCAATCAGACATCCCCCGACCAAATCGTGATTGAAACCAGTTCGATTACAGGTTGGGTGAACGACTTTTGCCAAAGCCTGGGTTATCAAGTCGTTGTCGCCAATCCTAGCGCTGAGGCGTGGCGGTGGAAAAACGTCAAACGGAAAACTGACAAAGATAATGCCCTTAAACTTGCGAAACTGACCGCCCTCGACCAAATCTCAGCCGTCTATGTTCCTGTGGCAGAACGTCGTCAATATCGTCACTTGGTCAAGTATCGTAAAACCTTGGTCAATCGGATCACCCGTATCCAAAATACGATTCGTGCCCTGTTTGACCAGCAGGAAATCAGCATTCCGGGTGGACATCGAGCTTGGACAGTCGCAGGCATTGAGAGCTTAAGTCACTATTGTAAACCTTTGGCTGAGTGCGGATTCGATCAACTTTGGCAATGCGAACTTGACTTAGAATTGCAGAGTCTTGATGCGCTGTGGCAGCAACTACAAACGGTCGATAAGCAACTTGAGAAAATGGCACAGCAGGATGAGCAGGTTCAACTGTTGCAAACAATTCCAGGGGTAGGGCGCAGAACGGCTGAGGTGATTGTAGCGGCACTGGATGACCCTCAGCGATTTAAGAATGCCCGACAGGTTTCTGCCTATGCCGGACTGGTTCCAGATCAGCGTCAGTCAGGACAAACCAATCGATTGGGTCGAATTACCCGCCGAGGCTCTCGCCTTCTGCGCAGTGCGTTAGTTGAGGTAGCCTGGGTGATGCTGCGTTACAATCCCTGGGCCGAGTCCGTTTATCAACGGATTTATGGTGGTCAAAAGACACGGAAGAAAATAGCAGTCATAACCACCGGCAAAGCCGGTGGCTTGGGGAAGCCGCTCAAAGCGGCAAATTGGCGGTGAAGTAAAGAACCTGAATCGGTCAGCCTCATAGATTCTTAACCTGTGGGGCAGCCCAATTAAGGCTTTCCGAACCATACGGAACTGTCAAACTGTACGAGTCCCCCAGCAAAGCTGGGGGTTTACATCGATTAATTATTGCGGTGGCTCGAAAACTATTGGTGCGTTGCTGGGCAATGTTAAGGCACAAACAACCTTGGCAAGATGAGACATCACGATTGAGTGCCTCAACATTGCCCAGCTCATAAAAAATAATAGCTTGATCTTGAATGAGGCAACTAATATGCAACACTATTGATCTAACGAATAAGACAAGCTTTAGCCAGCACTATACGAATCAATGATGGACACTGGAATTCTGTTGGAATGGATCTATATTGCTTGATCTTGAATTTGGGAACTAACATGCAACACTGTTGATAAGAGCGAATAAGACAAGCAACTTTTGTAAAGATGATTGAGACAATGTTTAAGTTGCAAATTTAGAAATAGAAATGCAAACAGCATTGACACCTCGGATAGTCGTTTAGAATTCAATCCGACACATTCTTCAGGTAGACTTCTGCAAAGAGTAACCCCTTATCTGGCAACTAGATGATGACTTTTGGTTGCCTAAAATTCAGAATTCTCTCAATACTAAACCGCCCAAATCCGCTTGACAGAGTCACAGCTTCATAGTCGTTGCCCATTACCCGCCGCAGATAACTTTTGCAGCATAACAGATCAACTCTCGGCGGTCGGCGTGCATGGGCGTTGTTAGACGGCACTTCCCGGCAATCGCTATTAGCTCGGCTCAGAAAACCTACACGGATTAGTGATATCAACTTTTTCCGAGACGGCGCTTCTGTTCTGTGTAGAACATTGCCATACTTTCTTTACTCTGCGGCTTTCCTCTTGTGACCCAGAGCCTGATTAACTGACAATACCAGTTTGGTCAATCGTCGCCTGACGTTGGGTCGTTGGGGATTTCAAGGGGATCCGGAGGAGCGTCTTTTCCCTTAATCCATTCCGGTTTATCCGGAACTGGTGCGTAGTTCCGCCAAGCCGCGAGCATATTCCATGTTGCTGTTGCCTTGAGTACTTCGCGCCAGAAAGCTGGGTTTCCAAGAAGCGTGAAAGTGCCGTACTTAGTTGCAGTCCAATGAGCCGGATATCCAAGCGATGCAAGTCCTTGGGGAAGACCACCAGCAGCAGCCAAATCGATATCAATATGTTCTCCAAGCTTTAATGGGGCAGGCAATTTCAGATCTACACCAACAATAAGCCCACAGTCATATCCCGGGTCTGTGTTTTCGGCATCGACTACCAGGGACCATCGACTACCGATAAAACGGCACTCAAACAGCCCTGTGCGAATGATCGCTTTCCCATTCAAGCTCTGAGATTCTTGCTCCATAGGAGACGACAAAGTGAAGCGCATCACCCCGGGATCCACAGAGTAGTGTGGTGTATCCTCCTCATTTATCGGTACGGAACATATTTCCTGAATTGCCCACACTATGTCGTCGGTCGTCAATGGTCGACTGAGAGGAACAACCGGGTCAGCTTTTGTCACATTGCGCTCACCAATAATGCGAGGTAGAGTGCCTTTACGATCTGATGCCCAAACTGTCACATGTGCTCCCGATAGGGCATTCCGTGGCAGGACAGCTCGATATCCTTCGATCAGTGGCTCCTGTAGTTCGACAGGTTTAAGTCTCGGAATGTCCTTGACATCGAGGGCGGGTCCCTCAATCCACCCACCGCCACACGGAAGTTGCTTGACCCACACCTTCTCGGGAACAGTTAGGAATGGAGACACTCCCACTGTTCGGAGAGCCAAACGAGCATGAATCCTTGGAGATAGCTGCGCGGGTCCGCTTCCAAAGTCGCCCCATACTTCGAGATACGCACCGGGGGTCGTTTGTACCGACACTGCACGCCCACATTTGAACAACTCAGGAAGGATGAATGGGGCAGCACCAGGCAAGTCGTCAACAACATCGACAGTTGTTGATGTGGTAAACGTGCAAATTTCCATAGTGAAGGTAATCGTTGTCCGTGCAGGAAGAGCCTTAACGGGAACATCCCACGTTGTCGTTCCTGGGGGAACAATATAAACGAGTGGGCTACTGCCCAGCACTTCAACGGTGAGGTTAGCTCCGGGTCGCAGATTCCGAACGTGGACGAGAATCGATCCTGCACAAGGCTTGTCGACATCCAGTGGGTCGGGCACTTTCGCAGGAGTGATGTTCTTGATATCAGGATCGGATGCCTGTTTTTCGCAGCGTGGCATCGCTTGCGTTACATAAATCCTATCCCCAGATTTCGGGAAGGGTTTGGATAGTTGGAACCAGAGAGAGTCGCGATCAAAAGCCGCTGTTTCTTTCAACCCATCTGATTCACGTTCTAGCGTTACTTCTGCACCATCAACGACACCGCCAACTCGAACGGATGACTCACAACCCATTGGGATTGGATCAAGGACTTTCGGAGCTGGAAGATGACCCGGCGGAACTGGGAGAGGTGTCCCGACCAACACCTGAGGTACTCCAGCTAGAGAGGGAAAGCCTGGAGGTGCTTCTTGCGAGGCGCTTACCGGGGAATTCGGTAGTCTTGGAGTCACTCCAAAGCGGGCGTTGCCAGAACTATCTGCACGCCCTGTCCCGAGCATAGTGCTCGTATTAAGCAAATTGACTACGGCACCAGGAGCCGCACCGTATATCCAAACTGCTTCGCCACACGAGTACAGTTTCGATGCAAACGCCATCGGTGGTAATTCAGAATGAGATTTTGGCGATGCGCTAACCGTTACGCCTAGATCGCTCGGGGTCAGAGGGCTTGTGTCACCAGGGATTGCCTGAAATGCGACTAGCTTTTGTCCAACGATCAACTGTCCGACCACCGGAACAAAATCACGTCCTCCAACAGACGTACTCTTCGCCACGACTGTAGGGACAGAATCGTCGGTCTGCACGAGCACTGTAGCACCGGGAGAACAACCCTCAACCACGATCATATCGAGCCACTCTGTAATAGGCCCGACAATCAATGGAATTCCAAGTGACATAGTCAAGCCTCCTACTGTTAGAAAATAATCGTATCTGCCGTCTAACGGCTAGCATCACCGGCGGCAGATACGCTTGAAACGAAGCCGGAAGTTGTCAATCCGTCCGGTGCATGCGATAGTTAGGCTGCGATCGCTGAAATGGTAGAAGAGGTAAGAAGGTGTTGGGTTTCCTTCGTTAACCCAACTACGCGATCACTAATCGCTTAAGAATGATTCATCAAGTGATCTACAACATAAGATTTAGTAGCCAACGGGTGAAAATTGGGCGCAACCATGCAGGAATAAATCATTATCAATCGATTTCAGATGTTTACAGGAATCTTGATGACTAATTTTGATGATCTACTTAATGCTAGCTACAGCTAGGTTATGGAATCTTTACTTAGATTCAGTATTAATGGGAACAGGAGTGAGAAACTCTTGTTCTAAAGCGATTTTATTTGCCAACAATTCACTTAGACCAAGATTATTACCCTGCCCCTTTTTATCTAAAGCAGCCAACTCAAGCTCAATTTCAGCTTCTCCCTGCCATTCTCTCTCTGAAAGCCTTAGAAGAGTCTCCCGCTCGGCAAGCAAAGTATCAATGCCATGGGTGACTAATTCATCAAGCAAGTTTTCCAAGGTATCCAGGCATAGGATGTTAGCTCGACTAATCAGTTGCTTCAAAGGGGTACGATAATCCTCCGAACTTTTATCTCTCCCAACAGCTCGAACTAGACGCTCGTTAAAATTGGCTTCTTGTAGGCACACCTGTAAACCACTAGAACTAAAGTTGCGTTGAGAGAAGATCTGCTGAACTAGAAAAGCATACCAGTCAAGTTGAGGGTCAATGAAATCGTAGTCAGGCTGGGTTATTGTTCCCTTTAATCGTCCATCCTGACGCAATTGAGCTTCGATTGGAGTCCCCGCATAGGGCAACATCTTACAAAAATTGATTGGGTAGAAGCCATCTTCTCCAATTTCACGAAGAAATCTAAGATTTTCCCGCACAGTTTCTATAGTAGAAGATGGATCAAAAAGCATGAAACCAGCCGCCATAGCAACATCGTAATGTTTCAACAGATTGATAGCAGCGAAGTTTTTCGCTACGGTAACTTGTTTATTCAAAGTTCGTAATCCTACCTTGTTACCGGATTCTACGCCAAAATATACTGCAATCAAGCCATGAGCTAACATTGCTTCTAAACTTTCTTTATCCAAGTCGTCTACTCGACAGGAAATCTTCCAAGAAATATGATTTGCTAGTCCCATGTCGGCAATATTTTTCAAAAAAGCTTGCAACCACTCTTGATGCAAGGTTCGAATTGGAAAGTCATCATCCTGAAAAACAAAAAGCTGTACACCTTTATCAACAAACAACCTGTGCATCTCTTCAACAACTGCTTGGGGAGAACGTAAGCGTCTTAATTCACCAGGTGCACCTTCATAGAACTGCCGGATAGTGCAGAATGAACAGTTGAATGGACATCCTCGGCTTGCAAGCATAGCAGCCATGGGAATTCCTAAACTTGTCATTCGCGGCGCATCATCACGAACGACCGGAGGTAAACTATCAAGATCAGAAATAAGGGGGCGAGGAGATGTTAGAACAATTTCTGAACCCTTTCGAAAGGCAAGGCTCCCAATCTGTTCCCATTGTTGAGGGCTATCTAAATGCTCTAGCAGTTCTGCAATTACTTCTTCGCCTTCAAATCGGACAACACTATCCAGGTCAGGGAGTAAGTTTAGTGTATCTCTTGGTGCTAAGGTAGGAAAATGCCCCCCCGCAGTAAAGTGAGCTTTAACATTACTCTCCCGCAGAAGGCGCATAAGGTTACTAAATTCTTCCACGGAATACTGAAAAATAACAGAAAAAGCTACTAAACGAGGTTGGTGAGACTGAATCGCTGTTAACACATCAGAGTCACACCCATTTCTAAGAGCCACTAAAGCTGCTCTATAACCACGCGACTGTAAGTAAGACAAAATTGAACGTAATCCAAGATTTTCTTGGTTGTCGTATCCTACCATTAGTACATCTACTTGAGACTGCTGCTGCGTAGGCATACACCATCTCCATATATGTTTTCTGGAAAATATTTTGGGAGCATTCCAATCTTGTTAGAGGAGGATTTTGCTAATCTCTAACAAGATTTGGAATACTCCTATCCATTTGTTATTTGTCTGGGTCTAAGCAATCATGTACGCAGAAACAGTACTACAGCATCTCTCGCAAAGATTGTAGCTTCTCCTGTTGAATCTGAAGTTCTCTAACCTTGAAATCAAGTTGCATTTTGCCAAACCTTTCTAGCTGTTCCCTATTCAAGGACAACCATGGTGGAATCGGATCAAAAATCCAATCCCTTTTCCTTAAAATTTCTACAAGTTGTACTTCTGAGAGAGATGATTGAGCGGCAGAAATAGGATCCTCGGTAGGCATAGTTATCCTCCTGAACAATACAAAAATGCAGTGAACATTTAAACAGCTTTCATCATTGAGCTTGCCAATCTTCCCAGGTCAAATGAATGAAATTTTAACTTATCTTGAAATTTATATGAACTTTGTAACGCGTTCCGATTCATTCATTGACCAAGTTACTAATGTTTTCCAATGCTCTAATTCTAAGACTACCAAACATGAAGAATAGAACAATTTTTATTAAGAATACAACCTAGCCTTTTTCTCCTCACATCCAAAACGTAGAACAAAAAGATGAGGATCTTGTGAGGAAATCAAAGAAACTGGCGGGATGTTGGCGAAATTAAGTGAATTACAGAAGGTTGACTTTTACAACGGTTGTGGGTGCAGCCTAAAGAATCTATGTAAGCCGTGAGAGAGTAAAGATAACCAAACCTCACCCTCTTACCTTTGGAGGATAGCATGAAGATTCTCGCCATTGACCTGGGTAAATTCAACTCTGTTGCCTGTTTATTTGACACTGTTCTGCGCTTAGTGATGCGCCTGCCGATACCGCAGATAACAAACCCTAAAATCGTTGGGGTTGATGATTTTGCGTTCCGCAAGTGTGTCAGCTACGGCACGATTGTGGTGGACTTAGAAACGCATAAACCGATTGCCGGCGTTGCTGAATCGAGATATGAAGGGCTGAAATTCCCCTCACCCTAGCCCTCTCCCAAATGGAGAGGGGACAAGAGATCTAGTTCCCTTCTCCCCAAGGAGAAGGGCTGGGGATGAGGGCAAATCATATCTCGATTCAGCAACGCCCGATAATCCTGTAAACTAGACGTGCAAGCTGTTAAGCAGAATGTCCTCTGCCTTGTCCTAAGTGTAACTCCTCGCAAATTGTCAAATATGGACGCACTCATTATACGATCCATATTTTCGGTGCGGTATTTAATTCGACCATACCGAAAAGCGATCGCTAACCTAGCTGAAATATTGCCCCCAATGCTCAATATACTTGCCTATCACTCAGGCAAACATGAAGAAAAGCAGATGGGTAGTGTGGACGATTAATATATTAAGCGACTCCTTGCGGGGATCTCAAAGAGCACGCTCTCTCCAAAACTATCCTTGGAATAAACCCTCGTAATACCTCTCGCTGACCGTCATCTCCCGCTGCTGCATTCCACATCAACTGCACATCTGCCAACGTTTCTGGAGTCAGCCATGACTCAATCTCTCGATCGTTATTAAAAGGATCACCCGCCTGTTCTAAATCTTGTATAAACGGCACAGGTGATCCTTGCCCTTCTATCACTTCGTTCTGCACAAGACTTTCACGTTCTGCCTGCCGCCGCTCAATCACAGCACTCAACATCTTCCACCGCTCTGTACTCAGATGATAGACCCGATGCTTATCCTTCCCTGAGCCACTCCACCGAAAGGCAATTTTAATGCCCATTTGGCTTAAAAGCTGATGGACAATCTGGACATCCGACATCACAGGTTTTCCGTTCGTTTGATATCCCTGCGGAATCGTGAAATTCAATATCTTCTTGATGTGTCTGGCATTCTCTCTGGCTGTGTGCGCGATCGCTTCTAGATCGGCTGCATCCCACTCCCGCTCCACATCAAAATACTGATTGAGACCTAGGGCGTGTCGTAGCTCTCGCCGTAATGCCATTCCAGAAATATCCCAGGGACAAAGCCCTTGGTTCCATGCCATCTGCCGTTCTAACGCTTTTACCGAACGATCCACCGCGACCGTTGAAAAAAGTTGCGCTTCTAAGTTTAAGATCTCTCCCCGCTGCCGTCCATCTCGGTCTTCTATTACTTGCTCAATCGTCAGGCTCTCTGATGGGATGCAGTAAAACTGACAGAGATAAAAGCGGGCGATCGCCTTTGCTTCTGCTGGGCTATGTGCTTCTTTTTGTTCTAACTCTAAAAACTGCACTGCGGTCAGAATGGGAGC
>JBBRCV010000056.1:0-24539 GCA_038204505.1 Elainellales cyanobacterium
AAAGGCGCACAATGTACGCCTCAAGTTCACCACCCAAAATTTAGTTCCAATCTAAGCCAGCGTTTCGGGGCAATAGCCTAAGCCCTGGACAAACTGCTGACGGAACTCTTCAATATCTGTGCGATCGGGGTTGCCATGGGAAACGACTGCGACCTGATACCGTCGCATTACCTCTACCGGAGATTGCCCCGTTTCCAAGCCCCAAAGTGCCATCCGGACACGGATTTCAGGCTCGTAAGGGATTCCTTGCTCGTTGAGAAAAGCGCGGAAATCGCCGTCTTCTTGTTGATCTAAAACGCGATCGAGCTTTACTTTAACGACCCACCCATCAATTTGATGAATCACCGTAATAAAGCGAACTGGAAGCCAGGGCATAACATGGAGATGCTCGACCACCCGAAGGGTCAGACTAGCATTCGCGAGGTAATAGAGGTATTCCATGAGTTAACAGTCCTGGCAAACGCTTACAAATTAATCATTGCGAAAAACGCACCAGACAGATAGGGGAAACATCCCCGTCCTACCATGGGGATTCCACCCAATCAGGTTTAAATCACTAAGTTTTGAGAGACTTTCTCTAAAAAGCAAGCCTCTGACGCATCAATCTTGTCTTTATAGTTCCCAAATTGCAAATTAAAGCCGTGTCTAGCCTCTCCTCTTTTAATCTCGATTTATCGCTGTCGGCATACGATTACCATCTGCCGCCTGAGCAGATTGCTCAAAATCCGGCTGTCCCCAGAGATAGTTCCCGCTTGTTGGTGATAGATGCTTTTCCTCATAACCGACACGAGATTTTTTGTGCCTTGCCCGAACAGCTAAAACCTAATGATTTATTGGTACTGAATAATACGCGGGTCATCCCGGCAAGGCTTTATGGGAACAAGGTAGGAGGTAGCAAAGCCGAGGTGCTATTGCTAGAAGAATTGCAGCCCGATCGCTGGTTGGCACTGGTCAAACCCGGAAAACGATTAAAGCCCGGAGCCTGGATTGAATTTGGATCGCCAGAGTTCAGTCTGCAAGCCCAGGTCTTGGCGGTTGATGAGGCAACGGGGGGACGCATTCTACAATTTGAGCTGCCTCCTGGACAATCGCTTATTGCCATTTTAGCCAAGCTGGGCAGCGTGCCTTTACCGCCCTACATTACCCAATCTCAAGCAGAGCCAGAGCAGTATCAAACGGTGTATGGCGATCGCCCCGGTTCTGCCGCCGCCCCTACCGCAGGCTTGCACTTTACCCCAGAGCTTTTAGCGCGCCTTCAAGCCCAAGGTATCTCTCAAGCCTTCGTAACGCTCCATGTCGGAGTGGGCACCTTTCGCCCCGTCGAAGCCGAGAACATTACCGAACATCAGATGCACGGAGAGTGGGTGGAAGTACCGCCCGAAACCGTCGAGATGATCCGACAAACAAAGGCCAAGGGTGGGCGGGTAATTGCGGTCGGAACTACGGCGGCGCGATCGCTGGAAGGTGCATCGCAGGGCGGGACACTCGCGCCCTATTGCGGCAAAACCGAGCTATTTATTTATCCCGGCTACCAGTGGCGAACGGTGGACGGGTTAATTACCAATTTCCATTTGCCTAAGTCGAGTCTGCTGATGTTGGTGAGTGCCTTAGTGGGGCGGCAACGACTGATGGATTTGTATGAAGTGGCGATCGCCAAGCAATATCGGTTTTATTCCTTTGGTGATGCCATGCTGATTTTGCCAGAGGCTCAAGTTGAAGCGTCTTCCTGAAATCCTGCATCTCCATGAAATCCTCACATCGCGGGTGTATGTTAGTCGGTATCAAAGAAAAAAATCGCTTTTGAGGAGTTTACATATGATTCGTCATAGTCAATTGCTAGCCCTAGGTACGGTTGCTCTATTATCATTAGTGGGCTGTTCTAACCCCGATCAAGCTAGTAAGCCTGCCGTGGTTGATTCATCTCAGCAAGCTTCAACTGATGCTGCGGGTGCCGCTAAAGATTCTGCTGCCGCTGCCAAGGATTCCGCTGCTGCTGCCAAAGATGCTGCGGGTGCGGCTAAAGACTCTGCTAGCATGGCTCCCATGACCGGAGGCGCAGCCGAATTAATGACCGTTGTGACCAACACGAAAACGGCTGTTGAAGCTGGCGATTTTGCCAAGGCTAAGGAAGAATTTGCTAAGTTCAAAGACTCCTGGTCGAAAGTTGGAGAAGGTGTCAAAACCGCTTCATCTGAGGGCTACACTGCCATTGAAACTAACGTAGGCGGCGTTAACACTGCTTTAGACGCTGCTCAACCCGACAAAGCCAAGGCGATGGATGCACTGACGGCACTAAGCGCCAGCATTAAGAGTTTTGTCAAGCCCTAGTCATGGTTTTTAAGTAAAAGTAAAAAAGCTTTGGGATAGTTTTATCCCAAAGCTTTTTTAGTATAGAAATGAAAAACCCCAGGCAAATTGTCTGGGGGCTTGAAAGTTCCTGAAAATCGTCACTCGTTGCATCATGACAAGAGAACCCAAATTGCACAAGAGGTGTGACACCCATCATTGACATAGAAATGATGTAAAAATGCAGTTAACTGAATGCCTGAGTTGATTGAGAGCAGCGACTTTTAGGGAATAAGTGGATAAATTCCAGCTTGGTCTAAAATTTGTGGAATCAGGTCTTCTCGTTTAACTGCCATCAGATGAACGCCCTGGCAAAGCTGTCGAGCCGCCTTAACTTGCTCAGCGGCGATCGCCACTCCCTCTTGCAGCGGATGAGCCGATTTTTCTAAGCGATCGATAATCTCCTGCGAAATCTCAATTCCTGGAACGTTGCGGTTAATAAATTGGGCGTTTTTAGCCGACTTCAGCAGAAATATTCCAGCCAAAATAGGCTTATCACAACCAATGGCAATCTGGGTCATGAACTTATCGAGGCGATCGAAATCGCAAATTAGCTGGCTCTGGAAAAACTGCGCCCCTGCCTCCACTTTGCGTTCAAACCGACTTTTTAACCCCGACCAACTGCCACACTGCGGGTCAACCGCTGCACCAGGAAATAAGGCAGTCGCCCCATCAGTCAGCGGCTGATCGTTGGCATCTATGCCTTGATTCAGTTTGTCGATTAGCCGCAGTAGCCGCACGGCTTCTAGATCAAAAACGCCTTTAGCATCGGGATGATCTCCGGCTTTAACCGGATCGCCAGTCAGCGCCAAAATGTTTTTAATGCCCAATGCTTGCGCCCCCAGCAGATCAGCCTGGAGGGCAATCCGGTTGCGATCGCGGCAAGCCAACTGGCAAATCGGCTCAATGCCTTGCTGCTTCAACAACACCGCCGCCGCCAACGACGACATCCGCATGACCGCCCGACTGCCATCCGTAATATTGACCCCGTGCACCCGTCCCTTCAGCAGATTCGCCATCTCAAGCATGTGCGCCGGATTCGCGCCCTTGGGCGGCATCACCTCGGCTGTAACCAAAAAATCACCAGAAAGCACAGCAGCGCGGAAGCTGTCGTGAGGAACGAAAGAAGGGGATGAAGCAGACTGCGAAAGAGACATTGGCAAAGGAGGAGTTTAAAACTTCCAAAGTTGGCTTATTTTGGATCAGTATGTTCTAGTTTACGACGATGAAACACTGCGACTTGCACAAACTTCCACCCGAACAGGTATCCCATAATCCTGCTATCCAAAAAAAGGTAATGCTGCGCCTGGGAGATTTGCCTCACCTGACCAATTTCTCTCAGGCTCGTTTCGCCCCTGGACAAGTCGCTGCTGCCCATGCTCATGCCGATATGTGCGAAGTGTTTTTTGTAGAATCTGGAACAGGCGTGATTCAGGTTAATGGTCAGGACTATCCCCTGACCGCTGGTGTTTGTGTAGCGGTAGAAACAGGAGAAGTCCATGAGGTGCAAAATAACGGCTTGGAGGAACTGGTCTTGACCTACTTTGGCTTGAGGTCAAACCTGGCTTAAGGTCAAATCCCTCCTGAGCGTACTAGCTCCAGTCCTGCCACAGCCGCAAAGATCAGGAACAGTGCCCCGCCCAAGGTTGTAATAGTCCGTTCGGAGATGCGACCACAGACGAAGCGACCGCACATGACCGCGATCGCGGCACAAATAGCATGACCCACAATTGCCCCCAGAGTGATGCCGATGGGATTATTAGCGGCTGCTAACGCAATGGTGGCAAACTGAGTGCGATCGCCCCATTCAGCTAAAAAGACTAAGCTAAACGCCTCACCTACAATTACCCAAGTGCCTCGGCGGGATGATTTCGATAGCTTAGCCTCTGCCTTCTCCACCACCTCTGCTGCTTCTTTTTGTTCTTCTAAGTTAGGTAGATGCGCCATTTGAGTGGCATCGTAGAGCAACTTAAGCCCAAAGGCGATAAACAATATTATCTCCAAACCTTGTACATAGATCTTAGGAAAGTGAGAAACAGCTTGCCCCATCAGGACTGAGATCATGGTCATGGCTGCTAAAGCGGCGATCGCCCCCGTCAAAACCCAGCGTCGCGGATGGCGCATTGCCAAAATAGCCGTAATAAAGAAGGTCTTGTCGCCTATCTCCGAGATACCAATGAGCAAGAGTCCTTTTGTAAAAGACTCAAACATTTGTGACCCAGACAGCCCTGCATCTAATACCCCTAGCTCAAACATCCCTAACTCAAACATCCATCCAGCCTCTCAGAAGAATCGTAGTGAATCTGAGTGAGCTTGATAGATTTTAAAGACAATCCACCAAGCTCACATTGTGAACTTAGTGAAAGTCTCGCTCCCAAACGCAAAATTTTGCTTTGTCACCTTAGCCAGGTTCATCACCAGTGTGTTGACTAAGACGGACTGGTGAGGATTTATGATCCTGCGCCAGTAGCTACTCCCTTTCATTAGTCTTCCAGCTTATCGGGTCGGCTGCACCCTGTCAATGTTCTTGAAGCTCAGGCGTTCTGGGGGGCGGGTTCTGCCAGTACGCCATTCAAAAAAATATCTGCCAAACATTCTGCCATTTCCTGCATTTCATGAGGCGCAGATCCAGCAGGCATAATGGAGTCTTGGCTAAATCCAGCCACCGTGAACATCCCTAGAAACACCTGTGCCACCATCCGAGGATTCATGCGGCGGTAAATGCCTTGCTCCATCGCCGTTTCAAAGAAGGCTTCGGCAACATCGGTCATTTTGATAATAACGTCGGTTTGGATGCGCTGCTGCAAGTCGGGATGGCATTGCGCTTCAATGAAGCAGACGCGCAGGAGATCGGCGTTTTCGTGCAGATTCATCATCCGGCGACGCATGACTTGAGCGATCGCCTTATAGCTGCCCATCTCGCTTAGCTCAGTCAATAGGTCAGTCAAAATCTCGATCCAGCCTTGAGTTGCCACTTCTACTAAAATGGCTTTCTTATTCTCAAAATGCCGAAACAGTGTTCCCTCCGCGACCCCTGCCGCTTGTGCCAATTCGCGGGTGGTTGTGCCCTCAAATCCTCGCCGCGCAAATAGTCGCCGCGCTGCCTTCAGGATGCGAGTTTGAGCTTCTGCCTCGGTTGGCGGTGTCGTCCGAAACATTCGCATAATCGGAACTCCACAGAATAACTTATCTAGAAATAGTACTGGTAATGACAGAGTGGCAATAAGTTGAGGTGAAAAAATTTATAAATGTAGCTACCCCCCCGCCCCCAAAGTCTGGGGAATGGCGATCGGGTTTAGAATAATTGGCTGATCCGGCTGGCTTGCCATCAGGCGCTCAACAGAGGCAACATCTAGAGGCGAAGAAAAGAGAAAGCCTTGAGCGTAGTCGCACTTGAGCGATCGCAACTGAGCCAACTGCTTCAAGGTTTCTACGCCTTCCGCCACTACCTCCATGCCCAAATTCCATGCCAGGGTAATAATGGTTCGAGCGATCGCCAGTTGCTCACCATCAATATCAACCTTGCTGACAAAGGAGCGATCGACCTTAAGCGTATCAATGGGAAATCGGTGCAGATAATTCAACGACGAATAGCCTGTGCCAAAGTCATCGATCGCCAGCAGCGTTCCCAGCTTTTTGAGCTGGCTCAATGTTGCAACTGCCGACTCCGCATTTTCCATCAAAATACTTTCAGTAATCTCTAATTTGAGATACTGGGGAGGCAGTTGAGTTTCCTCTAAAATCTGACTGATTTGATCGACTAAATGAGGGCTAAATTGTTTGCTCGATAGATTCACATTCACGATTAATGGATGCGGAGTGGGGAACTGTTCGTGCCAGTGCTGCATTTGGCGGCAAGACTCTTGCAGCACCCACCAGCCCATCGGCGTAATTAGCCCCGTTTCCTCAGCAACCGGGACAAACTCACCAGGCGAAATCATGCCCCGCTGAGGATGTGCCCACCGGATTAGCGCCTCGAAGCCCGTAACTTGGCAAGTTCTCAGGGAGACAATTGGCTGATAGTGAAGTCGCAGCTCGTGTCGCTCGATCGCTCGTCGCAGATCAGTTTCAAGTTGCAGTAGGGCTACGGCTTTGCTGTGCATTCCTGGTTGAAAAATGGCGTAACGCGCTCTGCCATGGGCTTTGGCGCGGTACATGGCAATATCGGCATCGCGGAGCAAATCTTCGGGGCGATCGTACCCAACGCTGCTGAAGGCAATGCCAATACTGGCAGCGCTAAAAACCTCGTGCCTCTCTAAGTTGAAAGGCAACAGCAGTTCTTCTTGAAGGCGATCGGCAACACGGGTAGCACTGTCTCGATCTTTCACATCTGCCAGCAAAATCACAAATTCATCGCCTCCAAGCCGCGCAATCGTATCAGTGGGGCGCAGACAGTTGGAGATGCGGTGAGCGATCGCAATCAAAAGCTGATCGCCAAGCATGTGCCCCAGGCTATCGTTAATCACCTTGAAGCGATCGAGGTCAATAAACAGTACAGCAAACAAGTAATCGTTGTGGCGTTTTGCTATCTGCAAAGCTTGGCGGAGCCGCTCCATTAAAAAAATTCGATTCGGTAAGCCTGTTAAAGTATCGTGCAATGCCTCATAAACCAGCTTCTCTTCAGCCTGTTTCCAGGTTGTAATATCAGTTTGAGAACCCGCCATCCGCAGAGCTTTCCCATCTTCATTCCAAATAGCTGAGCCACGGCTGAGCATCCAGCGATATTCCCCTCCCTGGTGCAGCATTCGATGTTGACATTCAAACTGAGCGACGTGCTGATCTAGATGGGCGGTCACTGCACGCTTGACCCAGTGCAAGTCGTCGGGGTGAACGCGATCGAACCATTCCGAGGGGCGATCGCTCAATCCATCAACCGGATAGCCCAGCATTGCTTTCCAGCGGTGGGAAAAGAATACCTGGTTAGTTTGCAAATTCCAGTCCCACACGCCATCATTTGCGCCTTGTGCTGCTAGTGCATATCGTTCTTCGCTTTGCTGGACTTGCTGTAGCTCCTCTTTTAATTGCAACAGCTCTACAGCATTAGCCAGAATCATGTCAAATAAGGGGTGATTCATGAATTCCCGGTTTTCCCTGCAAAAATTCTGCTGTCTGTTGCGTCGCGTCATTAGGGTTCCCGCCACGTCTTGAGTTCTCCCAGTTCCCTAGAATCATGGATTAGGTAAGGGATCAGCCTGAAAATACAGTACCAGTTAGCTATTTTGTGGGGCAGGCATCTTGCCATAACTGTCAACTTAAGGAGATGAGAGATCTGTCAAGCCCTAGATTTAGCGTTTTTAAACCTCAGACGATCTAGATATGGTCATCCTAGGAAAAACCCAACTATTCAGACTGGATAAGTATTAATGCTTACTGGGCTGAAAGGTATACAGCCCTAGGGTTAGAAAACGCTGAAACCCACTTGACAGATACGTTTTTTGCTTAAGTTGATACCTATGGCATCTTGCCTGCCTTCATACCTTGAGCAGGCAAGATGCCTGCCCCACAAAAAATTGTGGTGAGTCATGAGTTTCGATTTGCTAGAGATAGCGTCCCTAAACCCCTAGACTAAGAAGTTGTAGCAAAGGGCGATGGCAATCATGACACAACTATTGGCGGGAGACATTGGCGGCACCAAAACTATTTTGCGATGGGTCGATGCCCAGCCTCAAGCAGAGGGAACAACGCTGAGAACGCTGCATGAAGCAAAGTATGTCAGCGCAGAGTTTGCAGATTTGACAATCATGGTGCGACAGTTTCTAGCCGAAGCAACTCAGCAGGTAGGCGAGTCACCTGCTCCTCAGAAGGCTTGTTTTGCGATCGCGGGTCCCGTTGTCAACAACACTTCATCGGTCACTAATTTATCTTGGTTTTTAGAAGCCAAACACTTGGAACAGGATTTGGCGATCGCCCAAGTTAATTTAATCAACGACTTCGCCGCCATCGGTTACGGCATTAGAGGGCTGGAATCCGCCGATTTGAAAACTCTCCAAACTGCCACGCCTCAACCTCATGCCCCGATCGCCATTTTGGGGGCTGGAACAGGCTTAGGTCAGTGCTTTCTAATTCAGCAAGGGCCGCAATACCAAGTTTTTGCTTCAGAAGGTGGGCACGCCGACTTTGCCCCCCGTTCAGAGCTAGAGTTTCAACTATTGAAGTACCTGCGGGAGAAGCATCAAATTACCCGCATTTCAGTGGAGCGAGTGGTATCGGGACAGGGCATTGTGGCGATTTATCAGTTCCTGCGCGATCGCCAGTCTGTCACTGAGTCAGCCGATGTGGCTGAAGCCATTCGCACTTGGGAACATGAGGCAGGTATGAGCGAGAAATCGGTTGATCCGGCGGCAGTAATTGCGATCGCCGCTGCCAGACAGGATTATTTGTGCGATCGCACCATGCAGCTTTTTGCCGAAGCCTATGGTGCTGAAGCCGGAAACTTGGCGCTGAAGCTTTTGCCCTATGGCGGCTTATACCTGGCTGGGGGCATTGCTGCCAAAAACTTATCCTTGCTTGAGTCGGGTGGATTTATGAGAGCCATGACCGATAAAGGTCGAATGCGCCCCCTAATGGAGCAAATTCCTGTTCAAGTTATTCTTAACCCCCAAGTGGGACTGATTGGCGCAGCACTGTACGCCAATTTTTCCTAAGCTAATTTCTCCTAAAACAAAGAACCCCGACTTTTCAAAAAGGCGGGGTTCTAGAGTATCAAGAAAGCCTTAAGCAGATTATGCTACTGCAACTTCCACAGACTTGACTTGTCCCAAGAGTTCATGCAACTCAGGACCCTCAATCACCTCTTTATCAAGCAGCTTTGTAGAAATCGTTTCCAACAGCTCTCGGTTCAGCTTAAGAATTTCCAAAGCATGGTCATGAGCTGATTCTACGATGCCCTTCACTTCTTGGTCGATCGCCTCTGCTGTCTGAGGACTGACCATTCGGCGAGGATTAGGACCTTCGTTGCCCAAGTACATATTCTGCTGCCCTTGCTGATACGCCAGAGGACCCAGCACCTTGCTCATGCCATAGGTAGTCACCATTCGTTCTGCTAAGTCGGTCGCTCGCTGAAGGTCATTGGATGCGCCTGTGGTAATGCTACCAAAGACGATTTCCTCCGCCGATCGCCCACCCAACAGCGTGGCGATTTGTCCATGCAATTCATCCTCGCTCATCAAAAAGCGATCCTCTGTCGGCAATTGCAGCGTGTAGCCTAATGCCGCCATGCCTCGGGGCACAATCGAGATTTTTTCAACCTTACCGCTGCCCGTCATCAACGAGCCAACTAGGGCATGACCGACTTCGTGATAAGCCACGATCTTTTTCTCTTTCTCGTTAAGCACACGACTTTTCTTTTCTAGCCCTGCGACAACCCGTTCGATCGCCTCAGCAAAATCTTCTTGTGCCACTGCCAACCGCTTATTACGAGCAGCCAGCAACGCTGCTTCATTAACAAGGTTAGCCAAGTCTGCTCCAGCAAAACCCGGAGTACGAGTGGCGATCGCTTTCAGATCAATATCTGGACCCAGCTTCACCTTTCGAGAATGGATTTCGAGAATGGCTAAACGACCGGAAAGATCAGGGCGATCGACTAAAACTTGGCGATCGAACCGACCGGGACGAAGGAGCGCGGGGTCAAGGGTTTCTGGACGGTTGGTAGCTGCCAACACAATCACGGTTGCCCCAGTTGCCGCAAAACCATCCATCTCAGTTAGCAACTGATTCAAGGTTTGCTCTCGCTCATCGTTGCCCCCATAAAAACCGTTAGAAGCACGGGATTTACCGATCGCATCCAACTCGTCAATAAAGATAATGCAAGGAGCTTGCTTCTTCGCCTGATCGAACAGATCCCGCACCCGCGAAGAGCCAACGCCCACAAACATCTCTACAAATTCCGAACCCGAAATACTAAAGAACGGCACGCCCGCCTCTCCAGCCACTGCCTTTGCCAACAGCGTTTTTCCAGTTCCCGGAGGTCCTATCAGCAGTACACCTTTAGGAATCCGTGCGCCAATTTCTGTAAACCGCTGCGGCTCCTTCAAAAACTCAACAACTTCAACGAGTTCTGTTTTTGCTTCTTCAACCCCTGCAACATCAGCAAAGGTAACCTTGCCAGAATCCCCTTCTACATAAACCTTGGCTTTGCTCTTACCAATAGACAAAACTCCCTGCTGTCCACCGCTACGCCCTAAGAATAGTTGCCAAATGGCTACAAAAATGAGGGGTGGAATGACCCAGCTCAACACACTACCCAACCAACCATTCTTTGATGGCGGCGTGGCAGCAAACTCTACGCCCTTCTCTTCTAAAAGCTTAGGCAACTCTAAGTCAAAAATGGGTGTGGTCGCATAAACCAGTCCAGGCTGCTCATTTTCACCCTTCATTTGATATCGAATTTCGTTTTGACCCACCGAGACTCCCTCAACCTGTCCATCTTGCACTTCGTGGATAAATAGGCTGTAAGGAACTCTTGGAATGGGCGTACCCAACAAGTTAGGCAAGAAGAGGTTCGCCAACAAGAACAAGCCAGAAAGCAACAGTAGAATGCTGCCAATCTGACGTGAACGAGGTTGCCGGGGCTGATCTTTGATCGCCATAGATTCAACGTTCCTTTTCTTAAGTTTTATGTACTTATCCTAATTTGTTTATGGACTTATCAAAAATGAGAGTGGGGGTGGAAAACCCTACTTTGCCTAAGCTCTTGCTAGTGGACTACCTCATTTTGATGAGCAGCAGGATAGTCCACTAGTGGATTAAGAACTTTAGATACTTAGGCAGTCTCCATCCAGTCAAAGGCGCGCTCTAGCTGCTCCAGGGTGATTAACCCGTATTGCCACAATATAACAGGTAGCAAATTCGCTCCTTGTTCGTTCAAATGACGCAAAGCCAAAGCGATCGCCGCTGCTGGCACGGCTAATTCTTCCTTCAAAAACTGGATCAGCCGAGCTTGTGCTGTAGATTGCCCCTCCATAGTTGTCACCTCTTTTTTTATCGAATGTAGTTAAAACGGATGTTGTTAAATTCGGATATGTGCACTTAAATGTCAAAAATGAATACAGCGCTTATGTAAAGCAATGTAAAGCAACTTCAGTATTTATTGAAGGCATTATAACGAAGAAATTGCTCTTGTTATCATTTTCTTAAGAATTCTCGCTTAGTGACTTCCACCCTTGCTAGCTAAAGGATTGCGGAATTGTTAAAGTTCTCTTAATCACGCTCTGCACAATTCTATTCACAGATCCACCGTTGCCAACTCTTTCTCCGGACTGAGTTAAAAATGAGAAACTTCCAGAGATTTCTGAGAATCTCAGTACGCCTTCAGATTTCTTAGAGCCAGTACGGGTGAATTAGGCGATCGCGCTCCGCCTCTATTGACACTCATGCACTTGATACTCATGCACTGTTCAGGGGCATTTCTCGAACTTCAGTGATATACGCACCTGTGGAACAACATCTTCAAAGTAATGAAGTCATTGACCTCAGTCCGGTGAGAATGTTGCCCTAAAAGCAACCCTGTATTTCTCTAGACGACCACTATCTAAAGAAATACAGGGTTAGTAATAATTTGAGCAAAGGTTAGGATTCCGATTCAGATAACACGAGCCAGCGCTCGGTCGCTTTATCGATAGATTTTTCTAGCTCTGATAAACGTTCAGAAAGCTGTTTGACTTCAGAAAAACCGTTGGGAGGATTTTTGTAGAGAAGGGCTGCAAGTTCAATTTTCTCGGCTTCCATTTTAGGAATCTGAGTGCCTAAAGTTTCTAGTTCGCGCTTCTCTTTATAAGAAAGTTTTCGAGTTTTGACCGCGATCGCACTTGCAGCAACAGAACTTACGGCAATGCTCTTGGCGGCGACGCTCACAGCAGGTTCTTCTAGCTTCTCGGACTTCTTCTCCTTTTGCCCTTCTACTTTGCCTTGTGATTCAGCTTCTTCTTCAGCTTTCCGATGTTCTAGGTAGACCGAGTAATTGCCAGGATATTGACGGAGTTCGCCACCCGGCTGAAGGGCAAAAATAGTTTCTACTGTGCGATCGAGGAAATAGCGATCGTGAGATACCACAATGACGCAGCCGTTGAATTCTTCCAGATATTCTTCTAAAACTGCCAGGGTTTGCACATCTAAATCGTTGGTTGGCTCATCGAGGATGAGCAAGTTAGGAGCGCTCATTAAAACGCGCAGTAGAAACAGGCGACGGCGTTCGCCTCCAGAAAGCTTGTTAATGGGTGCATACTGCTGGTTGCCTGGAAACAAAAAGCGCTCTAGCATTTGAGAGGCGGTAATGATAGAGCCGTCGGAAGTTTTAACCAGTTCTGCAACTTCTTTTAAGTAATCAATCACGCGCTGTTCAGGATTGAGGGCAAGGTCATCAGAATGTTGGTCGAAGTAGCCAATGTGGATGGTGCTACCCAGTTCAACCTTGCCAGAGTCAGGTTGTACTCGTCCAGTGATGATATCCATCAGCGTAGATTTGCCTGCGCCGTTGCCGCCAATGATCCCAATCCGGTCTTCAGGGGTGAAATCGTAGGTGAAATCTTTAATCAATACGCGCCCGTCGTAGCCTTTGGAAACATTAGCGAGTTCAACGACCTTCTTACCGATCCGCCGCCCCGCAGTTGTGATATCAACTTTGCCTTGGACTTGTTTGAATTCCTTGTTTTGCAGATCATGGGCGCGATCGATCCGCGCTTTTTGCTTGGTGCTTCGGGCTTTCGCGCCTCGTTGCAGCCATTCTAATTCTCTACGCAGCAGTCCTCGGTGCTTACGTTGAGTGTTGACATTAGATTCTTCGGCTAAGGCTTTCTTTTCTAGATAGTAGGAATAGTTACCGTCATAAGAATAGAGATCGCCGCGATCGATTTCGAGAATACGATTGGTAACGCGATCGAGAAAATAGCGATCGTGAGTAATCAGCAGTAGCGCGCCTCGATACCGATTTAGATAGCTCTGGAGCCATTCTACAGACAGAGCATCTAAATGGTTAGTCGGCTCATCCATGAGCAGCACATCAGGTTCAGAAAGAAGTGCGGTGGCAAGGGCAATGCGTTTACGATAGCCGCCGGAAAGGTTACCAATGATGGCGCTAAAGTCGTCAATGCCTAGTTTTGTGAGGATAATTTTGGCATTGGTTTCTAAATCCCAAGCGCCGATCGCATCCATGCGATGGGTCACATCAGAGAGCCGATCCATCAGCTTATTCTGATCCCCTTGACCGTGGGTGAGTTGATCAGAAATTGCTTCGTATTCTCGCACCAGCGTCATTTGCTCACCGCTATCGGCAAAAACTTGCTCTAGTACGGTTTTACTTTCATCGAGATCAGGCTGTTGAGGCAGATAGACAATGCGAACGCCAGGATTAAATAAAAGCTTGCCGTCGTCAATAGATTCGAGTCCCGCAATCATTTTGAGGAAGGTCGATTTGCCAGACCCATTGATGCCGATCAAACCAACTTTATCGGTACTATTGAGGCTGAAGCTGGCATCTTTAAGAATCTCTTTGATGCCAAAATCTTTTTTTACTGATTGCAGTGTGAAAATACTCATCCGGCTCTTTATATAAATCTGAATCCACCATGAGAACCTTAACACTTTGGGCTGATGGGCTGACGTTTTTTACTAATCGAATCGATTAAGTCACACCCAGATTTAACTGAATTGATGACATCGAAGCTTCATAGTCTAGGCAAATAATATGAAGGAATGGTTAAAACTAGGACGAAGCAGAGTTTTTCCAAAGGTGACCCCGTTTGATGTGAAGATGCATCCTGAGCTTCGGGCTTAATTGCTGAGCATCCTCACAGATCCCTTATCAATTTTCTATGTCCTCCCAATCTACTCGTCAATCTCGCCGTCATCAAGCTGTACAGTCTTGGAACTCCCGCATTTCTCGAAACCTTAAACGGTCATATCTTAAAACAGAATCATTAGCCGGGATGACTGTGGCGTTAGCGCTGATTCCAGAGTCTTTAGCCTTTGCGGCGATCGCCCAGGTCAATCCAATGGTCGCCCTTTACACCTCCTTTTGTATGGCGGTGGTCATCTCGATCGCGGGTGGTCGCCCGGCAATGATTTCGGCGGCAACAGGTTCGATGGCGCTGCTAATGACCACACTGGTTGTCAACCACGGCGTTGAGTATTTGTTTGCCGCCACTATTTTGACGGGGATCATTCAGTTTGGGATAGGTGTATTTAGGCTAGAAAAATTCTTTAGCTTTATCCCACAGTCAGTCATTTCGGGGTTTGTGAATGCGCTGGGGATTCTAATCTTCGTTGCTCAAATCAGTTTGTTTAAAGGCGAACCCTGGCAAATGTATGTCATGGTGGCAGCGACTCTGGCAGTGGTCTATCTTTTCCCACGCTTGAATAAAAGTCTGCCCTCGCCCTTGGTGGCGATCGTACTCATGACCTTGGTAGCGATCGCCCTCCACCTCGACATTCGCCGCGTGGGAGACATCGGCGAAATCACTCGTAGCTTGCCGACTCTGCACCTGCCCCAAATCTCGTTCTCCCTCGAAACCCTGTGGATTATTCTGCCTTACTCGCTGACATTGGCGATCGTGGGTCTACTAGAATCTTTGCTAACGGCTGCGTTGCTGGATGACTTAACCCACACCAAAAGCTCTAAAAATCGGGAAACGCGCGGTCAAGGCATTGCCAATATGGTGACGGGGTGCTTGGGCGGCATGGCGGGCTGCGGCATGGTGGGACAATCTATTATTAATGTGCGCTCTAAAGGTAGGGGGCGACTCTCGACGATGGTAGCTGGGGCGTTTTTGCTGTTCTCTATTTTTATCTTGCGCGATACAGTGCAGCAGATTCCCATGGCGGCTTTGGTGGGCGTGATGATTATGGTGTCGTTTGAAACGTTTGATTGGAAGTCGCTGCAAACATTGCGACAGATGCCAATGCAGGAGGCGATCGTCATGCCGTTTACAGTCCTTATTGCCCTACTAACCCATGATTTAGCCAAAGGAGTGTTGGCAGGAATCTTGTTAAGCGTGATCTTATTTGGCTGGCAAGTGGCGCAAATTAAAGCGATCGCCACCCAAACCGCAGAGAGTAAGACTTATCATATTTCTGGGCAGTTGTTCTTCGGCTCTGCGACTCCTTTTATAGAGCTATTTGATTGGGATCATGACCCAGCAGTAGTCATTGATTTTCATCGCGCCCATCTCTGGGATCATGCGGCAGCAGCAGCGATCGCCAAGGTGGTAGCCCACTATCAGCGGTTAGGTAAATCCATCCTCCTGACTGGCTTAAATGCTGAAAGCTACACTGTGGCACAGCAGGCAGGCGTTCCCGAAAGCGTTATGCAGTCTGCACCAAGATTAAAAGAGCAGGCTGCGTGAGTTGAAAAGAGCGTGAAGATGCTTTAATTTTTGTTAAAGTTAGTAAATCTGTGGCTGCTTCTCCGTAGAACGTCCAGCCTTAACTAAAGTATTTTTCGCCCTCTTCCCCTCTCTGGAGCTTCTTCATGCTGCGCTTGGAACACATCAACAAGACCTATCCCACAGGCGAAGTTCTCAAAGACGTGAGCTGGGAAGTTAAAACAGGCGATCGCATTGGCTTGGTAGGCGTTAACGGCGCAGGCAAATCGACCCAACTCAAAATTATTGCGGGCGAAATGGAGCCAACTTCTGGCGAAATTATCCGTCCAACTAGCCTCCACATTGCCTACCTCAGTCAAGAGTTTGATGTTGATCCTGGTCGAACAGTGCGGGAAGAGTTTTGGCAAGCCTTTGCCGAAGCCAATCAGGTCAACAAATCATTGATGCAAGTTCATCAAGATATGGAGTCGGCAAGCCCGGATGAGCTGGAAGACTTGATCCACAAGATGGACAAGTTCCAGCGCAAGTTTGAAGGGCTAGATGGCTATGGATTAGAGTCGCGTATTGACAAGCTGATGCCAGAGCTAGGGTTTGAATTGGATGATGGCGATCGCCTCGTCGAAGCCTTTAGCGGCGGTTGGCAAATGCGGATGGGGCTAGGTAAAATTCTGCTCCAATCTCCCGATTTGCTGCTGTTGGACGAGCCGACTAACCATCTGGATTTAGAAACTATCGAGTGGCTAGAGAACTACCTCAAAGGGCTGAACACGCCCATGGTGATCGTCTCTCATGACCGAGAATTTCTCGATCGCCTTTGCACCCAAATTGTTGAAACTGAGCGCGGCGTATCAACTACTTATTTGGGAAACTACAGCGCTTACTTGCAGCAGAAGGAAGAAGCGCAGATGGCTCAACTCAGCGCCTTTGAACGGCAGCAAAAAGAGCTAGAGAAACAGCAAACCTTTGTCGATCGCTTCCGAGCCAGCGCCACGCGTAGCACCCAGGCAAAGAGCCGCGAGAAGCAGCTTGATAAGATTGAGCGAATTGACGCGCCGATCGCTGGAGTGAAAACCTTGCGGTTCCAATTTCCTCCAGCCCCTCGCAGCGGTCGAGAGGTCGTGATCATTGAAAACATGACCCATGCGTATGGCGAAAAAATCCTGTTCTTGGGGGCTGAACTGTTGGTAGAACGGGGCGATCGCATTGCTTTTGTGGGACCGAATGGAGCCGGGAAATCTACCCTTTTGCACCTAATGACGGGCATAGAACATCCGAGCGAGGGCACCGTTAAGTTAGGGGATCATAACGTGATTTCGGGCTATTTTGAACAGAACCAAGCTGAAGCATTAGACTTGGACAAAACGGTCATAGAAACCATTCATGATGAAGTGCCCGACTGGAAAAATGAAGAAGTCCGCACGCTCTTGGGTCGATTCCTGTTCAGTAGTGAAACGGTTTTCAAGAAAGTCGGAGCGCTCAGTGGAGGCGAAAAAGCTCGTCTGGCACTGGCAAAAATGTTGCTTCGCCCCGCCAATTTATTAATCCTAGATGAGCCGACCAATCACCTCGACATCCCAGCGAAAGAGATGCTGGAAGATGCTTTGAAAGCCTATGATGGTACGGCAATTGTGGTTTCCCACGATCGCTATTTCATCTCTCAAGTGGCAACCAAAATTGTCGAAATTCGGGAGGGCGAACTGCGGGTTTATCGCGGTGACTACCATTATTATTTAGACAAGGTTGCTGAAGAAAAAGAAAAGGTAAAGTTGGAGGCGATCGCGGCTGACAGAGCCGCCAAGGAAAGTGCTAAGCGGGACAAGCAAAAGCAAAAAGAAAAGTCCAGAAAAAGTTAGGGATCGATTCATGACCAAATTCTGAACAGATCTGAACCCTTACCTATCATCATTTTCCTTGTAATTTCTAGTTAAACCGCTTCTAGACGGAAAGTTGGAATGTTATTATTGCTGAGAAAATATCTGTTACCTCATAAGGACGATTCGCATGGCACAGGCGCAAGTTTCCCCGGTCGTGCTCGTGATTATGGATGGCTGGGGGTATAGCGAAGAAACTGAGGGGAATGCGATCGCCGCAGCCCACACCCCCATTGTCGATAGCCTCTGGGCAGCCTACCCGCGAACCCTGATCCAAACTTCCGGCAAAAACGTGGGGCTACCCGATGGGCAAATGGGTAACTCAGAAGTGGGGCATCTCAACATTGGTGCAGGCAGAGTCGTGCCGCAAGAGCTTGTACGTATTAGTGATGCCGTCGAAGATGGGACGCTGCTGAGTAATGCTGCCCTCCTACGCATTTGTGCAGAAGTTCGTCAGCGCGGAGGAACGTTGCACCTTGTGGGTTTGTGCTCAGAGGGAGGCGTTCATTCTCATCTCAGTCATTTGTTTGGGCTGCTCGACCTAGCAAAAGAGCAGGGACTTTCGCAGGTCTGTATTCATGCTATTACCGATGGACGAGATACCAAGCCGACAGATGGTTTAGCAGCGATCGAAAAAATTCAAGACTACGTAGCAAAAGTAGGGGTTGGTCAAATCTCCACTCTCAGCGGTCGTTATTACGCTATGGATCGGGATCATCGCTGGGATCGGGTTCAAAAGGTGTATGACCTGATGACTCAAGATGGCGAAGGTAGCGGGCAATCGGCGCTGGAGATCTTGCAGGCTTCTTACGTAGAGAAGGTGGGCGATGAATTTGTCATACCCACTCGTATTGCTCCTGGAGCCGTGAAGCCGGGAGACGGTGTGATTTTCTTCAACTTCCGCCCCGATCGCTCCCGACAGCTAACTCAGGCTTTCGTCGATCCTGACTTTAAGGGCTTCGAGCGGACGCTGATATCACCGCTGTCGTTTGTTACCTTTACTCAGTACGTTGCTAACCTGCCCGTCTCAGTGGCATTTGAGCCACAGAACTTTAACAATATCCTAGGCGAGGTGATCTCGAAGGCGAAGCTGCGTCAATTCCGCACTGCCGAAACTGAGAAGTATGCCCACGTTACCTATTTCTTTAATGGCGGACTAGAAGATCCGCTAGAAGGTGAAGATCGGGAATTAGTGCCTAGCCCTATGGTGGCAACCTACGACAGCACTCCAGCGATGTCGGCAGCCAAAGTAACGGAAGGAGCGATCGCCGCCATCAATAAAGGCATCTACTCGCTCATTGTCATCAACTATGCCAACCCTGATATGGTCGGGCATACGGGCAATTTGGAGGCAACTGTCAAAGCGGTTGAAACGGTCGATCGCTGTGTTGGCAGACTGCTAGAAAGCATTATTCGGGCGGGTGGCACTGCCATTATCATTGCTGATCATGGGAACGCCGAGCAGATGTTTGATGAGCAAGGAAATCCTTGGACGGCGCATACTACTAATCCAGTGCCATTTATTTTGGTAGAAGGCGAAGGGCGAAAAATTCCTGGACATGGCACGGATGTTTCTCTGCGCTCCGATGGGACGCTGGCAGATATTGCCCCCACAATTTTGCAAATCTTGGGATTGGCGCAACCGATCGAAATGACTGGAAAATCAATGATTGAGCCGATTGGGTTCGATGTGCGGGCAAATCGGTCTCCGGTTCGCGTTTCTCTATAAAAGTCTATTTGTAGAATGTATGGACGTAGAATAGTTAGACAAGGGCGACCCCTTGCGGGTATCTCGAAGAGCACGCTCCTGATTTATTTGGATTGACCACTATGACATTGACCTCAGTTGTTGAAATTGTTTGGGTTGTTTCTGCTATTTGTTTAATTGTGCTGGTTCTGCTGCACAGCCCCAAAGGAGATGGTCTAGGAGGGTTAGGCGGTCAAGCTCAACTCTTTACCAGTACCAAGAGTGCTGAAACTACCCTCAATCGCGTCACTTGGACTTTGACTGCCCTTTTTATGGGACTAACCGTTGTTTTAAGTGCAGGTTGGCTTAACAAATAACTCTCATTGAGTAAAATCGGGGATTTTTATCTAGAAATCTTTTATCTCTCAAGAAACTAGATTTTGAATGAGCATATATACTCATTCCTACTCACAGGATGCAGACAACCTTTGCGCTCCAACAATAGCTTGAACTCGTTCCGGTGCAGCAGGAACGTTAGCCAGATAAATTTAGTGCAGATAGAATCAGTTCTCGGACGTTATCTATTCCTGATCCGCGCATCAAACTATAGGCGTTGCCTAATTCTAGTTGCAATTTCATTGAGCTGAAACCGCTTGCTTTCATCCCACGGCTCGGCATCATATACGATACGCAATGAGTCCCCAAGACGGCGAGGAACAACATGCAGGTGAACATGTGGAACTTCCTGTCCGGCTAACTCGCCATCGGAAATCCAAAGATTGACCCCCGCGCATTCGATAGCACCCGCTCGGTATGAATTGGCAATTCGATGGGCAACTGAGAAGAGGTGCTTCCCAGTCTCTGGTTTCAATTCTGCAAGGCAAGCCGCTTCTTCATTTGGCACAACTAGGCAATGTCCAGGATTCACTCCTTGAACATCTAAAAATACCGAAACTAGTTCATCACGGTAGATGAAGCTACCTGGAACTTCGCCCCGAATAATCTTACTGAATATCGAATTACCCATACGAAGAAGGGGAGTATAACAAATAATTGACCGGATTACCTACCGTTGATGTTAAGCAACTCGGCGATCGCCCGATGCTCATCAGGTAGGCTTGCAGGCATGTCATGCCGCGTATCAGTGATTAACCAATCTAACGCCGCTGCCTGAACATCGATCGCCACACCTGTCTTATCGACGCAGTACCGACCGAACACCAGCTTATCGACTAATCGCACGCCTTCCCCTAAGCGAGAGTATTGAAAAATAACGCTGTTATCAACCGTCGCGTTGCGGCAAATATGACAATTAGGACCAATCATTGCAGGTCCAATAATTTTCGCTCCATCTTCAATTTGGGTCATGCCGCCAATATAAACGGGTCCTTCCACATGAACCTTGTCCCAATTCACTGCTACGTTGAGTCCGGTATAAATTCCGGGTGCTACTTCATGCCCTGGAATTTGGACATTTTTCACTTTGCCCCGCAGCACATCCCGGATCGCCTGCCAATAGTCGGGCACTTTACCAATGTCTACCCACTCAAAATCCATGGATATGCCGTAAAAGGGAGCGCCTTTCTCGACCAGTTGCGGAAATAACTCGCTGCCAATATCAAATGCTACGCCCGAAGGAATATAGTCAAAAATTTCGGGTTCAAAAATGTAAATCCCGGTATTAATGTCAGTGCTGAGAGCCTCGTCTACCGAGGGCTTTTCTTGAAAGGCTTTGATTCTTCCAGTTTCGTCGGTAACCACAACCCCGTAGCTAGAAACTTCTTCGCGGGGCACAGTTTTCATGATGACTGTGGCGATCGCCCCCTTCTCGCGGTGTTGGCGGACTGCCTCAGTCAAATTCAGATCAATCAATGCATCGCCGCAAAGCACCACGAACGTATCATCAAAAAATGGCGAAAAGTCCTGAATTCGACGCATTCCGCCCGCAGAACCTACGGCTTCACCTACCAGTTCTCCATCAACAATGCGCCCTTCAAAGGAATAGGCAATTTGCACTCCAAAGCGCTGACCGTCACAAAAGTAGCTCTCAATTTCGTTGGCGAGGTGGCTCACATTCACCATGATCTCATCAAAGTTGTGCCGCCTCAGCAGTTCAACCAAGAATTCCATGACAGGCTTCTGCAAGATGGGAATCATCGGTTTGGGAATGGTGTAGGTAATAGGACGAATGCGCGTACCTTTACCAGCCGCCAGAATCATGGCTTTCATAAGTTTCCTAACCTTTCCCTTGATACATCTATAAAAGCTAAAACCAGCGACTTAAAGAATTGGAATGCCAGCAAACTTTGCTTGAGCGTTTCACAATACTTAAGAAATGCTGGATACGATGGAACAATTTTGCTGAGTTTATCAGCAAAACGCAAGCAACATTAGGCGATCGCCATCTAAAAAACTAATAGGTACTTAATAATATGCCTATTGGCACACTGTCGCCAAGCTCTATGACCGACCTTTACAGTCCCTTTGTTATTCTCTGCTCTCACCTATAAAGTTCCCAACAATTAGGAACGACGGCTAAAGTAATGGCATTTGCTCAAAGCCAATTATTCCCTGGGTGACGCGTTAGTCAGAAAGCACAAGTTAGTCAGAAAGCACAAAAGCTGCTGATTCAATGGACTCAGCAGAAGCTAAAGGGTCAGCCAAACTTCGCACCTTGAGGTCTTGATAAAACTCCTCTTGCGCTAGCTCTACCTTAGACTGAGCAGATAGGAATAGCAACGCCCAAAATACGCCAACCCGGTCGTGGTTAGAGGTAGAGGTCTGAGAATTCGCCTCTTTCTGAGCATTAAGAGTCTGAGCATTAAGAGTTTGAGCGTTAGAAGTCTGAGCATTAGAAACGGGTTCCGGCTGCGTGGGATGCCCCTCAACTTCTTTGTACTGAGGAGAACCCACCCAGAGATCTAAAAGCAGGTCAAAGTCACACCATTGGTCTTCAAGATGGATGGCTTGCCAGTTTTCATCTAAGAACTTAGCGAGGGCTGCCGCAACCTCTGAAAGATTTTCTTGGTGGGCAAGTTGGGCGATCGCCCGAATGGCTTGGCTCCGTGACTGAGGGCGAGGACGACGGATGTTAGCTCGTTGCGGTTTAGGCTCGGCTACTGCCGCCGCCATCAGATTTAACTGAGCAATCAATTCTTGCAGCGTTACCCGGCGATTCGGTGCAGGCGGAGCGGTCGCTCGTCGTCGAATGCGCCGCTCTAAGTGCAAAGGCAAAGGGGGAACGAACTCTTCGGCTTCTAACAGCTCTTCTGGTTCCTCCTCAATTTCGCTACGGGCTAAAGTATCGGCTTTAAGCAGCAGCAGGATAGAGGTATACAAGAATGCCTGCCCTGATTGCAACAAATCTGCCTCGTAAGGAGCACGTCCAGCTTCAATGGAAGGGACTTCTAGAACAGGTTGCAGCTTGCTCAAAAAGCGATCGATTACTTCGACCACTTGGACATCCCAAGGGTCTATCTCTCCTCGTTCGGCAAGGTCGATGAGCAGGGCGATCGCATTTTGGGCTAAAGAAAGCGTCATGAGGACCAGCAGAATTTAATTGATACTAGCGCGAACCTATCAAACTGATACCCGCAAGCTCAAAATTACTGAGCAGCCCATGAATATGTAGATATCAACAAAAATCTACAGCCGATGCACCATCGCTTGCAACCGCTCTAGCGGATATTCCGCCATAAATGCCTCCCAAGGTCGAGATTGCCCACCCGCGTTATATACGTATAGCGTCCCGGCGATCGTTCGGCTAGAAGTAATTAAATCGAGGGCGCGTGCCAAGTTCATACATTGCGTCAGTTCGTTGGGAGTGATCATTATTTAGGAGAATGCGTTGGGGAATTATTCTGAATCAAACGGACGTGAAACTCAATCTTGTTGCGAAAATCTTGTTGCAGAACAGATTGAAGGTTAGGCTGAGCACCCTTAACTCTAACGTAACCAAATCCTTGCACGTTTGTCACCCTTGCTGATTGAACTCGCCGCAACCGCAACACTTCTTAAAGGAACGCTTTTAGTTCTTTACTCCTGTCGTAGCAATTCCTCGAATAAACTGACGCTGACTAACCAAGAACAAAAGCATGATCGGCAGGGTCGTAATCACCACCGCAGCCATCAGCAGTGACCAGTCATTGGTAAACTGCTCCTGAAACTCTGCCAGTGCCAACTGCACGGTTCTTAGTTCGGGGCGAGTCGTGAAAACGAGCGGCTTAAATAGGTCGTTCCACTCACCAATAAACGTAAACAAGAAAAGAGTCAGAAGAGCCGGACGAGCCAATGGCAGCATAATTTCCCAGAGAATCTGCCAGCGCGTCGCTCCGTCTAGTGCCGCAGATTCTTCTAGCTCCACTGGAATCGTCTGAAAATACTGTTGCAGCAGAAAAATTCCAAACGCATTCGCTGCGGTTGGCAGGATCAACGCCCCATAGGTATTAATCAGATGCCCCCACTTCAACACTAAAAAGATAGGAACTACCAAAATCTGAAATGGAATAATTAGCGTGGCTAACAGAATCAGCAAAACGCCCTGCTGTCCCCAGAACCTAAACCGAGCAAGGGCATAGCCAGCTAGCGCAGATGTAAAAATTTGGCAGGCGGTTACGGCTAGCGCTACAAATGTCGAGTTGGCAAATGCCAGTAAAAACTTTCCTTGCTGCCAAGCTGCCTGATAACTTGCCCACGTCCAGCCAGACCCATTTCCAGCAGGAGTCAGAGAAGTCACAAAGACGATCGCCAAAGGCAACAGCACTAAAGCTGCGCCCAGTAGCAACAGGACAGGATTAAGCCAAGAGAGGACGAAATTAAGTCGGTCTTGCCAATTTTGCCTGGTTAGCTCCGAGGAATCGAGTGTCATTGGCGGCTTACGCTCTCAGCTATGGGGCTAATTACTTATGGAACGGGTGAAAGTCTGAGCCGATTCTGATGAGTCCTAACTTGTAAAGAAGCCTTTGAAACCGTTAGGGTGTAGTAGAGGAAGAGTGGAGTAAAATGCCCAGAGCCTCATCACATCATTTTTAGATCGATGAAAATCGGCACACTTTTAAACTAGGAGATGACGGAGTTTATGCAGCAGCTTGAAATCGGCTCAGATATTGATTTTCAAAGCGAACATTACAAAGACGCTTACAGCCGGATTAACGCAATTGTAATCGAAGGTGAGCAGGAAGCTCATGAAAACTATCAGAAACTCGCTGAGCTAATCCCTGACACTCAAGAAGAATTGCTAAGTTTGTCTAAGATGGAAAGCCGACACAAAAAAGGATTTCAGGCTTGTGCCAAAAATCTGAAGGTGACTCCAGATATGGA
>JBBRCV010000057.1:0-24522 GCA_038204505.1 Elainellales cyanobacterium
AGGGCCAAGTCTGTGGCGAAAATAGAGAAGCGGGTAGTTCTGGCACTTGCGCCAACTTATCGGGACAGATGTACTTCAATAACAACAACTTGCTTGAATCCGGGTAGCGAAACGATATGGAGCCTCATTCAGGATAGATGGGTTAATGTCTTTTGTCATTTGTCTTTTGCCGCAGACATTGATGGCGATCGGGCGTTGAGAGAAGAATTACAGACCAGACTCCTTTTCATTTTGCAACAGCCTTCCTCAGTTCACCCCTGTTTGCCTAGAAGTTGAGATAAAGTAACAGAAAAGCCCCCTCATTTTTGACTCGATCTTGCAAACGCGGAGGACAGTTCCATGTGTGTTTGTATCAATTGCCATTATGTCGATCGCTGCACTACTTACAACGCTGTTGAACATCAACATCAGCAGCCTCATTTGACCGAATCTCCTGATTTTGAGGCGATCGAACCCACCATCAACGTCAACATTCGCACCCATGAGGACGGCATTGAAATGGAGTGGGACGTGGTCGCTTGCCAAAGCTTCAAGCAAGAAACCGGAAAATGGGCAAAACTCCGTCCCGGCGAGCTTGTCCCCACCTAGACAATGCTCTACTGCCTCAATCCAGCTTGCTCCAAGCCGCAGAACCCTGACGACGCTAAGTATTGCCAGAACTGTGGCAACTATTTATTGTTAGACGATCGCTACAAGGCGATCGAAATTATTGGGCGAGGCGGGTTTGGTCGCACCTATTTAGCAGTAGATGAGACGAAGGCTCAAAAGCCCTACTGCGTGATCAAACTCCTTTTGCCCCGTCAGCCCAATATCAACCCCAAAGCCGCAGAATTATTTCGCCAAGAAGCCGATCGCCTCGACGAGTTAGGGCAGCATCCCCAAATTCCGGCACTCCTAGCGCATTACGAATCATCGACCGCGCAGTACCTGGTGCAGGAATTTATTGACGGGCAAAACCTGGAAGAGGAGCTAAAAGAAGGCACGTTTACCGAAGCAGAGGTGCGGGAATTATTAGAAGATTTGCTGCCCGTTTTAAGCTTTATTCACAGCTTTCAAGTGATTCACCGCGACATTAAACCCGAAAATATCATTCGACCCTACGCCAACGAACGCTATGTGCTGGTTGATTTCGGCGCATCAAAGTTTGCCACAGGAACTGCTCTTGCCCGCACTGCCACAGTTATTGGTAGCGCCGGATATGTGGCTCCTGAGCAAGCGATGGGTAGGGGTGAGTTTTCCAGCGATATTTATAGCTTGGGCGTTACTTGCATTCATTTGTTAACCGGAATCCATCCGTTTGATCTCTATTCCATCAGTGAAGATGCTTGGGTCTGGGAGCAGTATTTGCCTAAGCCCGTCAGTGTTCAACTGCGGCAAGTGCTAAACAAAATGCTGTACAGGGCAACTAGCCAGCGATATCGAAATGCGGCGGATGTGCTGCAAGATTTAGGCAGGCGACCTTTTGCAGATGTGCCGAAGTCGCCTGATGCCGATCAACCCTGGCGATTGGCGCAAACGTTACTAGGACACAATGGCGGCATTACCGCGATCGCCATTCATCCGGCTGGACAAATTTTGGCAAGTGGCAGCACCGATCGCACCATTAAACTCTGGGATTTAGATCAAGGTAAACTGCTGCATACCTTTATAGGGCGATCGCTATTTTCTAATGTTGGGCACCGCGATCGCATTAGTACGCTCACTTTTAGTGCTGATGGAGCGACGCTATTTAGCGGTAGTGATGACGGCACCATTAAAGAATGGGATGTGAATACGCGTAAGCTAATTAATACATTACAGGAACCAGGATGGGGAATTTCAGCGCTCACAATTACGAACGACATGAGAACTCTAATTAGCGGTAGTGGTGATGGCGTAATACATCTATGGGATTTAGAGAAGCAGGCATTAATTAATAGTTTAACTAAGCATCAAGATTGGGTTAGTGGATTAATTGTTAGCACTGATGGACGCACGTTAATTAGCAGTAGCTATGATAAAAAAATACTTCTGTGGAATTTGAAAAATAACCGTATTCTGAACATATTATCAGGACATACAGAACGAGTAAAGGCGATCGCTGTAACTTCTGATTGGCAAACTTTAATTAGCGGTGGTGCAGACAAAACGATTAAGATTTGGAACTTAGGGCGGGGTGAACAATTACAAGTTTTAGCGGCACATAAAGAGCAGATTAATTGCTTGGCGATCGATCCTCACGATGAATGCTTTGCGAGTGGCTGTGAGGATGGTACGTTAACGGTTTGGGATATAGAGACAACCGAACGAATTTGCACAATGCGACACGCTTGGGGTGTGAATGCGATCGCCTTTAGCCCTGATGGTGATTTGCTCGTAAGCGGCAGCGCCGATGAGACGATCAAGATTTGGCAAAGAGAGGCATAATTGATAAATAGCGTTCTCCTGAGCCTTATGACACTCTCCATCTCTAGAAGCAGATATCATCTCCGTCTGATACGACCGAAGGTAGACAACAAAGGTCTAAGATGGTCTATAGTTGACGGCTGTTCGTGAGGAATTCCCAATGGTTTTACAAACAACGCCATGCGCTCTAGAAATCACCTGGGAAACCTTTCCAAAAAATTACAAGTTGCCCGATGTTCCTATAGGAAATATTCAGCAATCCTTTCTAGCGGCTGCCCTGACTGATGCTTTAGATTCAGCGGGATTAGTTCAGCCCGAAATGCTCTTAGCCTCTAACTTTGCGTTGGTTGCCACTGTTAATCAAAAAACCGTAGTCAAAGCCCCCGATTGGTTGTTTGTGCCCAGAGTACTTCCTATTGCCCAAAATTTGGTGCGACGCAGCTATACGCCAACGCTAGAAGGCGAACCCGTTGCAGTTGTCATGGAGTTTCTGTCGGAAACCGATGGGGGAGAATATTCGGTGCGATCGACTCCTCCCTATGGCAAGCTCTATTTCTACGAACATATTCTCAAGGTGCCGACTTATGTGATTTTTGATCCCCAAGACTTGCTATTGGAGGTACGACAACTCCAGAATGAACAGTACGTTGGACAAACTCCTAACGCGCAAGGGCAATACTGGATTCCCGAAGTCAAATTGTTCTTAGGGCGCTGGCATGGGACTCGCCTGGGAATTACAACGAACTGGTTGCGGTGGTGGGATGAATCCGGGAACTTGCTGCTGTGGAGTTCTGAACAAGTGGGCGAAGAACGCCAGCGGGCAGAGCAAGAACGCCAGCGGGCAGAGGTGGCGGAGCAAGAACTAGCTCGGTTGAGAGCGCAACTACAAGAACAACAAGAACAACAAGAACCTCAGTCCTAAAGGATGTCTAAAAAGGTAATCGACTAGCGCTTAGTTCAAAGCCTTTGACCTGGCTGTCTGCATCCGCCAGAGCAGTCATAATTTAAGGCGATCGCCAGTCTTACTCTATGCTTCCACACCAGCAAGAGCTACCTAGAGCGCTAAAATAGGTAATTCAGCCAGCAAAGCTCCCTCCTCTTCCCATGACGGATTTCCAAACCCCGCCCAACGATCTACCCGATCGCCTCGTTAAGCACGCCGTTCGCTACGCCAACCATCGCTCGGTCAACCGCGACGATCTGACCCCGATGATGCGGCACTATGCCGAAACAAAAGATCAATATCCCCATGCGCTGTTGCTGTACCGTGTTGGAGATTTTTTCGAGACGTTTTTTCAAGATGCGATTACGGTGGCGCGGGAATTAGAGCTGGTGTTAACGGCAAAGGACGGCGGCAAAGAAGTTGGCAAAGTTCCCCTAGCAGGCATTCCGCACCACGCCCTCGATCGCTACTGTGCATTGCTAGTGGAAAAGGGTTACGCCGTAGCAATTTGTGACCAGGTGGAAGATGCAGCCGATGTGCAGGGACGTTTGGTGCAACGGGAAATTACGCGAGTTATTACGCCAGGAACAATTTTAGAAGAAGGAATGTTGAACGCTCGTCGGAATAACTTTTTGGCGGCGGTAGTGATTACTGGAAATCAATGGGGACTGGCGATCGCTGATATTTCAACAGGCGAATTCCTCACCACACAATCCGGCGATCTCGATCAATTGACGCAAGAACTTATGCGGCTCCAGCCTTCGGAAGTACTTGTGCCCACCAATGCACCTGATTTGGGCGGACTTTTGCGTCCTGGCGAAAGTAAAGGCGTGCGCGGCTCTACTGATTTTCCAGAATGTCTGCCAACCCAATTTTGCTACACCTTGCGATCGCACCTGCCCTTCGCCTTGTCCGAAGCCCGCCCGCGACTGCTGGAAAAGTTTAAGGTGCGATCGCTAGAAGGTTTAGGCTGCGAACATCTATCGCTTGCTGTTCGCGCTGCTGGAGGATTACTGGAGTATTTAGAAGACACTCATCGAGATGGGAAAATTCTGCTCAAACCGCTCTCTACTTATACCCTGACTGAATATTTAGTACTGGATCACCAAAGCCGCCGCAATTTAGAAATTACCCAAACGGTGCGAGATGGAACCTATCACGGTTCTTTGCTGTCGTCGTTAGATAAAACCGTTACGGCAATGGGCGGACGGGCACTGCGCCGCTGGCTACTGCAACCGCTGTTAGATATTTCGGGCATTGAAGCGCGACAGGACACTATTGACGAATTGGTGGCGAATGGAGCTTTGCGGCAAAATTTTCAGCAGTTGCTCAAGCAGATTTATGATCTGGAACGGCTGACGGGGCGAGCTGGATCGGGCACAGCGAATGCTCGTGATTTGGTGGCTTTGGCAGATTCGCTCGGCAAGCTGCCAGAGGTAGCAGAGTTGGCGGCAGTGGGGCGCGCTGCTTCGCAGATGCCGCAAGGGTCGCCCTATCTTCAAGCACTCCAGACCTTTCCAGCAATTTTAGAACAACTCGGTAAACGGCTCAAAGCCCATTTGGTCGATGAGCCACCTCTCTCCCTCAGTGAAGGCAACCTGATTCGTCCCGGCGTTAATTCACAGCTAGACGACCTCCGCCAGCAAATCCAAACCGACGAACAATGGATTGCCCAACTCGAAGTTACGGAGCGCCAAAGAACGGGTATTTCAACTCTGAAAGTGGGATATAGCAAAACTTTTGGCTATTTCATCAGTATTTCTCGCGCCAAATCTGGAGAAACGATCCCAGACGGATATACTCGCAAGCAAACGCTTACTAATGAAGAGCGATATGTAACGACTGAGCTGAAGGAACGAGAGGCGGCAATTTTTACTGCCCGTAACGATTTAGGCAAGCTGGAGTACGACATTTTTGTGGCGCTTCGTTTAGAAGTAGCGCAACAAGCGGATGAAATTAGAGCGGTGGCAGGGGCGATCGCCGCTCTCGATGTTCTCTGTTCTTTTGCTGAGATCGCGGTTTATCAGGGCTACTGTCGTCCCCAAATGACTCCGACCCGCGAGGTTAGCATTACAGAAGGTCGGCATCCTGTGGTCGAGCAATCTCTTCCCGCTGGTTTTTTTGTGCCCAACTCGGCAGCATTAGGGGAGGGTAAGGAGCAGAAGAATCCCGATCTAATTATTTTGACGGGTCCGAATGCTAGTGGCAAGAGCTGCTATTTGCGGCAGGTCGGTTTAATTCAACTGATGGCGCAAGTCGGTAGCTTTGTACCTGCAAAAGCAGCAAAGTTGGGGGTGTGCGATCGCATTTTTACTCGCGTTGGCGCAGTCGATGATCTTGCCACAGGGCAATCAACCTTCATGGTAGAAATGAACGAAACCGCCAACATTCTCAACCACGCCACCCCAAAATCTTTAGTTTTGCTCGACGAAATTGGTCGGGGAACCGCCACGTTTGATGGTCTGTCGATCGCCTGGGCAGTGGCGGAACACCTTGCTACTGTCATTTTTGCCCGAACCATTTTTGCAACCCACTACCACGAACTCAACGAACTCGCCTCTCTTCAGCCCAACATTGCCAACTATCAGGTCACGGTTAAGGAACTTCCCGATCAAATTATTTTTCTGCATCAAGTTCGCCCTGGGGGTGCCGATCGCTCCTACGGCATTGAGGCAGGGCGTTTGGCAGGTTTGCCTGCAACTGTGATCCAACGGGCAAAACAAGTAATGAGCCAAATTGAAAAGCACTCGCACATTGCAGTGGGTCTTCGTAAGGGCAATTCAGGCAATTCGACTGTTAAGGAGAAATCTGTGAATGGGGCAACTCAGTATGCTCCAGAGGAACAACTAGATATCTTCAAGAAATTGCTCTAAACGGTTCAAGAATTTGAAGCTAGCTTAAACATTCCCGACCTCCTCCACCCAAACCGTCAACGCAACGGCATCGCAGTAGATAATAATCATTGGAGTGAACCGAGAGAGCATCCGTGAAATATTTTTTTCTATCTGAAGGTTGGAACGTGGGTCGAGTTTGGGAATTCGGTGGACTCTGGAACGAAGCGTCTTGGAGACGCAAACCAGAAATCGATCGCCTCAACCTCCACATCAGCGAAAACAACGAAAAACTTTGGCTCTACCAGGTCGAAGAAGAAGTCATCATGCTCGAAGTCAAACCTGTTGAAGAAAGCCCTGTTAATCAAACTATCGGACAAGTTGTTCTCAAACGATTGATCACCGCAGAACAAGTGATTGAAAGAATCTGCGCCGACCACGTTCTTTGAAACTCGCATAAAGCGATCGCCACTCCTCTCATCAAGCCAGCCAGAGATAAGCGATCGCCAATGTTCCCAAGGTCAACGGCACTCCAAACCGTAAATGTTCCACAAATCCCAGCCGATAGCCCAACTGAGCTGCCGCCTCCACCATAATTAAATTTGCCACCGATCCAAGCAGCGTCAAATTTCCTGCCAACGTCGAACTTGCCGCCAACAACAGCCAAGCCTGCGAATTTTCGGGAGGAATCAACGGCTGCAACAACAGCACTGCCGGAACATTCGAGATCAAATTTGACAAAACTGTGGTGATGATTACCAGTCCTAACCCATCATCCATCCACTTCGTAATACCATTCAGCAACTGTAATTCTTGCGTACAGCGAGTCAGCACAAATAAGCCCGAAAACATTACCAGTAAGTTCCAATCTACCGTTTTAAGAATGCGCTCAGGTTTAATTCGACGCGTGATCAGCAGCAGTGCCGCCGCGACAAAAGCCGCATTGGCGATCGGCACACCTACAATAAACGCTGCCAACATCGCCACTGTCACTCCCACAGACTTAATCAACAGAGGCTTGAAAATTCGGGGAGATAAAGGAAAAGAATGAGAACTAGAGTGGCGCGATCGCACTTCTGGGTAAAGTATCCACAGCAGCGCCACCTGCATCGCCAGTCCGATCGCTGCTACTGGCGTTAAAGCCTGAGCAAACTCCAAATAAGGAATCCCTGAAAAAGACCCAATCAAAATATTTTGCGGATTACCGCTAATAGTCGCCACCGAACCCACATTCGTAGCACCCGCCACTGCCAATAAATAAGGAATTGGATTCAGCTTCAGCGCCTGCGTCAAACTCAGCACCAGCGGCGTAAAGACGATCGCCAACGTATCGTTCAAGAAAAAAGCCGATAGAATCCCAGTACTCCACGTCAGCACTAACAATATCCCGAAGGGGCTAGTCGTTAACCGCAGCAACGATGCCAGCGCCCCCTGGAAAAAGCCAGAGTAAGACAAATTCGCATTGATCACCATCATGCTCAGCAAAAAAATGATGGTCTTTGCATCGATCGCCGCCCAAGCTTCCTCCAAATCTAGTAAGCCCAAACCAATGAGCAAGGCAGAACCGACCAGGGCGATCGTCGCCCGGTTCATCCGTAGCCCTGGCAAATAGCCCAGTGCTAAACCCAAATAGCTAATAGCAAGAACGCTGTATTGAGCCAGCAATTGCAGGGTTGGCACGATTAGAGGATTAGCCGAGATTATTAACTGAATTAAAAGAGATTAAAAAAGAGGAGAGCGATCGCCCTCCCCCCTCTTTTAGCAGCTTTCCTGATTAGGAAAAGTTCTAGCAAGCTTTTCTATGAAAAAAAGCCAGAACCTTTAGTAAGTCTCAACGTGCCAACGCTCTTTAATCGATCGCTGATACTCTTTCCAAACCACGCCTTCCGGTTCGGCAGCACCTACCATTGCCGCATCAATTCCATCTTCCATACCCTTCAAACCGCAGATGTATGTGTGAGTCTTCTCACTCTTCACCAAATCCCAGATCTCCTGAGCATGTTCTGCCACACGATGCTGAATATACATCCTGCCGCCTTCAGAGTTTTTCTGCTCACGACTAATCGCGTAAGTGACCCGGAAGTTGTCGGGATACTGAGCTTGCAACTCCTCTAACTCCTGCTTATACAAAGCGTTAGGCGTTGTCGCTACCCCAAAAATCAGCCAAGCAAAACCCTTGAACTGATAGTCAGGATTCGCAGCTCTCTCATTTTCCTTAAACATGCGCCACAGGTAAGCACGAAAAGGCGCAATCCCAGTGCCAGTTGCCATCATAATGATGTTGGCATCTTCATCAGGAGGCAAGAGCATTTCCTTGCCCACCGGACCCGTAATCTTCACCTCGTCACCCGGCTTCATCTGGGTTAGGAACGTTGAACAAACGCCAAAGATAGTCTCTCCAGCTTCGTTCTTATATTCCAACTGACGCACGCACAGAGAGACGGTCTTATTATCGACATCATCTCCGTGGCGAGTCGAGGCGATCGAATAAAGACGAATCTTGTTGGGCTTACCCTTACTGTCAACGCCATCTGGGATAATCCCAATACTCTGACCTTCAAGATAGGTCAAATCTCCTGGAGAAATATCAAACTTGACGTGCTTGACGGTGCCAATACCGCCCTCCTGAACCATTTCCTCTGTCGAGAGACACTTGCCAATATAAGGACTATTGGGACGATAGATATTAACCGGAATATCTGCCTTAGATACTTTTTCTTTGGCTTGGGTCACAGGCTTTGCTCCTTCTGTTGACTTGGGCTGAACATTAGTGCCAGAAACATCAGTGTCAGAAGAGACTTTGCCATTAGTAGCTACGCTATCAGTAGAGACAGGGCGAATGCTGACAATGCGACCCCCCAGGCGCAGAATTCTTTGCATTTCCTGATTCATGCGGGAGTAAGGCACCGTGACCAACACGTTGCCACTCCGCCGAATTGGATAATCCATCTTGTCGCTTTGTTGGGTTTGCCGCAAACCTTCAACTTCGTAGATAAAAAGGCGGCTGCCATAAGCTGTATTGGAAGCACTGCCTACTGCGCTGGGATTGTACATTGCTTGTTAACCTATCTCCTAACCCATCTAAAAAATTACCGTCAAACTTCTAGAGCAACCCCATAAGGAATTTTGCTCGTTAAAAGCTATTGGTAATAGCGTAGCATTGTGGCAGTCTCCAGACACACGAACTCAATGTAAGGGATCAAAAAACACTCCTCCCTATCACCATAGAAGGCAATTTAGTAAATGAATGTGGCGATCGCATCATTTTAGGCTAATTAAAGATTTGCTAATGAAGATTTAGTAGACATCACAAAAGTCTCTAGTCTTCTCTTGTAAGTGATGATCCCCTTTTGGTAGAATCCAAATACTGAGACAGTACTAAAAACTCACCCTGTCTTCTGATTCAGTTAGGGAACTCAGAAGCCCTTGAATTAAAAGCAGGTTGGCTCAAAATATCCAAAGTTGATAAAGCGTTTATTTCTCTAGAGGAAACTTATGATCAGTACGCCAGACCGTGTGGTTCTAATTGGTGTCGCCGGGGATTCAGGATGCGGTAAATCCACGTTCCTGCGCCGCTTGGCAGATTTATTTGGCGAAGAATCAATGACTGTGATCTGCCTAGACGACTACCACAGTCTGGATCGCTATCAGCGTAAAGCAACAGGCATTACTGCCCTTAACCCAGCCGCCAACGACTTTGATCGAATGTATGAGCAGGTCAAGGCGCTGAAAGAGGGGCAGCAAATTATGAAGCCCATCTACAACCACGAAACGGGCTTGATCGATCCCCCCGAATTGGTTAAACCCACTCCGATTGTCGTTATTGAGGGTCTGCACCCCATGTACGATGAACGAGTGCGATCGCTCCTCGATTTCAGCGTCTACCTTGACATTGACGACGAAGTTAAAATTGCCTGGAAAATTCAGCGCGATATGGCAGAACGCGGTCACACCTACGAAGACGTATTGGCAGCGATCAATTCTCGTCGCCCCGACTTTGAAGGCTACATTGATCCCCAAAAAGCCCACGCCGATGTGGTCATTCAAATTCTGCCAACTCGGTTAATCAAAGATGACACAGAGCGTAAAGTCCTGCGCGTCCGCCTGATTCAAAAAGATGGCGTTGAGGGCTTCGAGCCAGTTTATCTGTTCGACGAAGGCTCTAGCATCGACTGGATTCCCTGCGGACGGAAGCTGACTTGCTCTTACCCCGGTATTCGGATGTTCTACGGTCCCGATAGCTACTACGGTCACAGTGTTTCGGTACTAGAAGTCGATGGTCGCTTCGATCGCCTCGAAGAAATGATCTACCTCGAAAGTCACCTCAGCAACCTCTCTACTAAGTTCTACGGCGAAATGACCGAACTATCGCTGAAGCACAAAGAGTATCCCGGTTCTGATAATGGCAGCGGCTTGTTTCAAGTGCTGGTCGGTCTAAAGATGCGGGCAGCTTATGAACGCTTGGTCGGCGGTGGAGCGAAGATGGCGGCAAAGGCGATCGCCAATTAGCAATTCTGTAATCTTAATAGTAGGGGTGTGGTAATGTCATGCCCCTATATTTTTTAGGGAAACTTTTTATGAGTATTGCTGAGAAACTTTGGCAGGAAAATCAAGATTTGGCGATCGCCTGTCTGCAAAATTCTTTCGTGCAGGGTATCGGCGACGGCTCTTTACCCAAAGCCAAATTTGCCTACTACGTCGGGCAAGATGCTTTCTTTTTAGAAGCTTTCGCTCGTGCCTACAGCATTGCCGCTGCCAAAGCTCCTGATTGGCAAGGATTCAACATCTTTCACGATTTAGCAGGCGGGGTGCTGCAAGAACTTAACCTGCACCAAACCTATGCTTCTCAATGGGGCGTTGACCTTAAAACGGTAGATCCTGGGGCTGCCACTCGACGCTATACCGATTTCCTGCTATCAACTGCCTGGAGCCAAGATGTAGGCGTAACGGCGGCGGCAATGCTGCCTTGCATGAAGCTGTATGCATTTTTGGGGCAGTCGTTAGCGGCAAATAGTGTTCCTACCCATGATTATACCGATTGGATTAGTACCTACAGCAGCGAGGAGTTTGAGCCGTTGGCAGAGCGATTGGCGCAGTTGGTGGAGCGGTATTTGGGGAAGGAAGCGGAGGGGCGAGCGGTGTATCGCTATGCCATGCAGTGTGAGCTAGATTTTTTTTACGGAGCTTGGAATGTTGAGTAATTTGGGAGAGAATTGCTTGTTATGCCCCTGAATCTTCGGTGAAGGCAGAGCAGTTAGAATACCGGATCAGAACGGAAGCTTCTAATTTCAAATTTGAGGCTGCTCATATCACACGATTTAGTATTTAGAACACATTATGGAAGAAGACCACTCACAAGCAATGCTTCTCCGTGAGCTTGAAGAGCGTTTGCTTCAACCAAACATGCGAAGGTCAGCGCAAGACATTGCACACTTGCTGGCTGACGAGTTTCTTGAATTCGGAAGCTCAGGGCGCATCTTTGACAAGCAGCAAATTATCGAAAATTTGCAGAATGAACCCGTTGAATCCCTAACTCGAAGATCGACAGCAGAATTCAATACATCAGTTTTGGCAGCAGGGGTTGTTCTAGTAACTTATCGTTTAGTCAGACACAGTACAGACAGCGAAGACTCTGTTTATTCGCTACGAAGTTCTATATGGAAATTGATTGATGATCAATGGGCAATGGTCTTTCATCAAGGTACTTTGACAAAGAACTAAGTCACTGTGTAATAAGTTGTACAGTCACCGGGGGCACCAGCTTCTCCAACATCAGCTTCGATCGCTTGATCAACTCCGGCACGGGCACGGGATAATCGCCTGTGAAACAAGCAGAGCAAAAGCTTTCAGTATCATCTTGGGTCGTTTTCAACATCCCTTCCAAGCTGAGGTATGCCAGAGAATCTACGCCAATCTGTTGACCAATTTCTTCGACCGTTTTGGTAGCACCAATAAGCTGGTCTTGGTTATCGGTGTCAATGCCGTAGAAACAAGGATGGGTGACGGGTGGCGAAGAAATCCGCATGTGAACTTCTGTAGCTCCGGCATCGCGCAGGGCTTTGACTAGCTTGCGGCTGGTCGTGCCTCTAACAATAGAATCATCAACCACTAGAATGCGTTTGCCCACGAGCACATCTTTCAGCGGGTTGAGCTTCATGCGAATGCCCGACTCGCGCATGTGCTGGGTAGGTTGAATGAAGGTGCGTCCTACGTAGCGGTTTTTGATCAGTCCTTCAGCATAGGGAATGCCTGAAGTTTGGGAGAAACCGATCGCCGCTGGAATACCCGAATCGGGAACACCAATGATCATATCAACATCGGCAGGGGCTTCGAGTGCCAATTGCCGCCCAATACGCATTCGGTAGCTGTAGAGGCTTTCGTCATGCATAATGCTGTCGGGACGGGCAAAATAGATCATTTCAAAAATGCAAAGCTTGCGCTTTTCGGGTGCTGCCCATTGCAAAGATTCCATGCCTGTTTCAGTAATCCAGACCATTTCGCCAGGGGCAACATCTCGCAGATAGTCTGCGCCAATGATGTCTAGGGCGCAGGTTTCTGAGGAAAGGACATAGCGGAGGGGTTCGCTGGGAATCTCGCTCTCCAAGGTGCCAATAACGAGGGGACGAATGCCGTTAGGATCACGGACACCCATGATGCCTTCGGGGGTGGCGATCGCCAAGCTGAATGCACCTTGACAACGATGGAAGGCACTAATCGCTCCATCTAGCCAACCCTTACCGCTGTTGATCGCTTGGGCAATGGCGATCGCAATCATCTCTGAATCAGTTGTAGTGTTGAGCTGCACTCCAGTTGCCAGTAGCTCTTCACGCAACGCTGGAGTGTTAACCAGGTTGCCATTGTGCGCCAACGCCAGCTTGCCCAGTCGGGTTTCTACCAGAGCAGGCTGTGCGTTAACAACACGGCTTGACCCAGTAGTAGAATAACGAGTATGCCCTACTGCCAAAGTACCCGTCATTCCTGCCAAAATCTGTTCACTAAAGACTTGAGCCACCAACCCCATTTCTTTATGAAGATGCACTTGGTTGCCGTCAAAGACGGCAATGCCAGCCGATTCTTGTCCCCGATGCTGTAGCCCGTATAAACCAAAATAGGTAAGTTTGGCAACATCTTCTTGAGGTGCATAGATGCCAAAAACACCGCACGCTTCTTCAGGCTTATCGGGGCCCGCTGCTTCGCAGATACCGCTAGGGTCGCTCTGCGGATCTGGGAGAGATTCCAGGGCAGATTGATCGTCAAAAGAATGATCAGAACTAGGCATCATGGGAGAACTGGACTCCTGTATTCGGTAGTTATTTGAGCAAGATCAACGATACATCTGCCTCACTGAATTTCAGTGAAGCCTTGTGTTGGTGGCGATTTTTTTGCCTCGTTACAATAGCGTATGGTGCAAACAGGACGCTACAGAAATACAGAATGAGGCAAAACTAATATTAATCACTGTTATTAATCTCGAAGGCGGCGTTCAATGGCATTAAACCAGCGATCGCCCATTGCTTCGATCTTAACGTTTATTAACACCAGATTATCAGTTGTTAAAATCTTCAGTCTTCCCCCGATCGCATTAACCTGTCCTAGCGCTTGCCAATTCTCGCTTAACTGGGTTTGTAGATAAGCTTCCCAGGCTGATACTTGAGTAGATGCAACGGAAACCAAGATTCTGGCACCGCCTTCAGCAAATAGCAAATGGTCGAAGCGATCGACGGGCGGAACGGTTAGGGTTGCCCCGCGATCGCCACTAATGCAGGCTTCGGCAAGGGCGACTCCTAGTCCACCTTCAGCACAATCATGCGCCGACTTTACCCAGCCTTGGCGAATTCCTTCACGGCAGGCGGCTTGGACTTGGCGTTCTAAGTCAAAGTCAACGATAGGCGGCATTCCGGCGATCGTGTCGTGGATGGCTGCAAGATATTCGGAGCCGCCAAAGGTGATTCCAGGGCTGACGGTTTCGAGAGCTAGACCTAAGAGATAGATGCGATCGCCCTCCGCTTGCCAACCTTGACCACAGATTTTCGTCAAGTCGGGAACCAATCCCACCATGCCCACAACGGGCGTGGGATAAATAGCTTGAGGTTTGCCTTGCGAGTCCAGGGTTTCGTTGTACAGCGATACATTGCCCCCCGTGACTGGCGTTGAGAATTCTTGACAAGCTTCTGAAAGTCCTCGGCAGGCTTCGGCGAGCTGCCAATAGCCTGTGGGGTTTTCGGGGCTGCCAAAGTTGAGGTTATCGGTGACGGCGATCGGTTCAGATCCGACGCAGCTTAGGTTACGGGCAGCTTCAGCAACGGCGGCTTTTGCGCCTTCGTAAGGATGAAGATAGACGTAGCGGGCGTTGCAGTCTACGGTCGCGGCAACTCCTCGGTTAGAGGAAGCACCGGGTTCGGTTTGCGGACGCAGCCGGATAATTGCGGCATCGGCACCACCGGGAAGCAAGACAGTGTTGTTTTGTACCTGTTGATCGTATTGACGGTAAATCCAGCGTTTGGAGGCGATCGTTGGAACGTCCAACAACGTCAGCAAGACATCATTCCAGCTTTGCGCTTTGCCCGCGATCGCGATGCCTTCAGCCGTGCAGGTTGGTAAAGCTGAAACATCCCATGCCCACGCCTGTCGCGCATACTCTGGCGGTGCCGATAGCTCTCGGTGATAAATCGGCGTATTGTCTGCCAAAGCGGTCGCCGGAATTTCAGCCGCAACGTTGCCTTGAAAGAGAATTCGCACAATGGGTTCAGCAATCACAGAACCTGCCACTACAGCGTGCAGTCCCCATCGTTCAAAAATATCAATTAGTTCCTGTTCCCGTCCTTTATGAGCCACAAATAGCATCCGCTCTTGCGACTCGGACAGCAGGTACTCGTAGGGAACCATCCCGGTTTCTCGCACAGGAATTAGATCTAGATCTAACTCAATGCCAACGCCGCCTTTAGCCGCCATTTCAGACGTTGAGCAAGTAATTCCGGCAGCGCCCATATCTTGGGCAGCAACGACGGCTCCGGTTCTGAAGGCTTCTAGACAAGCTTCGATCAATGACTTTTCGAGGAAGGGATCGCCGACTTGGACAGCAGGGCGATCGTCCATTGACTTATCACTTAGCTCTGAACTAGCAAAACTGGCTCCACCCATGCCGTCCCGTCCCGTCGTTGAACCCACGTACAAGACCGGATTACCAATGCCCACAGCCCCCGATTTGACAATATCGGGAGTTTCCATCAGCCCCATTGCCATGGCGTTGACTAGAGGATTCCCAGAGTATGCGGGGTCAAAATAAACTTCGCCACCGACAGTTGGTACGCCGACGCAGTTGCCATAGTGAGAAATGCCTGCGACTACACCACTGAGCAATCTTTTCGTGCGGACATCATTAAGGTCGCCAAACCGCAGCGAGTTGAGAACGGCGATCGGGCGCGCTCCCATTGTAAAAATATCTCGTAAAATCCCGCCTACACCTGTTGCAGCACCTTGAAAAGGCTCCACGGCTGAAGGATGATTGTGAGACTCAATTTTGAATGCCAGCCGCAGACCATCGCCTACATCCACCACTCCCGCATTTTCGCCAGGTCCCACCAAGACACGGCTGCCTGTAGTTGGGAACTGCTTTAGCAAAGGGCGCGAATTTTTGTAGCAGCAATGCTCTGACCACATCACCCCAAACATACCGAGTTCAGCCTTGTTGGGGTGTCGCCCTAATCTGCGAAAAATCTCTTCGTATTCTTCGAGTTTTAGCCCTTCTGAGGTAATTTCTCCCAAGGAGAAGGGCGCAGTTGCAATGGCAGCAGCCTCTGTCATAGAACGAGGGAAGCTTAGGATAATTTGACAAGCTTCATTCTATCGGTATTGAGGCTATGGGAGGGCAGAATTGGAGAATATGTGTGGGAGGCGATCGCTCCAAAGATTCCCAATACAAGATTCCCAATCAAGGGTCGCCCCTTTAGCCCTGCAAATTAGAAAACTTAGGCATCTCACCCTGGCTGCTGGCATTTCTGAGCTTATTGAACTCTGGCGCAAATTGATAAACCAAAGCTGTTATGCCAAAGATGATGGTGACAGCGCCCAGACCGCAAGCGATCAAGAAAGAGCGATCGATACCTTCACCCTCTCTCAATTTTGTTGGAGATGGCGCTTTGGAGGTAACAGGAGAATTAGGGTAAACCGATGAGAAAGCTTGATTTGACTTGGTAGATTGCATGATTTAGACGAGTCTCTGAACGGCAAAACAAGGCGCTTAACGTAAGCCCTACCCTAAAACAGTTCACCTAGTCTTCACAACCGAGGAGTTTTGACTTAATCGCGTAAAGAGAAACACTTTTCCCACCCACCACCTACCCGTCTTACTGAGTCAATTTGCTCACCCTATACAACAATGATTTAAGTAACATTAACGAAAAGCTTCTTGTGAATTCAGGGATAAAGCCCCACTTGTTTCTCGGTGGATGTTTAGATTGATACCTTAGTTAGAAAAACCTCAGTATCTTGCCATGTGACTTAAGGCACAAACAAACTTACAAAAATCATCCATAACAGGCAAAAACAGCGTTTATGCAAGCAGTAGTACGCTCAAATTCTTCAATTCTTTTTTTAGATCCCAAGATCCTATTTTTTTAGGTCTTAACCAAAAAGAGGTCAGCACTTCAAAATGCTAACCTCTTTACGGAGACCCACCATAACGGGCAAGGAGGGATTCGAACCCCCGACACCGTAGTCCGTAGCCACGTGCTCTAGTCCACTGAGCTACATGCCCTTATCCATCACTAAAAATACTACCACACAAAACCCGATGACACAAAATTCTTCCCAAGATTTTCTAACCTCTGAGCCTCAAACCCTGACACATCTTGATGCTAAGGGTCAGGCGCAAATGGTAGATGTTTCTGCAAAAACTCAAACTGTTCGCCATGCGGTGGCGGCGGGGCGGGTACGAATGCTAGCCGCGACTTTTGACATAATTCAGGCTGGAAATGCTCCTAAAGGCGATGTACTAGGAGCCGCAAGGCTTGCAGGCATTATGGGGGCAAAGCAAACGGCAACCCTAATCCCACTTTGCCATCCCTTGCCTTTGCAAAAGGTGGAGGTGCAAATTACGCCAGACCCCGAGCTGCCAGGGTATCAAATTCAGGCAGAAGTTAAAACCAAGGCAGAAACGGGGGTGGAAATGGAGGCGCTAACGGCAGTTGCGGTGGCGGCTTTAACGCTTTATGACATGGCAAAAGCTTTAGAAAAGTCGATTCAAATTGAAGCTATTTACCTGGTACAAAAGACAGGAGGCAAGTCGGGGGATTATTTAATAACCTGAGACTCGACGGTTGGCATCCTGTAGGGACGCGACATATCGCGTCCCTACAGACCCGCTGTAGAATCTCTGCTAGATCACAAAGTTTGTTGAACTGACCGAAAGGACGGATGTCTTTTGGAAGCTGGCAAGAGCAACAAATTCTTTGCCCTGACCGCTGCCATCGGCATCAATGCGGAATTCGGTGCTGGAGCCAACCTGCACTAGTTGCACGTACTTTTGGTACTTGTCGAAGCTGGATGTACCGCTGAATTCAGAACGTCTGAAGATCGATCGCACATCGATCACGTCCTGTCCACCGTCAAATCCGCGAATCTCATCCACACCTTCGCTGAGGGCTTTAAAGATAAACATATCTTTGCCCTGACCGCCGATGAGAATGTCTTTGCCCTGACCGCCCCATAAGATATCATCGCCTGCACCGCCTGAGAGGAAATCGTTACCATCTCCACCGAACAGTAAGTCTCTGCCCTTGCTACCGCTGAGGCGATCGTCACCCGCATCACCTTTGAGCACATCGTTACCATCGCCACCAAAGAGTCGATCGCCACCTGCACGACCTTGAAGGCGATCGTTGAACCGAGTGCCTTTGAGAAGATCATCCTGCTTGGTGCCTGTGGCAACGCGAGACTCAGGTTGCCGAGCGAACCTAATATTGGGTGTGGGTAAGCCCGTTTGTCCAGTCATTGCGCCACCGGGATTATCGCCGGGATTGCCACCAGGATTACCGCCGAGCTGTTGAACAGTCAGGCTGAACACATCACTGATTAAGGCGTTTGCTTTGTCAGTCGCTGTAACTCGAACCTCGATCGCCCCCACATTACCAGCGGTGGGGTTGCCACTAAATTTACCTGTGGCTGCATCGAAGGTTAGCCATGCGGGAAGTGGACTACCGTTGGCGATCGTGGCACTAAGGGTAAGTTTGTCTCCGGCATCAACGTCAGCGAAAGTGTTCGTAGGAATTGTGAAAGTGAGAGGGCTACCTGCGGTTGTCACTTTATCAGCGATCGCATTAACAAGAGTGGGCGCATCGTTGACGTTTATGACTGTCAAATTGAAGGGCAGAAGCGTATCGATTTCCCCGCCTTGGTCGCTGACGCTGATGTGGATATCACTGGTTGTGCCCACTGCGCTATTGGTGGGTGTGCCGCTGAGCGTTCCTGTAGCAGAGTCAAACGTTGCCCAAGTTGGTTTGTTGGCGATCGCATAAGTGAGCATGTCGCCCATGTCAGGGTCGATCGCGGTAGGCGTGAAGGTGTAGAGGGTGTCTTCGTTGACGGTGAGCGCGGGTGTGCCGGAAATGGTGGGAGCCGCGTTGATTACACCGAGTGTTGTGGTGCGATCGCTGAAGCCGTTATCTTTGTCGATAATGCGAGCGTGTACCCTCTTTGCACCTGAACTTGTGAGGAAGCTGTTGGGCACTGTGACTGATGCCTCGACCTGAGAGCCAGCGTAAGTTCCATCACCTAGATCAAAGGTGCCGTCGTTGTTGAAATCGTAGGCATAGTGGAAGCCTGCTTCGGCATCGGTACTGGAAACATCGGCTTGGTTTGAGAAACTGACAGTAGCACTACCGTCTTGAGCCACTGAGCCGCTGTTGCTGAAGGTGGCAGTGGGCGCGACGTTGGTAACGGTGATGGTGCGATCGATCTTCGTATTGGTATCGTCATCATTAACCTGGAACTGTATGGTCACTATGCCGTTGTCGGTCACAGTTCTTGTCTTGCTGCTGGAGGTACGGGTTCCAGATATGGGGTTTTCTGTATTAGCCGCTTGACCGCCGATCGTGAAGCTTAGGTCGTCTGCACCAGGGTCAGTGGCGCTCATTTGTAGGGCGATCGCGCTGCCCTCTTCTACGGTGATGTCGCCATTTGTGCCGTTGAGGGTGGCAGTGGTAATGGTGGGCGCGACATTCACGACTGTGACGGTGCGGGTCGTGGTGACAGGCGTGTTGCCGTCAGTAACCCCGAAGGTGATGGTGTTGCTGCCGTCTTGGGCGTAAGGGCGCGTGATCGCATTAGAAGTGCGGGTCGAGCCTGCGGTTCCTGTGATTACGCCTGCATCAGCCTCGTCAAAGTTAAAGGTCAGCGTGTCGGCTTCGGCATCGGTTGCGGTTGCGATCAGCGTGACAGTGCTGCCTTCATCGACAGTGATATTGTCATTTGTGCCGTTGAGTGTGGCAGTGGCGATCGTGGGAGCAGCATTTGGCAAAAACCGATAAACCGCTGCACTGTTAAGGTCTAAGCCTGTTAAGTTTTGCGTTTGATCTGTTGCCTGTAGGGCGATATTTCCAATGAAAGTAACGTTATTGCTGAAGGTGGCGATCGGTAAGACCGTAGGCATTCCCTGATTATTGCCATTGGCATTGGTGGTATTCTTCATAGCGAAGATTGCACCACCTAAACCTTTGCCAGCCTGATTGCCTGTACCGCCTGCTGCTGTGTTGTTATTAAAGGCAACATTGGCGAGGTTAAGAGAGCCGCTGCGAATGAAAACCGCTCCGCCCATGCCGCCGCCGCCGCCGCCGCTGAGGTATGCGCCGCTGCCACCACCGAATCCACTGCCACCGCTGCCCCAACCGCCACCACCATAGCCGCCGCTGCCGCCACTACCACTACTAAAGGTACCCATGCTGCCGCCGCCGCCGTTGCCGCCACCACCGCCAAATCCGCCGTTGCCACCGCTGCCACCGCTGCCGCCATGGCCGCCACTGCCGCTGTTACCGCCCCCCCCGCCCCCGCCCCCGAAGCCGCCGCTGCCGCCGCTACCGCCGCGGCCGTTGGGACTGCCGAAGTTGTAAGGGGGAATACCGCTGTAATTGGGAAAAGTGCCGCTGCCACCGTTGCCGCCATTGCCGCCGTTGCCACCAAAGCCACCGTTAGTGCCGCTGCTACCAGATGTACTTGGTGCGCCCGCAGTTCCGTTTGTGCCATTAGTCCCAAGGAAATTTAGCCCAATGCTGCCGCCGCCACTGCCAGCGTTACCGTTACCCCCGATCGCCTGGTTGCCAGAAAAAGTCGCGTTGCTTACGGTGATGCTGCCGTCATAGACAAACAACGCTCCGCCCATACCTGCGCCACCGCCGCTCCCGTTTGTTCCCTGGGCTTTGCCCTGAGTAAAATTGAGATGATCGAACGTGATATTGCCGCTCTTGATAAAGAAAATGCGGTGTTGATTGTTGCCACTGAGGGTCTTGTCGCCGCCGTTGATTGTTAAGCCAACAGTTTCTGCAATCAGGGGCAAGTTGTCGTCTGTAGCAATATCGCCGTCATCTAGCGTAATGTCGGCTGTAATGTTAATGATGTCGGCTTCGCTGTTGGTGTTGGTAGCTGCGATCGCAGTTTTTAGATCTGCAAAGGTACCGATATTGAAAGTTGCCATGAAATTACCCTTTTGTTGAGTTAATGGTGGTTGTAGAAAAGCAAGCGTGAACTAGGGAACGATTTGCTCTAGTTAGAAAGAACTAGAACCTGCAAACTTCAGGCGGTGTCCGCAGATGGGGCGATCGCTTCTGACACAGTGTGGGGAGGGCGATCGTTTTGCTCAGACTGCCTCCATGCCGGAATAAAAGGTTTGATAGAACCCATTAACCGAGGAGGAGCCTAAACCTGAGCAGCGAAAAATACCGCCACATTGCACTACTTCAGTGCGATGTGGCAAATCGTCAGGGGCAAGCCGAGGGTAGGAGCATCAAACCATTTGTAGAATGCCCTGCCCAGGCGTAAAATCACGGGAATAACTTTTCTGTCGGTAAGTTTTGATACGATTTTTCTACTACTTAGTAGTCTGCCCAGGCACAATAATGAAGTTGAAACAGCGGTAGAGCTTCTCTTAAACTTTATGGAAGAGGGTATGGAGCCTTCTCCTGAAGTTTCGGACTCGCCGCCATCAGAGTTTGGAGGAGGGGTGAAGTCGAGCTAAAAGCCGCAGCATCAACTGATGATTCACTGGGCGATAGGCTTTACAATTAAATTTATGAGATGCAAAAAGGCAGACCCGACTTTTGCGGAATCTACTGATTTGATCTCAAACTTTCAGCTCATTACTTAGCTAAATTTATGCCCCCACGCTGGTCCCGCCCGCCCGATCGCCATGACCCTGCCTACCGTCGTCTCGACGATCGCATGAACTTCGCCACCCACGTCGCCCTTTTTTCGGCAGTCAACTCTAGCATCTGGTTTGTCCGCATTATCAAAGCGGCTGACTGGACTTGGGCAGTTTGGCTGACAGGTGCATGGGCGCTGGCACTAGTGGCGCACGGCGTGTTTATTTTTGCGATCGCCAATTACAGCGAGTCCAAACCCGACCAAGGATAAACGGAGACTTCACTATGGCTTATAGCAACTCGACCGAAGCAATTGAATCCCTTGCCGCATCCATTGGCGAAAACGTCTACATTGATGTGGCAAAGTGGCACCTCTACTTAAGAGATGCCCACCTGGACAAGCCTTTGGCAGAACAGCTTTACCCCTTGCTGACCCAAAAATCGGTGACAGAAACCCAAGTGCAAACCATCCTGAAGGGGATTGCAGTCAAGCTAGGCGGCGGCAAGATGGAGGTTACTCTTGCCGACCTGCTGCCTATGCAGTCGCAGGTGCATTTGATGGACGTATTGGAAGAGTATCAGCGGGAGCTTTAATAGTAAGTTCCAGACTTGCGGTGCTGAACGGCAGTCATACCGACTGCCTCCAATACCTTACCGTTGTCCACCGTGGCGTAAATTAGCCAATGGTCGCCGCATTCCATGCGGTTCTGCACGGTGCATTCTAGGTAAGCAAGGGCTTCATCTAAGATGAGGCAACCATTGCCAGCGGCATGAGTAGGAATGGCTGTGAAACGGTCTTCTCCAGGGGCGATCGGTTTCAAAAAGTGCCGCCGCAGGTTTCGTCCTTCCTTCAAAATATTCAAGGTAAATTGACTGCCCTGAGTTGGCAGCGTTGCCTCAGCATGACTCATGGGAACGGCGATCGTCACTCCAGGCGGGCTAAAGGTCGCTTGCGATACCCAAGAAGTTAGCAGGGCTTGGTAAGCGTTAAATCGGTTCGTGGTAATGACACATAGCGATCCGGTGATGCGACTGATGGCTTGCTCAGTGCGATCGGCGGTTTGTGCCTCTACCCCAACCTGACGAGGCGCACGATTCTTCTGGGATTTTTTGAGCGCCTGGACAAACTCTGTCCCGGCTGCGGTGCAGGCATTCACAATCTCTTCAGTCGGCTTAAATTTAATCCGAATGGGCGCAAAGCCAAAACTATAGCCCGCATCTTGAAGCTTGTCTTGCAGTAAATCAACGGCTTCCCCACTCCAGCCATAAGAGCCAAATACGCCCACTAGCTTAGTCCGCTCTGTTGTGGAAAGGGCAATCCCTAGTGCGGTTTGCATTTGGGTCGGGGGATGACCCGCCAAGGTGGGTGTACCCATGATGAAGCCGCCACAGTGTTCTAGGGCATCAGCAATTTCGGCGGGTTCGGCAAACTCGCAGTTGATCGATTGAACGGTTGCGCCTGCCTGGACAACACCGTGAGCGATCGCCCGTGCCATAGCGGCAGTATTACCATAAGCCGAAGTGAACAACAGCGCCACATTCAGTTCCTGCGATTTCTGTTGCTCGCACCACTGGCGATAGTCGTAAGTTAGACGGCTAAGGCTATAGCTGACCATCGGACCATGCCCTGGCGCGTACATTTTGGCAGGGAAAGGCGCAAGCCGATCGAGGGCTGCTTCAACCTGACGAAATTGGCTGGCATGGAGACAGTCGAAATAGTAGCGGCGATCGCCATCTAGCTGCTTCCAATGCTCGTCCAAGACTGGCTCGTCGCAAACATGAGTACCAAACAGCTTATCGGTGTACAAAATCTGCGTTGCTGCGTCATAGGTGCAAAGTCCGTCAGGATGGCGAGGGGTAGGCACAGGAATAAACAGCAACTGATGACCTTGCCCTAAATCAACACTATCGCCACTGGTTACCACCCGAATATCTAAGAGGCGATCGGGAAATGCTGCCTTTAGAGTAATTTCAGCAGCACGGGTGCAGATGAAGCAAATTTGAGGTGCAACTTCCGCTCCTAATAACGCTTTTAGGGTAGCGAAACGATTGGGGTTAGCGTGTCCCAAAATTACGTAGTCAATTTGCTGAAAATAGACGTGGTGATAAAGTTCGTCTAAATAAATGTCAGTAAACGACTCTCCCGGTGGATCGATCAAGGCAATTTTGTCTGCCTGAATCAGGTAGGAATTGGCAGTTGTGCCTCGCTGTTGAGCGTACTCTACCTCAAACTTGAGTCGTTCCCAGGTGCGCGATCGCAACACAGTCGTTCCAGTGCCAATGGAAGCCACCTGGACATCACGAGGCTTAGTGTCTGCCATAGAAAAGAGATAAGGGGTAAAGGGTGAGAAACAACCTGAGAGGGTGGGTTGGAGCGTAGAAATTTATATTTACAAATGATTTAAGACTGATGGCTCCTCTAATTTTAGAATTTCTTTACCGTTTCCTACGGAATCGTTGTGCTCAGTTGCCCGCTCCCGAATTCTGCGGGAAGAAAGGCGTTGCTCTGGGTCAATGCCTTCAAACGTTGGGGGTATCCAAACCCGCACTACTAGGAGCACTGACAAGATAAATAAGAACGCGCAAGCAGAAAGAACTTGAGTCCAAGGCGTTTCGAGCACTCCTCGAACAATGATTTCTCGGAGAATGGAAACAATAGAAACTTCAACCGCTACTCCAATAGAAACGCGCTGCTCCTGTAAATAAATAATCAGCAGACGAAACAACTCCACCAAAATCAACAAGGACAAAATATCTGCTGTTACGGCAGAAAAATCTAGGGGCGGCAACAGAGCAAGAAACATTTCTCGAAGCTGCATCAGCATGAAACAGAACAGCCCAATACAAAGCGAAATCACAATTAAATCCTGGACAACTTCTAAAGTACCGACAATACGATGACGTTTGAACGAATCGTAACGATCGCTCAAAGCTGGAGTAACGGTTCTCTGTCCTGTGTCCGGCATAGAAGGCTCCTTAGAAACTGTCTGCATGAGTGCTAGTCTACATTCAG
>JBBRCV010000058.1:0-24414 GCA_038204505.1 Elainellales cyanobacterium
AGAGAGCTAGCTATGAACCAAAGCAATAAAACGACTGCAACCGCGATTAGCGAAATCAATCGGGCTGAAGTTTGGGGCAATGGCTGCTGAGGCTTAAGGGGCGATCGCGTTCTTCTACTCATGAGTTTATGGTATCTACCTAACTTCTCTTTGGATAGTATAGTGCGATACAACAACCAGACTAAAGCAGAGGTTCTGTAGCAGTCTCATAGACTAAACTCACTTAAAACTTGGCTTCGCTGCGGCTGTCGTAAACAGATTGCAGACAGTCTTCAAAGTCATCGCCTTGCCATTTACCTGCATGACGCAGGAGCGATCGCCCAGAGCCAGGACGAAGGGCGGATGGCTCTTGCAGCAAGGTTTTTAAGAAATTGAGAGTTTGTTCGATCGCCGCATCCGGTGCAGCTTCAATTGTGTCTAGCAACTCTTTTTTAAGGGGTGACATCGGTAGCTTTTCTCCTAATTCGGCTCCAGTCCTAATCTCTATTCTAAATTCTTCTAGGATTCAGCAGCGCGATCGCCATTGTAGTCAGGTTGTTGAGCAATGAGGCGATCGTATACGGTTTGCCAGAGTTTTAGATGTTCTTTGAAGTCGAGGAAAACAGAATGATTGTGCGTGTCAATTAAGAATTGAAAGTCTGAATTGTCGGAAGATTGACTTAATACTTGCTGCCAAAGTTCGCTGTGGATTTGGAGATTGATCAGCACGGCTGTTTTTTGACCCTGGGCGTTGGTCAAAAATTGCACTCCAGGAAGGTCTAAACCCATCTTGCGATGCCGATGCCGTCCTCGGACTCCTTGGCTGAAGTCGTATTCTGGCAATATGTCATCGTCTTGATTAGAAATGGATTGGGAGTTATTAGAGGTCTTGCTCATACATTTTCCTCTCTTTGGGGGTAGCAGGACGGACGCTGATGAGACGGACGATATCGCCGCGTTCGGTGTAGATGACCACGAGAATTCGGTGACGATCGGAGTAGCCAATAGTTAAGAAGCGACTCTCTCCGATGGAATGGAGGCGATCGTCGATGGTTAATGCGAGAGGATCGTCTAAGACGCTTGCGCCTTCAATGAACGAAACGCCATGTTTTATTAAGTTGGTGCGGGCTTTATCGCCATCCCATTCGACCATCGATCGCCGAACCTCATCTTCTCATTCTTAATTCTACATTCCCCATTCTTTCTCAATGCTCTCTAATTGCTTTTTGGCTCCGAGTTGGGTGAAGAGTTGGTAGGCAGTGGTGTAGTGTTGCTGGGCTAAGACTGAGTTATTTTTGGCGCGGTAGAGTTTGGCGAGATTCCAATTGGTTTCGGCAATGCCGTCGATTCTACCGAGTTGCTGCATTTGTGAGAGGGCATCTTGAAGCAAAGTTTCAGCCACATTGAGGTTGCCGCGTCCAAGTTCGTTTTCCCCAAGACAACCGATTGAAGATGCCATGCCAGAGCGATCGCCCAACTCTTCCCGCAGTTGTAAGGATTGACGAAAGAGCCGTTCGGCAGCATCCCAGTTGCCGCGATTGAGTTCGATGTCGCCCAAGTTTCCTGTCAGTCTAGCGATTAACTTTGTCTGGTCATTTTTCTCAGCTAATTTCAGCCCAGCTTGATAATAGTTTTCTGCGGCATCCCAGTTGCCCCAATTCTGCTCACGGATTCCGAGTATTTGCAAAATACGAGGCTGAGATGTTTCGGGAAGGCGATCGACAATTTGTTCGCATAACTGCTTGAGCAATACCCAATGTCCCCAAGGTTTCAGATATTTTTCTAATTCATAGAGCAAATCTTCAGCTTCGCCGTAGCTCTCCAACTGAAATGCAAAATGCTGTGCCTCCAAGACGGGACGTAAATCTTCTAATGTCTTAGGCTGTTCAACATTCATTCCAGAACAATAGAACGAATACACATTTTTCATTAGCTCATGCAATTCAGAGGCATATTCAGCCTGCATAAACTCAACAATCACCCGATGCAAACTATAGGTATCTAAACAGCGTTGCTCATCATATTGTTCTTGCACCAATGAGCAACTCACCAACACATTCACGAGGTTTTGCGTCTCAGCAATCTCTGCTGCTTCAAACTCTGACTCGGCATCCCGATACAGCCGCAAAAACGTTAGCCCTTCCACCTCAATTCCTACTCGCAACACGCCCAGCCGCTTCAGCAAATCTTGTGCTGCCCCACTTTGCTTCGCCACCTGCACCCGCAAAATCGGCTTTGCATCTGCCGTCACAAAATCCGGGCGCTTCCGCAACATTCCCGGCTTTTGTGCCCACTTTGCCAGCAAGGTCAATACCTGCACCTGCCCCGCCACTCGCTGCGCCACCCAGCGCAAATCGTCCTCACTATCCCGCAACCCTAACTGCTTCAAAAGCTCTATGCTGGCATTTTTATCAATTCCCTCAATTATTTTTACCTGTACCAAGGAGGGATTAGGCATTCCACTTGCATCCCTAGGATCTGCCAAATCTAGCGGACGCTCCCGACTGGTAATCACCATCTGCGATCGATGCTGCCGCTCCACGATCGCCCACAGCAATTCGCCCCATTCTTTTACTAGCGATCGCCCCGCCTTCAGCACATCCTCCAGGTTATCTAACACGAGTAGGCAGCGATCGCGCTGCAACCCACCCATCACCGCATCAATCATCTGCCCCGGCTTCAACCCATCCGACAACGACACCTCCAGCCCCCGCCCCAACTCCGCCATCACCTCATCAAAACTCATGCCCTGCCGCACCCGCACATACACCACTCGCCCAAACACACACTCCGGCAACAGCACGCCCCTACTTACCCCGCAAGCCTCCAGCAGCTTCACCGCCAAACTCGTTTTACCAATGCCGCCTTGCCCCACCAGCACCAGCACCTTCCGCCGTTCCTCCAATAGTTCCTTCCGCAAATCTTCCAGCAGCGCATCTCGCCCCACCCACAGCGGCACATCCCGCACCTGTTCCGCCCCAGCCAGCCGCCGCTCAACTGGGGCGATCGCTTTTTTTGTCAGCTTCTCTCCCGTAATGCCCCAATACAATTGACCGATCGGCTCCGGCTCTGCTATCCGAAAGTCAACCCAGCCATAATTTCGCAGAAATGGCAGCAATTCCGTGCCCTCAGGCGCACTGTGCAAAATCACCGGAATCACCCGACAGCCGCGATTCTTATACTCTTGCAGAAACGCCCTCAACTCCTCCGACTGCCAAGGACCCGCGCCATCCGCGCCAATAAACACCGCTGCCGCATTAACCGTGCCGATCTGCTGCTCCACCAAAGGTTGCCAAGGTTCCCCCGGACGTAGCTCATCCACATTCAACCAAGGCTTCAGATCTAAGTCTTGAAGTTGCACTCCAATCTTTCGCACCGCTGGTTTATCAGCAGTGTTATGACACAAAAACACATCAAACAGAGGGCGATCGCTTACTGTCATAAAACGCTCCAACCCAAAACGCCGTTTCTGCTCCCAATCCTATCAGAGAAATTAATATGGAACGGTGCAGCGGCTCGTCTCTGTTCAAAGTTCAAACGTTAAAAGTTCAAGCGCCCTAACCGAATCGACCCTCGACATAATCCCGTGTGCGTGTATCGATCGCCCCTTTAAAGATTTGAGTCGTGGTGCCAAATTCCACCATCTGTCCAATCTGGCTTTCATCGGTGCTAAAAAACGCAGTGTAATCAGAAATTCGCGCTGCCTGCTGCATATTGTGAGTCACGATGGCGATCGTTAACTCCGATCGCAGCGAATGAATTAACTCCTCAATTTTTGAAGTGGCGATCGGATCAAGCGCCGAACAAGGCTCATCCATTAACAACACCTTGGGCTTAATGGCTAATGCCCGCGCAATACAGAGCCGCTGCTGCTGCCCACCCGAAAGCCCCAACGCCGACTTGCTCAAATAATCCTTTACCTCATCCCACAGCGCCGCACCCACCAGCGCTGCCTCTACCACATCATCCAATGCCCGCTTTGGCATAGACTCCGACACGCGCACCCCGTAAGCCACGTTATCGTAAATGCTCATGGTGAAAGGGTTAGGCTTTTGAAACACCATGCCGATTTGACGACGCAGCCGATTAATATTGACCTTGGGGCTGTAGATATCTTGTCCAAAAAACTCTACTTTCCCCTTGACTTGCACCTGAGTTTCTAGCTCACCAATGCGATTAAGAGATTTAATGAAAGTTGATTTGCCGCATCCAGAAGGACCAATAATGGCGGTAACGTGTTTCTGGGCAATGGGCATTGTTACGCCTTCCAGCACCAGACGATCGCCATAGGAAAAGCTCAGGTTTGCCACTCGCATGGCGGCGGGTACATCAGGATACAGAGAAACTGCGGAGCGATCGGAATCAGAATAAGTCATTAATCTATAGCTTTTTACGAGTGAGCAACCGAGCAGAAAGATTGAGTAGCATAATCAAACCGAGTAGCACTAAAGCCGCTGTCCAAGCCATATTATATTTTTCAACAAAGCCTGAACTGATGTAGTTATAAATCAGCACTGAAAGCGAAGATGTGGGGCTAAGCAAAGTATCAAACCAGCTTGTGCTAAACAGCGCTGTAAAAATCAGCGGCGCGGTTTCGCCAGAGGCACGGGCGATCGCCAGCAAAATACCCGTCATAATTCCAGGCATCGCCGACGCTAACACCACCTTAAACGTGGTCTGAAACCGACTTGCCCCCAGCCCTGCCGAAGCCAACTTTTGAGCCATTGGCACCAACAACAACGCCGATTCAGTTGATAACACCACAATGGGCAACATTACAACCGCCAGCGCAAAGCTTCCTGCCAACGCCGAAAACTCTTTAGTTGCCAGGACAATCACACCATAAGCGAACACACCTACGACGATGGAAGGAACACCGCTGAGAATAGTTACGACAAACCGAACGAAACTGGCGATCGCCGATCCTTGGCTAAACTCTGCGAGAAAAATCGCCGTCATTACTCCCAGCGGAATGCTCACTAGAGAGGCAATTCCGACCATGATAACCGTGCCAATAATGGCGTTGCCGAACCCATCTGGCTCACCTACCGAACCTGTAGGTGACGGTAGCGAGGTCAAGGTTTGCCAACTCAATTGGGGCAGTCCTTGTTGCAGAATTGAGAACAGGATAGAGAATAGCGGCAAGATGGCTAGAATAGTTAGAAGGAGGGCGATCGCCGTCATGCCGTAGCTAAAAAGCTGTCGTTTAATCGGCAAGTCTGCTTCTAAGCTTTCTTCCAGGGCTAAGTTTTCTTCTGATGTCGTTTGCATCTTTATCGCTGCTCCAATGTTCTAACAATCATGACCGCAGCGGCATTTACTAGCAATGTTAGCCCGAACAATGTTAGCGCCAAATACATTAGTGCCCCAATGTGCAAAGTATCTAACGCTTCAGCAAATTGATTCGCCAGAATTGAAGGAATTGTTGCACCCAAATTAAGCAAAGACACTGTAAACTGCGGCGAATTTCCAATCACCAGGGTTACTGCCATCGTCTCTCCCAGCGCCCGACCTAAACCCAAAGTAATCGCGCCTAGAATACCGGGTGCTGCGGTAGGCAAAACGACCCGAAACAAAGTTTCCCAGTGGGTGGAACCCAGTGCCCTAGATGCACTTCGAAGTTCTGCTGGGATAGCAATTAGCACGTCTCGGCTGATGGTGGCGATCGTGGGCAAAATCATGATGGCAAGAATAACGCCTGCTACAAAAATGCTGCCTTGTCCGCCAGTCGGTTCTGTCCCAAATAGAGGAATCCAGCCTAGCACTTTGAACATCCAAAGCTGAACCGGATCAATGAAGGGAATGAGAACGAAAAAGCCCCACAAGCCAATGATAATGCTGGGGATAGCGGCGATTAGTTCGATTAGAGCGGCGAGGGGCGATCGCACCCATTTGGGTAGAAACGTTTCGCTAGTGATTAATGCGACGGCGATCGCAACCGGAACGCCAATGACTAGCGCAATGATAGAAGTCATTAACGTGCCATACACATAGGGCAACGCTCCAAATACCAGCGCCCCCACATCCCAAGTTTGGCTCAAAAAAAAGCCCAGCCCAAACGTTTGGATGGCTGGAATAGCTTCGCGGAGGATGACCCAGATCATCCAAAATAATAAAAATACTGTGCAGAGGGCAAAGCCCCTGACTAGCCAAGTAAATCCTCGGTCTAGCCCAACACCATCAGGAGTGGTGATATCAATCTTTAATTCGGATGAGTCGCTCATAATTTCCTTCGTTTTCTCATTCCCAGCCACTGGCTGGGAATGAGAAATATTACTGACCCACAGTGATTTCGCTGTTCACTGTTTGAATTGCCTTTTGAGCAACGCTGTCAGGAACTCTGGTGTATTCCAAACCATTGTTGAGCTTTTGCCCTTCGGTCAACATCCACAGCACCAACTTCTTCACGCCATCCGCTTGCTCAGCAGTTGCGTACTTCTTATAAACCATAATCCAGGTCAGACCAGCAATAGGATAACCATCTTCAGGGTCGTTAGCAAACACCCGGAAGTTATCGGGGAATGTGAGGGTGGATAGTGCAAGCTCGGTTGATTCTAAAGTAGGAGCAACAAAATCGCCCTTCTTGTTTTGAACCGAAGCCATGGTTAGATTAGCTTGTTTTGCAGTCGCTAACTCAACATAACCAATTGAACCTGAAGTCCGTTGAACTTGAGCTGCAACGCCTGCATTGCCTCTGCCCCGGATTGGATTGATAGTCCAGTTAGGTGCAGTACCCACCCCAATTCTACCTTTGAAGTAGGGATCGATCGCGCTGACATGGTTGGTAAATACAAACGTGGTTCCGCTGCTGTCTGCGCGAACCACAGGTTTGATGGGCGAGTCGGGTAGATTCACACCTGCATTATCTGCAACGATCTTGGGGTCTTTCCAACGGGTAATTTGACCGGAGAAAATGCCGCCCATAACTGCGCGCGAAATTTTCAAATTGGTCACTCCAGGCAAGTTATATGCCAGGGTAACGGCTCCACCCGCTGTTGGAACAAGAATAATGCCCCGGCTAACTTGCTCAATTTGAGCATCGGTCATGGCTGCATCACTGCCGCCGAAATCAACTGTACCTGCCACTACCTGACGGATTCCAGCACCGCTACCAACCGCTTGATAGTTGACTTGGAAACCACCAGTGGCACTTCTAAAATCTTTAAAGTAACGCTCGTATAAAGGTGCAGGGAAGGTTGCCCCGGCTCCGTTTAAGGTCAGTGCTTGGGCGATCGCCGCCAGCAGAGGACTCACTGTTAGTACTGCTGCAAAAGCTGTTACAGCAACCGTACGACGAAAGGCACGCGCAGAAACTATCATTATCTATCCTCACTCCAATTGCACAAAAAATTCTTTGAATGGTTAAAATAATCTAACCGTTATTAAGTTACCTCTCTAACGGTTAAGTATACTTAATGGATTGATTAAATACTGTTTAAAATCTCTTAAAAGATGACAAAGAGAGTTTAGATTTTCTATTTTTACTTCTAAATTAGCTTCATTGTTATGATTCATTTAAGACCTAGTTAAGAATGCGTTAAAGTTGCTGGGTTGTTAGTTGCCTTATTCCGTTTCAGAATTAAGAACTACTGCTAGAAAGGCTTTACGATATCTTTGATAATAATTCTGCTCAGAATAAATATTTTTGATGTAGCATATTATGGGCAGAAATATATGGTTTGTATTATAGATCAACCTAAATTAACTTAATATCCTAACCAACGCATATCTCATTAATTAACTAGGCTTTATATTTACTCTTTATAGCCACTTCTTAATCTTTTACCTTCACTCCCTATCTAAATCTATGGCTCAGTCTTATCCCTTAAAGAATCTGCCACTAAAAAAAATGCAGTTTCCCTGGCGATCGCTAATTCGTCCTATGTTTATGGCATCGGTTGCTTTGCACGCCCTGATTTTATTTTTTCCAACTGGGTCTGATAAGCCCAAGACAGAGAAGCCCAAAGAAGAAGCTATTAAATTAACGCAATTAGCACCTAAAAATAAAACTATTGTCCGACCCGCGCCCAACATAGCAGTAATCAAGCCCCGCGTTGCAGTTAGAGCAACTTTGCCCAGAACTAATATCCCAGCCCCGGCAGCGCCCTCTGTCGTGCAAGCAGCGGCTCAGGCTCAAGCGTCTTCCAAGCCCGACGCGGCTGATCCGTTTGACAAAGTTTTTGACTATCCTGGTGCGGCTGTGGGGTCGTTTGGTTTGCCCGCCGCCTTCGATCCTTTCAGCAAGAAAACAACAGATTCGCTTGATAAAGTCGATGGTTGGTTTCAGCAGCAACTTAAGACCAAAGGATTTTTAGTTCAATCAACTGAAGCGGCTGCAACCGGACGAGCGGTTTATCAGGTTTCATCCAAAGACGGTAAAACCAAGTATTTGACGCTAATTCCGAATGCAGCCGGAGCAGGAACTACGATTCTAGTCAGCGATGCGCCCCTGCCAAAAGATTTAGCGGCGGCTGGTCAGAATGTCGTTAGTCCTGAAGAACAAAGCTTTTACTCCGATCTCACTTCAGTGGTGCCGCTCCCCGATGTTGAGGTCAGCAATGGCTGGCAGGAGGTCGATAATCCCAATGTGCTGACTGAGCCAGCTTCCTTCTATGCAGAAGTCTTGAGTGAAGCAGATTACCAACAGGGAGGCGTTGCTAAGCTTGTACAAGGCGTTGAACGGGCAGTAATTGCCTCGGGGCGATCGCCAGATGATGTTTATGCCGATGTTTCGGTGAGACTAGAGGGAGCGTCTTATCAGGTGACATCCAAGGGCGCTTACGGTGGTGGATCTCTCTACCAAATTAGTCGCGATGGGATCACGGGCTTCTTAAGTATTGTGCCTACAACAGATGGTTCGGCAGCGATATTTATTTGGAGTAAAGCACCGAATTAATCGCTCTGTTTTGTATACATTTACTGAGCTTCCGATTCTACCGATCGCTCAATCCCTAGTAACACGCGATCGCCACCGATATCTCGCAATGTTTTTAACAAGTCTGCTACTTCTTTGAAGTTTAAGCGGCGATCGGCTTTCAGCATGACTACACCTTCAGGGTTTTGAGTTAAAAAATCGCCAACTTGCTTCGCTAAAGCATCTTGAGTAATGTTCTGTTTACCAATAAAAGTCTGTCCTTTATCACTTAAGCCTACAACCAGTTTTTGCTTCGGGGATTCCGCTTTTTTCCCCGGCTCCTTAGTAGTCGACTGCGGTAAGTTAATCCCTAGAAGCTGCTGACCCGTTAGAGACATAGAAATGATGATAAAGAACGTCAGAATGGTCATTAAAACATCCATCATCGGCACCAGATTAATTTCGGGTAGTTCTGAGCCTTTGTGGCGATCGCGGCGGTTTCTGAAGCGCATGGAAGAACCTTTGGGTGAGCGGCATTAATCAAGGGCAAGGGAAACGCGATCGCCTCCCACGCTTTGCATTTCGCCCAAAACTCGAATTACCTGTTCATAGGGCACTCGCGGATCGGCGCGGAGAACGGCAACGCCTTTAGGATTTTGAGCCAAATAAGTTTTGATTTGGGGCGCAAGTTGGGGTGGCGTAATGGGCTTGTCTTTGACGGTCAGCCCCTGTTTCGTCATTTCCACAACTAGGGGGTCTGGCTCTTTTTGGGGAGGCGATGCAGCAGGACTTGCATTACTAGGCAATTGCACTTCCATCGTTTTATCGACTGCCAGCGTCATCGCTACGATGATAAAGAACGTTAAAACGGTCATTAACACGTCTAGCATTGGCACCAAGTTCATTTCTGGCAGTTGGTTAGAATCCTTGCCTTTCCTAAGTCTCATCAGTGTTCAGCGCCTAAAATAGCAACAGGTGAAGCGACTGGTAAATGAGCAGAGAGATCTTGGGAAGGCTCGTACCATTCCTGACGATAAATTAACTCTAACTCAGAACCCACTTCAGAAAAGTAGTCCATTTGATTAGATTGCAGAGTTACCAAAACTCGAAAAATGAGTAGGGCAACGATCGCCACAAACATCCCGCTTGCTGTAGTCAGCAGCGCTTCGCCAATTCCGGCAGCCGCCTTGGTTGCCTGATCGCCACCGCCACCGCCACCAATATTGAGGTTAGAGAAGGTCACAATTAAACCTGTTACCGTTCCTAATAACCCTAAAAGAGGTGCTACTGCAATGACAGTTTCTAAGAGCTTGTCGCCTTTACGCATTTGAATAAATTCTTTGTCGGCAGCAGCTTCCATTGCCAACCGAAAAGTTTCTGGCGTAGCTTGCTTCAGCTTTAGGGGTGCCACTAAAAACCGTCCAATCGGCAGCTCTTTTTCTCGTTCGGCGATCGCCCTAGCCTCACTTAAATCGTAATGGGCGGCTTCTAGAACGCCCTGAACAATTTTGTCTTCTTTGGTCAAAAGTTGATACCAAAATCCTGCGCGTTCTAATCCACAGGCGATTGCCATAATCGATAATCCCGCCATTGGGATCATGGTAGGACCACCCGCTTTCAAAAATTCGTATACATTTGACATGAGGTAAAAATAAGGTGAAGGCTAACGGCAGGGTTAAACGCGTTACATCATTGTTGAACGTGCTACATCATTGTAGACCCGCAACAAATCGTTCCTTCGTTAGGATAGCTGATACCACTTGTGAGACTGGTTAACAAATAGTAGTGAGAACAATAACGGCAGGTTAAGATCGATATTTTTTCGATAAACTAAGAATAATTAATTAATCAAATCCATCGGTTGCATTAGGTGCTTTTAACAAATCTTCGGCGCTTTTGGCAGAGGGAGAAGGAGCAGTAGATGCGGTGCTAGGAGCGGCTTTGGAAGAAGTTGCAGAAGTCTTAGAAGAAGCGGGTGATCCGGGCAATGCTGATCCGGGCAAAGGAGAAGAGGTGGCGCGCTGCTTCGCAGATACCGCAAGGGTCGCCTGAATAGTTCGGTATTGCTGCCAATTAATATTACCCTGTGCATCGACTTTAACCACCAGCTTATCAATCTGCCCTTGCGGATTGGTGAGTTTACCATTTATCACTTTGCACTCAAAACTATCACCCGGCTTAGTCGAGCGATATTGCCGTGTGCCAGTGCTGCATTTAATCGTTGGCTCAGTGCCAATTTCAGTGCCCACTTCCTTTTGCAGGCGCTTTTCTAGGCGCGGCAGATTCAGCAAGCCATTGGAGTTGAGGACTTCCCACTTTAATTTGCCTGCTCCGTCTTCTTGTTGCACTGTCACCACAAACTCACCACGCGGCAGCAGCCTACCCTTGCACTGGAAAAATGCACCCACAGCCTTGGGCACATCTTTGGGGCACACGACGGTTTGGACAATAATGCCGCCCTGTTTTTCTAGTTCTGTTTTAATAGAGGTCTCAAGCGGACGAACCTCCAGATTATTGCTGCAAGCGGTCAGCCCTGCAAAGATGCCCAGCAGTAAAAGTGGAAGTTTTTGGGAAGTTGAAGTTGCCATCATTGACTTATATTAGCCAGTAACAACCATCAGTGAATGTATTGTGGCTGACAGGCGATCGCTTTTAAAGCCATGCTGTATGTCTTTTAATCAGTGGCTTCTAATAGGTGGGAGCCGGAACTTCCTTCACTACCCAACCTTTTGCCTGAAGATTATAAATTTCTTGTTGCCGTTCAGCAAATAAGCGATTGACCGCAGTTAATCGAATCGGCAAGTTTTGCTTAACCTGCTCAGCAGATATATGATAAGCAAAAGTTGCAGTTCCTAATGGCTCTAGCTCTTTCGTCTCTGTGCCTGCATATCCTCCATTGCGGCTAGCCGTCACTTCATAAACAGGCGGCAACTGGGGAAAGTCCTGGCGATCGAGAGTTTTGCCTGTTTTGGAATCAATCTGAAATGCTGAAATATTCGTTAACTGTGCCGTCTTATCTTGGTTACTTTTGATTGTAATTACTAGATTAGGTTTCGTTGCATCAGTAATGCTGGTATCTAAAGAAATGCTGAGATAAACATCAACACTTTTCTCTCTTTCTGCAACCAAATGATCGTTGCGATCTAGCATCCGATTGTATCCCTCTCCTTGCCATATACCGTTCCAATAATAATGATTTGGATTGTGTGAATCCTGAGTTAGATCTGCTTTAGAGATATTACTAATGTAAGGATGTCGAGTTCCATCTAACCCTGAACCTTGCCCTGAATCTTGAGTTTCCCCATCATTCACAGCATCGTACTCTAGGGATGTTTTGTATTCAGCAGGCAATGTATAGGAAACGACTCCTTCTGCGGGACTCTCAGCTTTCCAGCCTTCCGGTACGGCGATCGTTGTAGAAGATTTTTTAACTTTTTTGACCTGGGTTTTGATCTCCTTTACAGTCTCATTCAATGGCTGAGGCTGAGATAAATTAACTGAATACCAGGAGGCGATCGCCATTATTGTAATTCCTGCTATGACAAACCTGGGTCTTACTGGCGCAAAAGCTGGAGAAGTTCTAGACATGAAAAATAGCCCTCAATGGCTGTGAAGGGTTAGGACGAGTAATGGTGGTTGGAATGTTAGAAAATGGGCAATCTGCACGCGACAAAGGTGGCTTCCCTTCACCTTTGCTGATACAAATTACCCGTTAGCAGCGCACTCAACCTGTCGCTGTTATTAGCCATTGTCGAAGAGAAGCCAGCTTCTCGCTATGACCCTTGAGGGTTATTTATCTGCCTTATTCGTCCACTTTGCCGCGCATCGTCTTAATCTGTCCGCGTTTCGCTTTACTGTCTAAACGCTTTCTTTTAGCGCTCCGACTGGGACTGCTGGGCTTACGTGGTTTTGCCACGGCGATCGCACTTTTAATGAGTTCTTGCAGTCGCCGTAGCGCTTCCTCACGGTTTTGCTCTTGGCTCCGATGTTCTTGCGCCTTAATGACCACTACACCGTCTTTGGTAATGCGTTGATCGCTAAGCTGCAATAGCCGTTCTTTATAAATTTCGGGTAGCGAGGATGCTTTGATGTCAAAGCGCAAATGAATCGCTGATGCCACTTTATTAACGTTTTGCCCTCCTGCACCCTGCGATCGAATTGCAGTGGTTTCGATTTCGTGGGCAGGAATGGTAACGGTTTTAGAAATTTTCAGCATATAGCAATTCTAGCTGGTAGCAATTCTAGCTGGTAGCAATTCTAACTAGGCGAACCCTCACTTTCATCAGAAGTCGCGCTGGATGTCTCTAACAAATCCACCGGGGACACTTTTTGTTCGCCTTCTGGCTTTTGGGGTTCGGGCTGTGGTTCAAGTGGAGGTGCTGACGAATCCATTTTAGGTGCGATCGATTCCTCCACTGAATTTTTCTCCAGGTCATTTAACGCATCATCAGGCGTAACGAGCGGGATGAAACCCACAGCTTCTGGCTTGACTCGTTTAATAGGCAAATTCGCAATTAAAGCCGTAGTTCGCTGATCGCTTTCTAAGGAAAACTCTGATTCATCAGGATCAATTTCTACGTATCGAGCCACGACTTCTAGAATTTCCTTTCGCATCTTTTCAACCATTGCTGGGTTGAGGTCAGAGCGATCGTGCGCTAGAACAAACTGCAACCGCCGTTTAACCGTCTGGCGGCTGTTCTCAGCGTTACCGCGAGAGAAAATTCGGTCTAGGAGTTCGCTAATCATGTTGCTGTTGAGGGGCATGGGAAAACTCTTAAAAAAAAGAATAATTGAGAGGGTAGTAATTGAAAGGGTAGATAAATATGATGATTTCGTTCTTAAAAATTCACAGCCTTAAAAATTCACAGCAGAGACGCTCTTGTAGAACGTCTCTGTCGCCCCTAATTTAACTCTGCGAACCCTTGAAAAATCGACGGACGCGTGAGAATAAATCATCAGGGACATTGAGATCTAGAAGCGGCACTCGCTCTCCTTCTAACCGACGCACAATGTTGTTGAGGGCAATGCCAGCCAGCGAAGAACCTTCCTGGGCTAGCACCAGCGGTTCGCCTCGGTTAGTAGAAATAATTACTTTTTCATCATCGGGGACAACACCCAGGAGCGGAATCGACAAAATTTCCTGAACGTCTTTGACTGACATCATCATGTCTTTTTCCACCATGGCGGGGCGGAGACGGTTGACGATCAGGTGCATTCGTTTCACGTCATTGGCTTCGAGTAGACCGACGACTCGATCGGCATCCCGGACTGCTGAGATTTCGGGAGTGGTGATGATGATGGCTTCTTTGGCAGGGGCGATCGCATTTTGAAAACCCATCTCAATGCCAGCGGGGCTATCAATCAGCACATAGTCAAATGATTGGGCTAAAGCCGCCACCAGTTTCTTCATTTGATCAGGGGTGACTGCCTCTTTCGTCCGATTTTGAGCGGCAGGCAGTAGGGCTAAATTAGGCTGGCGCTTGTCTTTAACCAAAGCTTGATCGAGCCGACATTCGCCTGCCAAAACCTCAACCGCTGTATAAACAATCCGGTTTTCTAAACCTAGGAGCAAGTCTAGATTTCTTAAGCCAAAGTCGGCATCGATGACCACCACTTTGCGTCCGCGTTTAGCAAGCGCCATGCCTAAGTTGGCTGTGCAAGTCGTTTTGCCAACTCCGCCTTTACCTGATGTAATAACAATTATGCGACTCATGGATTACTGATGTGAATGATTAATTTGGGGGCTGATTTGGGGGCTTTCTAAAAAAACAATCTACAAGAAACAATCTACTAAACCAAGTCATTGGTTAACTGGTTTCTAGCTAAGTCGATCGCCCGTGTGATCCGAATGCCTCCCTCGCTGACGTGGGCAACCTCTGGATGATACTGGTTGGGCGGACTTTCGGGAGCACGAGCGACAAAATCGGCAATGCGAATTTGGGTCGGCTCCATTCGTAGCGCCATAATCATACAGCTAGCATTACCTGCTGCTCCAGCCTGGGCTAAACCTCGGAGTGCGCCCCACACCAACACATCGCCATTGGCAATAATACTGCTTCCCGGATTGGTATCCCCTAACACGATGACAGTCCCAGGATGACGGATTTCAACGCCCGATCGCAGCGTTGATTGAATGTAGAGCGGCTCTGCTAATGCCTGCCCGTTTTCGGATTGGTTGAGGTGGGTGAGGAGAGAATGCTGCTCGACCGATAGCCCAGCAGTGACGGCGGCAACTGCGGTTTGGCGGCGACTGGTATACACACGCTTAAGCTGAAGTTCGGCGTTGGCGAGGGCATCAGCAATGTCTTGAAGTTGACGACCGTCGAGGAGGCGATCGCGGGCTATCAAATGAACGGGGGTTTGGGGTTGCCAAAACCGCTCTCCAGAGTTCAGCCGTTGCTTCAACTGCTGCCAAATTTCCATCCAAGTCAGTGCCGAACCGCCCTCCGTTTCTGATGGCAATAGCAACAGCAACCGTCCTTCTTCTCCCTTAAAACGCACTTGGGCTTGGGGAGTTGCCGGAGTTTGAGGCATTGCCAAAATGGAATCGGTGCCTAAAGAATCGGTGACTAGAGAATCGGAGTTCATGAATCAACTGGGTAAAAGGTACACGTTTAGATGCCAAACCACCCGACACTGACAACACACTTTATGTTAGTCGTCATGGTGACTAACGGAACAAAATGATTGGAAAAATTAGGGTTCGCTTTGACTCAGCCCTTTAGATATTAACCGTTGATAGGCTGCGCCAAGAGCATGGCGATCGCCCACATTTCCTGGAAACAAGACGATCGGCAAATTGGGCAACCGATGGCTCTTAGGTGTACGCACCACCGACACGCCAGGAAGAATTTGCCCCATCAAGCGAGCCGTAGTCAACGAAAGCCCCGTACTCAAAACATCGTTTGAAGTAATGCCGCCCTTACTAATTAAAAACCCAATATCCTGGGGCAAGCCCTTAACAATATCCATTAGTAAAGCAGAAACGGCTACTCCAAAATCAAGGCGGGTTTGAACATCATCAAAGCTTAATTCTTCACGGCTGGTAAAAATAACTGGAGTCTTGCCATCGGCGTGAATCGCCTTAACTTGCTCTAATGCCTGCTTCAAAAGTTGATCAGCGGAACGCTTTAACAACTGCGCCACATCGATCTCAACTGCCACGGTTCCCGGCAGTTTCAATAATTCCTCTAGCTGATCTGTCGTTTTTTGGACGTGCGAACCCACAATGACGGCTCCGGGCTTGCCTTCACGGGTGTAGATCGCCATGTTTTCAGCGGCAACGGGCTGGGGCGGCAGGTCTGCCAATGCGGTCAATAAACTGGCGGCGCTACGGAATAGAAACCGTTTGCCTTGTGCCGCTGCCGCTAAAATATCTGCGGCAAAGTGGTTCATGTCTGCCTGAGTTTCTGAATCGACCGCTACACACTGGTTATCGTGCAGCGCCAGCAATCGTTCCAACACACCAGAGCGAATATCGCTCAGCACAAACCGTTCGACTTCGGCGGCAGCGATACGTCCCTGGGTTTTTTCTTCTACATAGTCTGGCAAGTAGCTATGGCTGTAGCCAAATACGGAGTCTTCAGCGAATTCTGTTTCATGGACGGGAGTGGCGACTCCATTAGGTTTGATCAAGTAGTGGACGCTGTCTTTGGTAAATCGTCCGCCCTCGAAGAAGGCTGGGGTGAGGAAATGGGCATCGAAGGGACCGAGTTCTTGGGCGATCGCATCCGTTTCCACAGGATAATGCCCCCTCAAAGTCGAGTCAGAGCGGCTCACAAGGAGAAAGTCAGAAATGTGTTCAGCAGCGATCGCGGCTTTCAGGTTTTGGCAAGCTTCTTTCGTGGTGGCAAGGGCTTGATCAGCAGGGAGCGATCGGGTGTTGGTCAGCACAAAGAAAATCGGGGCTTCGTCGGCTAGTCCCAACCGCAGCGTTTCTACATCCCAATGGAGCAGCAGCAGACAGCTATGGACAGTTTGCGACCCCGTAGGATCGTCATCTAGCACGATAATCTTGGGTTTGCTGGTCATTCCCTTCTCTCCTGTTCCGAATATTCAAGGTTCGATTTTTGCGTTCTTTCATCCTCGCATAGTGGGTCGTCTATCCAAAGTTTGGTTTGGGTAGAATCTCTTGGAACCAGTGGGAATCGGCATCAGTCTTGAGATTAAATCTGGAGTTTTGAATTATTTCCCAGGTTTGGAGATATCATCGACAGTCAAAAGCGATCTGCGTAGATCTGGCAATTTGTTTACGAGCTTACTAACGAGGTTGCACAGGAATGGGGCGGCTAGAAAATCTACCCAAAAACATCGAGTCATCCGAGGGTGCGAGGAACGCAGATGACGTTCTACGGGCTATGACCCAGGACTTGCAAGATTTACAGCAAGAAGTCGTGACCCATCTCCAACAGGATGTTCGACGGCTTCAAACTGAGAAATCGCGGTTGGTCAATGAAATTGAAAAGCTTCAGAATCAGCGTGAAGCGGCTCAATCTCAATATGAAGTGGTTTTGTCGCGGCAGCAGCAGGAACAGCAGCAAGCTTGGGCAAAGCAGTTGGCTCTGGCGATGGCGAATCATTTGCAGGTTGCCCTGAGTCAAAAACTGCGTCAGGCAGATCCTTTTTCGGATGTACAGGTTTTTTCGGAAGTTTCACCAGCCGACGAAGGCGCGATCGCTTCGACATATCCGCAAGAGGTCGCTTCAAGATCCCCGCAAGGAGCCACTTCACCCCAACTCACGGCGATCGATGATACACTCAATCGCACTTTTACAACTCTGCGGAATGACCTCAACAGTTACCAGAGCGCCTTGTCTCAACAGATTGACCGAATGCAAAACGTGGGAAAACAAGGAGAGGCAATTCTGGAAGTTTTGGTGCGACGAATTAGCCAACAACTGCAACTAGAGATGGCGCGATCGCAGGGCACGGGGCAGGCTCAGCTAACAGGCGAAGCACAAGTGCATCACGGTGAACAATCAAATGCTAGACAGCAAAACCTTGAACCGCTGATTGAGCCGATCATTAGCCAGATTAAAAGACAGATCAAAAGACAGACCGAAAGATTTGCTGCCATACCACAAAAATTTTCGTCGTTTCAATTGGGTCTAATTTTAATTCTGCTGTCCACGATGGCGCTGTCGTTACACAACGTGACAGTAGGGATTGTGGGCAATCCGAGTCAGCTTTTTGGCGTGTTGCCTGTGGGTGGGTTCATTAGCCTTAAGAGTTTGGGGAGTTCGCTGCTGCTGTTGTGGCTGCGGATGTTGATTGTTGTGCCGCTGATGGCGTTTTTGTTGGCGACAAGGCTATATAAGCCTGTCTGGAGAGATGTTAAAACGTTTTGCTTATCCAAAGATCGGCGGTTGATTAGTAGTGTGGTGGGCAGTGGGTTCTTTTTGTTTTTGTCGCAGGTGATGCTTTACATTGCCATTGGGCAAGTGGGTCCGGGGGTGGCGATTACAATTTTGTTTATGTATCCGCTAATTACGGTGCCGTTGGCTTGGGCGTTGTTTGGCGATCGCCCCACCGCTCTTCGTGTTCTGGTGATGATCATGATTACCTGCGGAATTGCCCTAACTACGGTTAAAGCGACTACGGCAAACTGGTCGGGCACAGGTATTAGTGCGGCAATGATCTCTGGTATTTGTTTTGGCTTGTATCTTCTAACCATGCAAGTGAGTTTTCGTAAGCTCCACCCAATTCCAGTAAGTTTGATTCAATTTGCCACTATTTTCGTGCTCAGTAGTTTGAGCTTAATTGCGATCGGCATTGATACTCCGCCGAGCAATTGGGCGGGACTCATCGGCGGCAGCTTAATTTTGGGAGGATTAACATTAGTCGGTTATCTGCTCAATAATTTTGGGGTTCGCTTCATGGGTGCGGCACACGCTTCGATTATTGCAGCGAGTGGTCCTGCGTTGACAGCCCTGTTAGCGGTCATCATTAATCCAGGCGATCGCACGTTCCTTTCCCTGGCGCAGATAGTTGGAATTTTGGTGGTGACGCTGGGAGTGGTGACGCTGAGCTTTGAGAAAATGTTGATTCAACAAAGTAAGCCGATCAGACAAAGAAAGTAATTTTGGGAGTATCTCGGTTTTGCCCCCATCCTGAATCCCTCTCCCAGAGAGGGAGAGGGACTTTGAATTCTAGCTCCCTTCTCCTTGGGGAGAAGGGCTGGGGATGAGGGCAATTCAGAAAAATCAGCTTTTCTGAATCAACAACTGATATTGCAAGGTCGCCTGAGCGCCCGACTTCACAGATCCCTCTACAGGAGCCGCACTTTGAGCCGACGCACTGGCAACGATCGCCACATACCCTGCTGCAACCGCTAAACCCTGGGTAGGATCGTATCCGCGCCATCCAGCACCCGGCAGATAAACCTCTGCCCAGGCGTGGAGATGGCGATCGCTACTATCTGGATCTCCTTCCTGGTAACCACTGACAAATCTTGCCGCCAAACCGACGGCTCGACAAACTTCAATAAACAAAACCGCCACATCTCGACAAGAGCCGATTTGTTGAGTCCAAGTGATACCGGGAGGAAAGGGTATGCCTGTTTCACGGATGGTGTATTTGCAGGTTGCGTAGATCCGTTGATTGAGTTCGCTTAAGAACGCCAGGGTATTACCCGCTGTAAACTGCCATAATTCCTGGGCAAGTTGAGTGGCGATCGGGTCGAGGCTATTAGCAAACTGACCACCAAGGTAAGGCTGAAGCTGACCATACAAGGATGTTGGATAATCGAGCGGGAGTTGAGCCGCCCAAGGTTCTAGCAGATAGTCGAAAGGGTTGCTGCGAAAAGTTTCAACCTGAGACAGAGTTTGAATAGAAAGAGAGGTTGTTTCAACTTCTTTAAACCACACTTTGATTAGAGAATTACCGTCCAGATCAACAATTTCTGAAGTGCCTTGAGGAATGGGTGAAACGGTGAGAGAGAATTGGCAAAGTTTTTGTGCCACATCGCTCCGAGGACGTAGCCGGATCACATGGGGAGAGAGGATGACGGGGCGATCGTAGGCATAGGTAGTGATATGGGAAATTTGATACATTAGTTTATAAGGCTACAAGCTCACAGATTGCAACTCAAAGAATGTTTCAAAAATGCCCCGCCCAACCTGATTAAGCTGAAGCTGAGTATCGTCTAAAAACTCGTGTAATCCTCGCTTAATTATTTCTTCAATAGTAATAAAATCTAGCTCAGATCGAAGTTTTCCGAGGGTGCGATCGGCAGGGTTACTCCAGCGTCCCGGTGTAGTTTCGGTAATTTGGTGGAGGGATTTTTCTGCCTGTAAAAGACAAAACTGCACCGATCGCGGAAAATCTCGATCTAAAATTAAAAACTTGGCAATGTCTTGGGGGCTGATGCGGTGCTGACATTTGCGATACATCTCATAGCCGCTGGCAGACTTGAGTAAAGCAATCCACTGAAGCTCGTCTAGAGCCGTACCGATATCTTCGGCAGAAGGCAGCAGGATAAAGTATTTAACGTCTAAAGTGCGGGCAGTTTTGTCTGCGCGTTCCAAAAACCTGCCCAATTGCCCAAAATGCCAGCCCTCATTATGAGTCATGGTCGCATCCATCACACCCGCGAACAAGTGGCTAGCTAGCTTCACTTCAGCAAAAAAGCTGGGTAACTGTGACAACGGTGGAGCCTGAGAAATTTCTTTCACCATGAGATAAAAAGCGTTCACTCGCTCCCACATTTCCGAGGAAATAATCTCTCGCACCGATCGCGCATTTTCGCGGGCTAGTCGTAAACAAGACGTGATCGAGTTGGAATAATCGCTATCAAACGCCAAAAACTGCACAACGTTATCGGCTGTGGCTGTGCCGTAACGCTCTTTAAATAGCTCTAAATCTCCTGTGGTCATGACTAAGGGTGCCCATTGTTGCTCCACACCCACAGGCGAATCTAACAGCAGATTCAAATTGACATCGACGAATCGAGCAATGTTTTCGGCTCGTTCAACGTAACGGTTGAGCCAGTAGATTGAACCAGCGACGCGGCTTAGCATGGGAAATTTTAGAGTTAAGATTTGAAATAGTTAAGAGTTGGAATAGCTATTGAACGACCCAAGTATCCTTACTGCCGCCGCCCTGGGAAGAGTTGACGACTAATGAGCCTTTTTTGAGGGCAACCCGCGTTAAGCCACCGGGATTAATGTAGATTTCTTTGCCATACAAAATGTAGGGACGAAGATCGACGTGGCAACCTTCAAAGCGATCGCCAAACAAAGTAGGTACGCGAGATAAAGATAGCGTTGGCTGAGCAATGTAATTTCGCGGATTAGCTTTGATCCGTTCTGCAAAATTTTCTCGTTCTTCGGAGGTCGCGTGAGGTCCAACCAACATGCCGTAGCCACCTGAACCATCAGCAGGTTTAACCACGAGTTGATCAAGGTTTGCTAGAACATGACTTTGTTGATCTGGCTCCCAGCAAAGATAAGTCGGAACGTTGGGCAACAGTGGCTCTTCGTCGAGGTAGTAACGAATGATTTTAGGGACGTAAGCGTAAATCACCTTATCATCCGCAACTCCGGTTCCTAGCGCATTCGCCAGCGCCACGCGTCCAGCCCGATAAACATCCATCAGTCCGGGCACACCCAACAACGAATCGGCTCGAAACGTCAGGGGATCAATAAAATCATCATCAATGCGTCGATAAACGACATCTACGCGCTTTAAACCTTTGGTCGTCTGCATTTGCAAGTAGCCATTGACGATTACCAAATCTCGGCTTTCAACCAGTTCAACACCCATTTGTTGCGCCAGAAAAGAATGCTCGAAGTATGCCGAGTTGTACATTCCGGGAGTCAAGACTACAACGGTTGGATCGGGGAGTCCAAGAGGCGCTAGATTCAGTAAAGTTTCGAGTAAATGACTGGCATAATCTTCGACTGGCTTAATTGCCATTTTGTTGAAAACGAGCGGGAATGTGCTTTTCATCACCCGTCGATTTTCTAATACGTAAGATACGCCCGAAGGACAGCGAAGGTTATCTTCCAACACGTACCACTGACCATCGCGATCGCGGACTAAATCCGTTCCGGTAATATGGCACCAAATCCCTTGAGGCGGTTGCAACCCCATACAGGGTTTCAGAAATCCCGTTGCAGAATAAACTAATTCTTCTGGGATAACCTTATCCTTAAGAATTTTCTGTTCACCATAAATATCCGATAGAAATAGATTAAGCGCATGAATTCGTTGCTTCAAGCCTTCCTCTAACCGTGCCCATTCTTTCGCCACCAAAATGCGAGGCACAATATCAAACGGGAAAATGCGTTCTGTTCCCTGGTCATCACTATAAACATTAAAAGTAACGCCTAACTGGAAGAGCGCAGTTTGTGCCGCCCGTTGACGCTGCTGAAGTTCTTCTATAGAGAGCGAATTAATCCGCTCGATCAATGGAATAGCCTCTGATCTGGGCTGACCATTAGCCAGAAACAGTTCGTCGTAAAAATCGCCTGGTTCGTACTGCTCAAATCTCACGGTTCGTTCCTGGCATTGCTTCCGCTAAGAGCATATAGAGAATAGTAGAGGACATTATGTATTATGAGATACTGTTCTTTATCGTTATGACTCTCTCATCAGTCGTTGGGAGCAACTCAGCGGTTAATGCCTGACGAGAGGTTGAAATTTTACCTCCAGCAGCAAAAAATCATCGTGTACACCCGATTATCTGTACTGTTCTTTTGGCATAGCTTTTTTGACATAACATTATAAGGAGCCATAAATTAAGCAGCCATAAATTTGTTAGGCGTTATTACAGAAAAATCAATAAAACTTTCGCAATGACCACCTTACTCATTCAAACTGAAAACATTCCCTTATCTGTCAATTTTCCCTCCTTGGCACAAATGTCAGAAGTAGAGTTTTATGAGTTTTGCCAAGCCAATCGAGATTTGCAAATTGAGCGGACTGCAATGGGAGAGTTGATCATTATGTCTCCCGCTTTTGCAGATACGGGTAACCGCAACATTAAAATTGCCCAACAAGTAGCAAACTGGGCAGATCAGGATGGCACAGGTGAAGCCTTTGATTCTAGCGCTGGTTTTACCTTACCCAACGGTGCAACTCTCTCCCCCGATGCATCTTGGATTAAGTTAGAGCGCTGGAATGCTTTAACCGAAGCGCAAAAATCCTCGTTTGCTCCTATCTGCCCTGATTTTGTGATTGAACTGAGATCCGCTAGCGATCGCCTCAGTCCACTCCAAGAAAAAATGCAGGAATACATTGCCAATGGTGCATCTTTGGGGTTATTGATTGATCGAAAGCACCGCAACGTCCATGTTTACCGTCCCAATCAGGAGCCTCAAGTTTTAGATCATCCTGAAATAGTGAGTGGTGAGCCAGAACTGCCTAAGTTTGGATTACGGATGTTGAAAATTTGGTAAGTCCGTTTGATGCTAAATAGTGGGAGATAGAATCAAAAGTCCGGCTAGTAAGCCGTGATAAAGTGAAAAAGAGATAACTTAGGAGGTCGTCCTGTTTTATTTGGCGATCGCATCTCTATCAAAGCAATTCACTGAGGCAACTCTCGCTACAAAGAAGCCGGGCAGTTTTCTGCTACTGTTTGAGCTATTGCCGCTGAGACTGTAGAATTTCAGGGTAATTTCTAATCTGCCTTGAACAAATGTCAATAGCTAAGGATTGCCCCTCCTTTACTACTGAGCTACCATTCGATGTAAAGGCTAGTCTGCATCTACCAAAGAATTGCAAATTGAGTATGTAAGGAGCTAAGTGGTGACGATTGCAGCAGAGCTACTTCCTGGAACATTAGTGGATCGTCGCTATCGGATTCAGCGCGTCTTGGGGCGGGGCGGTTTTGGGCGAACCTATTTAGTTGTAGATAAGTGGCGTTTTGGCGAACTCTGTGTCCTCAAAGAATTCGCCCCTAGCAACCGAGGCGATGCCGTCATTACCCAAAAGCTTCGAGAATTATTTCAGAGAGAAGCCACAATTCTCCACCAGCTCAACCATCCTCAAATTCCTAAGTTTTTGGCAGTTTTTGAAGAAGACAGCCGATTATTTATTGTTCAGGAATATATCAATGGCAAAACCTATTGGAATCTATTACGAGACAAGCATCAAACCGGCACCACTTTCACCGAAACCGAGATCTTGCAATGGTTAAAGGATTTACTGCGCGTACTGGCATATTTGCATAAGCAAAACATCGTACATCGTGACATTTCTCCCGACAACGTGATGCTGGCAAGAGGGAAAAAACTACCGATTCTGATTGATTTCGGAGCAGTTAAACAAGCAGCAAATCACTTAAATCTAGCCCACACTCCCGCCGATGGCTTGATTCAAGCTTCGGTGTCTGTAGGCAAGTCGGGCTATGCACCCTATGAGCAACTGCGGATGGGGCAATGCTCGCCTCGGAGCGATCTGTATGCGTTGGCGGTGACTGCGGTGGTGCTACTGACGGCAAAGCCTCCTAGCCAGTTGATCGATCCGAGTTCTTTGGAGTGGAAGTGGCAGATGTTGGTCAAGCTTGATCCAACTCTGGTCAAAATCTTAGAAAAGATGATGGCGGAAAAGCCGAAGGATCGTTACGCCTCGGCAGAAAC